>NZ_CM195537.1:4697500-4845297 GCF_043195135.2 Roseixanthobacter liquoris
CAGCTTCCTCGGCAAGACCTCGGACGAGACCTCGGGCGGCAATGCCTGGTCGGACCAGACGGTGCTCGTGAAGAAGGGCGATACCATCGTCTCGATCCTCACCGACAACGGCGTCAGCCAGGACGAGGCGCGCCAGGCTGCTGCGGCGTTCGGCCGGGGGCGCGACGGCACGGTGAAGGACGGCCTTCGCGTGCGCCTGCTGACGCAGGACGGCGCCGACAAGAAGACCCACCCGCTGCGCATCTCTTTGTTCAGCGACGCCGGGCACGAGGGCACGGTCGCGAAGGCGGACAATGACAAGTTCGTCCAGGTGGCGGAGCCGACCGAAACCGATGTGGGCGGCATTTCCGAAGACGTGGACGACGATGACGACGGTCCCGGCATCCGCCTCTATGACAGCCTCTATGAAACCGCGCTGCGCAACGAAGTGCCGCGCAATATCATCGCCGATCTGGTGCGCGTCTATTCCTTCGATGTGGATTTCCAGCGCCGGGTGAAGCCGGGCGACAATTTCGAGGTGCTGTACACCGAGGACGGCGGCGACGAGGAAGTGCTGTTCGCCGCGCTCAGCACCAATGGCGAAACCCGCCGCTACTACCGGTTCCAGACCTCCGACGACGGGCTGGTCGATTATTACGACGAGGACGGCAAGAGCGCGAAGAAGTTCCTGGTGCGCAAGCCCATGGCGGGCGGCATCATGCGCTCGCCGTTCGGATATCGCCGCCATCCCATCCTCGGCTATTCCAAGCTGCACACCGGCGTCGATTGGGCGGATGCGGTCGGCACGCCCATCTATGCCGCCGGCAACGGCACGATCATCTATGCCAATTGGAAATCCGGTTACGGGCGGCATACGGAGATCCAGCATGCCAACGGCTATGTGACCACCTATTCCCACCAATCCGGCTTCGCGAAGGGCATTCGCGAGGGGGTCCAGGTGCGCCAAGGCCAGGTCATCGGCTATCTCGGCTCCTCCGGCCTCTCCACCGGGCCGCACCTGCATTATGAGGTGAAGATCAACGGCTCGTTCGTGGACCCGATGCGCGTGAAGCTGCCGCGCGGGCGCGCCCTCGACGGGCGCTTCCTCGCGGAGTTCAGGAAAGAGCGCGAGCGCATCGAGCTTCTGCTCAGCCACGCCCCGGTGCCGCCGAAGGTGGCCTCGGCCGCAAGCATCAACCGCACCAAATAAGCCCGCCTTCGACGCCGGGCGCGGCCTGCGGGTGCGCGGCCGGCGTCTTCGGATAGACGGCTCCCCGCCGCGCGAACCACGAGTTTTCCATGAAACTGTCCGCGCCCCGCGCCAACCGGCGGATCGCCTGGGCTCTGCTGCTGGCCGCCGCGCTTCCCGCAGCGGCTTTTGCCGGAACCGCCGAGGATGCCTATATCGCCTCCCGCGATGCCCATGTCGCCGCCATCGTCGCGGCGGAAAAGGCGGGGGCGGACAATGACGCCGTCTTCAAGCAGGACGAACGCGCCCGCGCCGATCTCGGGGCGCAGATGAAGGCCCTGCTCGGGCCGCTGTCCTTCCCCGGCCTGGAAAAGACCCCGAGCTTCTCGCCCGGCGCCTTGTACGACGGCGATCTGGAAAGCGGGCGGCCGGACGGGCTGCTGTTCCACGACAAGACGTATGAGACGCGCATCTTCGTCTCGCCGGAACCGGTCCTCGCCAATTGGGTGGGGCATGAGGCGGAGAACCTGGGCCTGCGCGCGGGCGAGGGGCTGGACAGCGCGCTCAAGTGGGACCCCTTCTATACCCAGGCCACCGGAAGCGATGCCGCCTTCGAGGGATATGTGGCTCTGCCCCTCCCCGCGCAGGACGGCGAAACGCTCCATGCCACACTCGGATTGTTCGCCCAGGGCGATATCGGCAATGTGCCGCCGGATGTGATCGTGATCGGCCGTCGTTCCGGCGGCCGGGTGAGCGTCGGCACGACCCCCGTTCCGGAGGCGTCCAAGCTCATCCCCGTCTGCACCAAGGTGTGGAAAGACTTCGAATCCCGGGCGAACGCTTTGTTCGCCGCGGTCCAGAAAGGTGGAAAAGGGACGGACGATCCACGGTGGGACAAGGCCAACGCCTTGAGGGACGAGGGGGCCACCGCCGTGCGCGCATGCTATACGCGGGAGATCGTGACCCAGCCGCAGTTCGCCGCCGTGCTCAAGAAGGCCGATGCCCTGTTGCAGAAGATGCGCGGCAACTAACCGGCGACAAAAAAGGGCCCTCCCGATGGGAGAGCCCTCCATGTCGCGCCGGAACCGCGTTTCACAAACCGGCACCGGCGGCGGGCGGCCGGCGCGTCAGGCGGCCTGTTCGACCGGGCCTTCGCTGGCGAAGGTCAGGCGTCCACCGTCGAGCCCCACCCGCACGCGGGTGCCGTCCAGGATGTCGCCGGCGAGGAGCTTCTCCGCCATCGGGTCCTGCACCAGCTTCTGGATGATCCGCTTCAGCGGACGTGCGCCATAGGCCGGGTCGTAGCCCTTGTCGGCGAGGAAGGCCCGCGCCTCGGGGGTGAGGTCGAGGACGATCTTGCGATCCTCCAGCAGCTTGGCGAGCCGACCCATCTGGATATCGACGATGCCCGCCATCTGGTCCCGCTTCAGGCGGTGGAACATGACGATCTCGTCGATGCGGTTGATGAATTCCGGGCGGAAATGACGCCGCACGGCCCCCATCACCATCTCATAGGCCTCGTCGTCGGAGACCACCTTCTCGCCCTCATGGCCGGGGATGCCGAAGCCCACCGGCTGGCGGGGATCGGCGAGATACTCCGCACCGAGGTTGGAGGTCATTACCAACAGCGTGTTGCGGAAGTCCACCGTGCGGCCCTGCCCGTCCGTGAGGCGCCCGTCGTCGAGCACCTGCAACAGCACGTTGAAGACGTCCGGATGGGCTTTCTCCACCTCGTCGAACAGCACCACCTGATACGGCCGGCGCCGCACCGCCTCGGTCAGCGCGCCGCCCTCCTCATAGCCCACATAGCCCGGAGGGGCGCCGATCAGCCGGCTCACGGAGTGCTTCTCCATGTATTCCGACATGTCGATGCGCACCATGGCGGTGTCGTCGTCGAACAGATAGTTCGCGAGCGCCTTGGTCAGCTCGGTCTTGCCGACGCCGGTGGGGCCGAGGAACAGGAACGAGCCGATGGGCCGGTTCGGGTCCTGCAGGCCGGCGCGCGAGCGGCGCACGGCGGTAGACACGGCGGTGACCGCCTCGTCCTGGCCGATGACGCGCTTGGCCAGCTCAAGCTCCATCTTGAGCAGCTTCTCGCGCTCGCCTTCCAGCATCTTGTCCACCGGCACGCCGGTCCAGCGGGAGACGACGCCGGCGATATGGTCGGGCGTCACCGCCTCTTCCATGGTGCCGCCCTTGTCGCCGGCCGCTTCCACGGCCGCCAGGTTCTTCTCCAGCTCCGGGATGACCGAATAGGTCAGTTCGCCCGCCTTCTGGTATTCGCCCTGCCGCTGCGCGATGGCGAGATCGGCGCGCGCCTGGTCGAGCTTGGCCTTGAGCGTCGTCGCCGTGCCGAGCTTCTCCTTCTCCGCCTTCCACTTGGAGGTGAGGACGGAGGCGCGCTCCTCGAGATCCGCCAATTCCTTTTCGAGCCGCTTCAGGCGGTCCTTGGACGCCTGGTCGGTCTCCTTCTTCAGGGCCTCCTGCTCGATCTTCAGGCGCACGATCTCGCGGTCGAGATTGTCCAGGGCCTCGGGCTTGCTGTCCACCTGCATGCGCAGGCGCGAGGACGCCTCGTCCACGAGGTCGATGGCCTTGTCCGGCAGGAACCGGTCGGTGATGTAGCGGTTCGAGAGCGTCGCGGCGGCGACCAGAGCGCTGTCGGTGATCCGCACGCCGTGGTGCAGCTCGTACTTCTCCTTCAGGCCGCGCAGGATGGAGACGGTATCCTCCACCGTGGGCTCGGAAACGAAGACGGGCTGGAAACGACGGGCCAGCGCCGCGTCCTTCTCCACATGCTTGCGGTATTCGTCGAGCGTGGTCGCGCCGACGCAATGCAGCTCGCCGCGCGCCAAGGCGGGCTTGAGCAGGTTGGAGGCGTCCATCGCTCCGTCGGTCTTGCCGGCGCCGACGAGCGTGTGCATCTCGTCGATGAACAGGATGATCCCGCCCTCCGCCGATTGCACCTCGTTCAGCACGCTCTTCAAGCGCTCCTCGAACTCGCCGCGATATTTCGCGCCGGCGATCAGCGAGCCCATGTCGAGCGCGAGCAGGCTCTTGTTCTTCAGGCTTTCCGGCACGTCGCCATCGACGATGCGGCGGGCGAGACCCTCCACGATCGCGGTCTTGCCCACGCCCGGCTCGCCGATGAGCACGGGATTGTTCTTGGTGCGGCGCGCCAGCACCTGGATGGTGCGGCGGATCTCTTCGTCGCGGCCGATCACCGGGTCGAGCTTGCCGTCGCGCGCCGCCTGGGTCAGGTCGCGGGCATATTTCTTCAGCGCGTCATAGGCGTTCTCGGCGGTCGCCGTATCGGCGGTCCGGCCCTTGCGCAGCGCTTCGATGGCGGTGTTGAGGTTCTGCGGCGTCACGCCCGCCTTGGCGAGGATCTTGCCGGCCTCGGTCTCCTTCTCGATGGAGAGGGCAAGCAGAAGCCGCTCGACGGTGACATAGCCGTCGCCCGCCTTCTTGGCCGCCTGCTCGGCCGCCTCGAACACGCGCGCCAGCGGCTGGCTGAGATAGACCTGGCCGGAGCCGCCCTGCACCTTGGGGAGTTTGCGCAGGGCAAGCTCCACCTCGTCGCGCACCTGGGTCGGGTTGCCGCCGGCGCGCTGGATGAGGCCGGAGCACAGGCCCTCGGGATCGTCGAGCAGCACCTTCAGCAGGTGCTCGGGCGCGAACTGCTGGTTGCCCTCGCGCACCGCGAGCGACTGGGCCGACTGGACGAAACCGCGCGCGCGCTCGGTATAGATTTCAAAATTCATGTCGTTCCTCCTCGGCGCCCCCGCCGCCTTGAAGAAGCACGACGGGGAACGATCGGATGCGGCTCCGGTATCCCCGGCCGCCGCAGCGGTCGCGCTTGGCGCGCCGCCGTTGGGGGATGTGGGGATGCCCGATGCACAGCGGAAGGGGGTGAGGCCCCTCCCGTGGCGGGAATTTTCCATCGCGCCCGCTCCGCCGCCTTGATGCGGATCAGGCGCCTGCGCATCGGCGCGCGGCCTTGTGCGCGGAGCGGCCCTTGACCGGCCCGCACCGCAATGCGAGCCATACGCATTGCGCCAGTCGAGGAACCCCTTTCATGAGCGCGCCCGCCGCGACCCTCACCGCCATCAACCGCTATCCTGTGAAGGGCTTTTCTCCCGAACCGATGGATTCCGTCGACTTGGCTGCCGGCGATTTCTTCCCCGGCGACCGGCTCTATGCGGTGGAGAACGGGCCGAGCGGCTTCGATCCCGCCGCGCCCGCGTACAAGGAGAAGACCGCCTTCGTCGTGCTGATGCGCAATGCCCGCATCGCCGCGCTGCGCACGCGCTACGATGCCGCGAGCAAGGTGTTCTCGCTCTCGAAGGACGGCGTTGAACTGGCGCGGGGCGATCTTTCGACCGAGGCGGGGCGCGCGGCCGTCGAGGACTTTCTCACCTTGTTCATGGAGAGCGAGGCGCGCGGTCCGCTGAAGCTGCTCACCGCGCCGCAGGGACATCGCTTCATGGATTCCCTGCGCTCCGGCTTCGTCTCGCTGCTCAATCTCGCCAGCGTGCGCGACCTGGAGGCGAAGATGGGTGCGCAGATCGACCCGATCCGCTTCCGCATGAACCTGCATCTCGACGGCCTGCCGGCCGGCGCCGAGCTGGAGCTTGCCGGCCAGACGCTCGCCATCGGCGATCAGGTGCGCCTGGAAGTGCTCAAGCGCACGGAGCGTTGCGCCGCCACCAGCGTCAATCCCACCACGGCGGAACGCGACCTCAACATCGTCAAGGGCCTCGCCAAGGGTTATGGCCACACCGACTGCGGCATCTATGCCAAGGTCGTGGCGGGCGGGCGCATCGCGCCCGGCGACGCCATCCGCCTGGTGCAACCGCGCCTCGATCTCGCATGAGCGCGCCTGGCGTGAGCGCGCCTGGCGTGAGGGCGCCCGGCATGAACGCGCGCGGCCTGCTGATCGCCGCGCCGCGCTCCGGCTCGGGCAAGACCACGGTGACGCTCGGCCTGCTCGCCGCCTTCGCGCGGCGCGGGGTGCAGGTGCGCGCCGCGAAATCGGGGCCGGACTATATCGACCCGGCCTTCCATGCCGCCGCCACGGGGCGGCCCGGCCTCAATCTCGACAGCTGGGCCATGCCGCCGGCGCTGCTGGAGACGCTCGCGGCCGATGCGGCGGCGGGCGGCGAGCTGCTGGTGGTGGAAGGGGCCATGGGCCTGTTCGACGGCGTTCCCGGTATGGAAGGCCGCTCCGGCGCGGGCGCGGATGTGGCGGCGCTCCTGAACATCCCGGTGCTGCTGGTGCTCGACGTCTGCGGCCAGTCGCAGACCGCCGCCGCCGTGGCGCGGGGATTTGCCACCCATGACCCGCGCGTGCGGATCGGCGGGCTGATCCTCAACCGGGTCGGCAGCGAACGGCACACCCGCCTCGTGACCCAATCCATGGCGCCGCTCGGCATTCCCGTGCTCGGCGCCATTCCCCGCACCGACACGCTGGTTCTGCCCGAGCGTCATCTCGGGCTCGTCCAGGCGGGGGAACATGCGGATCTCGCCGCCCGCTATGCCGCGCTTGCCGACATGGCGGATGCGCATTGCGATCTTGATGCCATCCTGGCCCTTGCAGCCCCGCTCGCCGCCCTGCCCGCGCATGACGGCGCGCCGAACCTGCCGCCGCCCGGCCAGCGGATCGCGCTCGCGCAGGATGCCGCCTTCAGCTTCGTCTATGCGCACCTGCTGCAATCCTGGCGGCAGAGGGGCGCAGAGATTCACCCCTTCTCCCCCCTCGCCGACGAGGCGCCGGACCCGGGTTGCGACGTCTGCTGGCTGCCCGGCGGCTATCCCGAACTGCACGCCGGCCCGCTGGCGGCGGCGGCGCGCTTCAAGGCGGGAATGCGGGCGTTCGCCCAGTCGAAGCCGGTGCACGGGGAATGCGGTGGCTACATGGCCCTCGGCGCGGCCCTCACCGATGCATCGGGCACCGCGCATGAGATGCTCGGCCTGCTCGACCTGGAGACCAGCTTCGCCAAGCGCAAGATGAATCTGGGCTATCGCGAGGCGCGCCTGATCGCCCCTTCCCCGCTCGGCCCGGAAGGCACGCGGCTGCGCGGGCACGAATTCCATTATGCCACCATCCTCACCCGCGGCGCCGACGCGCCCCTGGCCGAACTGAGCGATTCCCAGGGCCAGCCGCTCGGCCCCTCCGGCAGCCGGCGCGGAAGGGTCACCGGCGCCTTCTTCCATGCGATCGCGCCGTCGGGATAGGCGCACGCACCGCACAGACCTCTTTGTGAAGATTTGCGCGCACCGCATGTCTAACCGCGCAGCTTCGGCGTTATAGTTACCACCGTGAGAGCCGGAACGGCCGAGCGAGGAAACGCAGACCCACAGGGGAGTGCCACATGC
Source organism: Roseixanthobacter liquoris (assembly GCF_043195135.2). Classification (NCBI taxonomy): domain Bacteria; kingdom Pseudomonadati; phylum Pseudomonadota; class Alphaproteobacteria; order Hyphomicrobiales; family Xanthobacteraceae; genus Roseixanthobacter; species Roseixanthobacter liquoris. The sequence goes on from NZ_CM195537.1 coordinate 4,705,047, forward strand.
GGTGCCAGATGAAGGACGACGATTTCCGCCAGGCCATCCTGGAAATTGTCGGTGCCAAGGCAGGCCAGGCAATCATCATCCAGGTCGTCGGCGGCACGACCATCACCGGCTATGCCCCGCTGAGCGTCGGCCGTGATTATCTGCGCTGCCAGATTGCCGGCGGCGAGAACCAGAAGGAACAGATCGTCCCCCTTCATTCCATTACCTGCGTGCGCTGACCGGCGCATCGCCCCTGTCTTCGCCTTGCCCGAGGCCGCCCCGCACGCGGTGCGTCTGCTCGGACATTTATGCTTGTTTCACGACCCGTATCCTCAGGAGCACTCCATGCCCGCTCTCGCCCCCATACCCGGCAATACGCCCGCCTTCCCCTTGATGCGGGAACAGAACCTTGTCGGCGGCCAGTGGATCGATGCCGACGGTGGCAGCACCCTCACCGTCGAGAACCCGGCCACCGGCGACCTGCTCGGCACCGTCCCGCATGCCGGCGCCGCCGAGACCCGCCGCGCCATCGAGGCCGCGGCCGCGGCCCTGCCCGCCTGGCGCGCCAAGACCGCTGCCGAGCGCGCGATCCTGCTGCACAAGCTGGCCGACCTGATCCTCGCCAACCAGGAGGAGCTGGCCTCCATCCTCACCAGCGAGCAGGGCAAGCCGCTGGCCGAGGCGCGCGGCGAGGTCGGCGCTTCCGCCGCCTATGTGCGCTGGTTCGCGGAAGAAGCCCGCCGCCTTTATGGCGACGTGATCCCCTCCCCCTGGCCCGGCCGCCGCATCCTCGTCACCAAGGAGCCGGTGGGCGTGGTCGCGGCGATCACCCCGTGGAACTTCCCCTCCTCCATGCTCTCGCGCAAGATCGGCGCGGCGCTGGCCGCCGGCTGCACCGTGGTGTGCAAGCCCTCCGAGCTGACCCCCTATTCGGGCCTCGCCTGGGGCGTGCTGGCGGAGAAGGCCGGCATTCCGGCCGGTGTCATCAATATCGTGACCGGCGATGCCAAGGCGATCGGCGGCGAGATGACCTCCAACCCGACCGTGCGCAAGGTCACCTTCACCGGCTCCACCCCAGTGGGCAAGCTGCTGATGAAGCAGTCCGCCGACACCATGAAGAGGATCTCGCTGGAACTGGGCGGCAACGCGCCTTTCCTGGTGTTCGACGACGCCGACCTCGACGCGGCCATTGAAGGCGCCATCGCCTCCAAGTATCGCAACGCCGGGCAGACCTGCGTGTGCGCCAACCGCTTCTATGTCCAGGCCGGCATCTATGACGCCTTCATCGAGAAGTTCGTCGCCGCCTCCAAGACGCTGAAGATCGGCAACGGCTTCGACGACGGTGTGGTGGCCGGCCCGCTGATCGAGGAAAAGGCCGTCGCCAAGGTCGAGCGCCTGCTGAAGGATGCGGTCGACAAGGGCGGCACGGTCGTCACCGGCGGCAAGCGCAGCCCGCTCGGCGGCACCTTCTTCGAGCCCACCGTGATCGCGAATGCCACCGCCGACATGGCGTTCGCCCGCGAGGAGATTTTCGGGCCCATGGCGCCCGTGTTCAAGTTCGAGACCGAGGAAGAGGCCGTGCGCCTCGCCAATGCCACCGAATACGGCCTCGCCTGCTATTTCTTCACCAAGGATCTCGGCCGCGCCTTCCGGGTGGCCGAGGCGCTGGAATATGGCCAGGTGGGCGTCAATGCCGGCGTTATCACCTCCGAAGTCGCCCCGTTCGGCGGCTATAAGGAGAGCGGCGTCGGCCGCGAGGGCTCCAAGTACGGCTGCGACGAATATCTGAACATCAAGTACATGTGCCTCGCCGGCCTGTGAGCCAGCAGGCACAATGCGGAATGAGACGGGGCGCTTCGGCGCCCCTTTTCTTTGCCGCGTCCGCCGGCGGCCTGCCGGCAGGTCGCGCATGACGATGGCGCGGGCAGGCGGGCCCGTGCTTTGGTGATCCGGCCATGCTCCTGCCGGAAACCGCAATGCTGCCCCTGCGCTCCCTTCCCATCCTGCTTCTGCTCTGCCTGTCCATGGGTTTGCCGCGCCCCGCCACGGGCGCACCGCTCGCGGTCGAAGTGCGCAACGAGAGCGAGCCGGTGCTGTGCGCGGAAAAGGACAATGTGGCGCTGACGTTTTCCTCGCCCGAGGTGCGCCGGTTCCGCATCCGCGCCGTGCACCCCGCCTATCTCGGCGCCTTGGTGGCCGACCGGACCGAGCCCAATTGGACCGCCTGCGACATGAGCGGCGATCCCTCCTTTCCCGCCACGCCGAAGCGCGTCACCTTCTTCGAGACTCCGGACATGTGGCTGACCGGCTATACGTTTCCTGCCTTCTGGCGCCCCGCGGCGGTGCCGGTGCGGGTGGGGGACAGGGTGACGGAGGGCCTCCACATGGTGCAGCTCTGGGTCCGCAAGGACGAGCGCGCGGAAGAGGTGCTGGTGGTCTATCCGCCCGACGGCTATTGGCGCGCCCGCCCGCTCGCTCCCGCCCATCTGGCGGGCACGGCCTATGGCTCCTCGTTCCTGCTCGGGCCGGTCGAAACCGAAGGCCGCCCGCTCGTGAAGCTGAAGGAGATCGCCTTCGAACCGACGACGCGCACGTTCGTGCTGTCCTTCGCGGGCGGCGGTGCGGCGCGGCTCGCCGTGTCGAGCCTCGACCGCGACGAGATGGTGCTGGACGTGACCCTTGACGCCGCCGTGGCGGGCAAGCCGTTCGCCGCCCTGCGCTCCATGTATGTCACCGCCTTCAACGCCGACGTGGCGCGGGTCGCCTGGCGCGCGCCGGGAATGAAGGGCTGGGGGGAGGGCGACATCCTCGATTTCAAGGGCGGCCCGGTGCTCGACCTCTGGGCGGGACGGCTCGCGCCCTCGCGCCACAATACCAGCGCGCCGGACATGGTGTTCGGGCCCTTCCGGGCCGATTGAGCCGGTCGCGTCTCGCAAGGGCGCGAAGCGTGCGCATGCGCGTCCTTCGCGCCCGCGTGCGACCGCCCGCTGCTATCGCCGCCCGCGCGGCGCCGGCGGCTTGCCTTCGCGCGCCGGCCGGCCACCTTTCTTTGTGGAACGGCGTTCCGGCGAAGGGTTCTTGGAGGAAGTTGTTTTGGGCGAAGTGGTCTTAGCGGAAGGGCTTTTGGACGCTGCGCTCTTGGACGCAACGCCCTTGGAAACGGTATCTTCCGAAGCGGCCGCGGCGGATGCGGATTTGGCAGGCTTCTTCTGGCCCGCCGGCGGCGCCGGCGGGTGCCGGGCGCCGGAGGGTTTCGCGGCGGCGGCCTTTGCCTCGTTCCGGGGCGCTTTGGACCGGCGGCGCGGCTCGGCTGCGGCTGCGCGCGCTTTCGGCGCACCCGGCAGGGTGGTGCCCCGGCCGGGTGCGCTCTCGCCGGCGCTCTTCCCCGCGCTCTTCCCCGCTCGCTTGGTCGCTCGCTTGGTCGCGCCGCGCCGAACCTGGCCGTTGACCTGCGCGGAGCTCCGCGCCCACCCACCCTCGGGAATGCCGATGTCGCTGCGCTTCAGGAGATAGTCGAGCCCGCCGACGCGATACCAGCGATAGCCATAGCCTTCGAGATAGATGCAGTGCGTCCCGTCGCTGCCCGCCTCGCTATGGCTGTTGGCGAGCACGTCCACCAGCGAGGCGCCGTCCTCGACTTTGCCCACGTCGAGCTCGATCTCCAGCGGCGATTGGCAAAGATTGAGGATGACGACCACGGAATTGTTGCGCCAATCATAGCGGATCGCCAGCACCGCCGGATTGCCGCTCTCAAGCACCGTGAAATCGCCCCAGCCGATTTCCGGCATCTCCGTGCGCATGCGGATCATGCGCTCCATCCAATTGAGGAAGGAATTGGGGTCGCGCCGCTGGGCGGCGACATTCACATGGCTGTAGCCATAGGGGCCTTGGCTGATCACCGGCAACACCGGCTGCGCGCTCTTGGTGAAGCCTCCGTTCGGCTCCGTGGACCATTGCATGGGCGTGCGCGCGCAATTGCGCTCGGGCAGGGACAGGTCGTCGCCCATGGCGATCTCGTCGCCATAGCGCAGCACCGGCGTGCCGGGCAGGGAAAACATCAGGCAATAGGCGAGTTCCAGCCGCGCCCGGTCGCCCTCCAGCATGGGCGCCAGCCGGCGGCGGATGCCGCGGTCGTAGAGCTGCATGTCCTTCTCCGGCCCGAACGCGGCGAACACCTTCGCCTGCTCGTCCTTCCCCAGCCGCCCGAGGTCCAGCTCATCGTGGTTGCGCAGGAACTGGCCCCATTGGGCGGTTGCCGGGCGCCCTTTCGTCGCCTGCATGGCGGTCTTGAGCGGGCCGGCGTCCGAGGCGGCAAGGGCATAGAAGGACGCCTGGTTGACCTGGAAATTGAACATCATGTGCATGCGGTCGCCGTCGCGGCCGAAATAGTCGAAATTCACTTCGGGCAGGACATTGGCCTCGGCGAGGACGATGCAGTCGCCCTGCCGCCATTGCAGGAACTCGCGGAAGGTGCGCAGCAGGTCGAAGCGCTCCTTCGGCGTGGTCACGTCCGCGCCCTTTTCGGCGATCACGAACGGCACCGCATCCATGCGGAAGCCGCTGACCCCGAGCTCGATCCAGAAGCCCATGATCTTCAGGATCTCCGCCACCACCAGGGGATTTTGCGTGTTGAGGTCGGGCTGGAAATCGTAAAAGCGGTGGAAATAATAGCTGCCGGCGGTCTTGTTGCGGGTCCAGGTGCTCTTCTGCACGCCGGGAAACACCATGCCCTCGTTCGCCGACTTGGGCTTGGTCTTCGACCACACATACCAGTCGCGATAGATCGACGTAGGATCGGCGCAGGCCTCCTTGAACCAGGGATGCTCGTCGGACGTGTGGTTCACCACGAGGTCGATCAGCACCCGCATGCCGCGCTGCTTGGCGGCGTGGGTGAATTCCACGAAATCGCCGAGCGTGCCGTAGCGCGGGTCGACGCTGTAATAGTCGCAGATGTCGTAACCGTCGTCCCGGCACGGTGATTTCTGGAACGGCGCCAGCCACACCGCCGTCACGCCGAGGCCATGCAGATAGTCCAGGCGCCGCATCAGGCCGGGAAAATCGCCGACCCCGTCGCCGTTGGAATCCATGAAGGTGCCGACATTGAGGGAATAAAGAACCGCGTTCTTGTACCAGAGGTCGTTGATCATGGGCGCGCGCTCCGGCGCCCGATGCGCCACGCGAGCAACCGCGCGGCGGCGGTGAAGGTTCCCAGGAAATGCGAGAGTGATGCGGCTTCTCGCCAACATGCACGGCACCACTGCCCCCCAATCGGATTTCATGCTATACTAATCTAACGCATATAAGGATTTAAGAACGCGCATGACTAAGATACGAGTATTTGAGTACGGACGATATGACATAGCAACTGACGAAATCATCGCCGTGCATGGGCAGTGGGCAACAAAGGAAATGATTGCTTTGCTGCGCGCCGATCCCATCGGCCCAGGTATGGAAGTGGATGAGGGTTCTGTTTTCGAAGGGCGGCTTTTGCAAAAAAGCCCCGAAGCGAATGGGGTGTAAGGTACAAAAGCCCTAGTAAGCGGTAAATTAGCTTTGAGGCTTTAATACCGGTATCTGCAACGCTCTTGTTTCGCCCCCGCCATTGCCCTTGCGCGCGGTCGGTGCTAAGAACGCGCCCTTCTCACGGACGGCAACGCCGATCCAGCCGACCGGGCCGAGAGCCCGGAGGTCCCCGCCCGACAGCGCTGTGCGCCCTCGGGCGTGTTCTGCGTTGCGCCTGTTCTTGGGAAAAGCCCTTCGGCGATGAGCCGGAGATACCCGGACGGACCCATGTTCGACAGCCTTTCCGACCGCCTCGGCGGCATACTCGACAAGCTCAAGCGGCGTGGCTCCCTCACCGAGGCCGACGTCTCCGAAGCCATGCGCGAGGTTCGGCGCGCTTTGCTCGAAGCCGACGTGGCGCTCGACGTGGTGCGCGAATTCATCGACAAGGTGCGCGCCCGGGCCGTCGGCGCGGAAGTCATCAAGTCGGTGACGCCCGGCCAGATGGTGGTCAAGATCGTCCATGACGAGCTGGTGGCGGTGCTGGGCTCGGACGCCGAACCCATCGATCTGCATGCCGCAGCTCCCGTTCCCATGCTGATGGTCGGCCTCCAGGGCTCGGGCAAGACCACCACCACCGCCAAGATCGCCAAGCGCCTGACCGAGCGCGGCAAGCGGCGCGTGCTGATGGCGTCCCTCGACACCCGCCGCCCCGCCGCCATGGAGCAATTGGCGACCCTCGGCACCCAGGTCGGCGTCGCCACCTTGCCGATCGTGCCCGGCCAGAGCGCGGTGCAGATCGCCAAGCGCGCGATCGAGGCGGCGAAGTTCGGCAATTACGATGTCGTCATGCTCGACACCGCCGGTCGCGTCACGCTCGACGAGGCGCTGATGGCGGAGGTGGCCGAGGTCAAGGCCGCCACCCATCCCCACGAGATCCTGCTGGTGGCCGACAGCCTCACCGGCCAGGACGCGGTCAACACCGCGAAAGCCTTCGACGGCCGCGTCGGCATCACGGGCATCGTGCTGACCCGCGCCGACGGCGACGGACGCGGCGGCGCCGCGCTCTCCATGCGCTCGGTCACCGGCAAGCCCATCAAGCTGCTCGGCACCGGCGAAAAGATGGACGCGCTGGAGGATTTCGATCCCCGCCGCGTGGCCGGCCGCATCCTCGGCATGGGCGACGTGGTCGCCCTGGTGGAGAAAGCCGCCGAGAACATCGACATCGAGAAGGCGAAAGCAGTCGCCGAGAAGATGCGCAAGGGCGCATTCGACCTCGAAGACCTGCGCGACCAGCTGGCCCAGATGCAGAAGATGGGCGGCATGACGGGCGTGCTTGGCATGCTGCCCGGCATCGCCAAGGTGAAGAACCAGATCGCCTCGGCCAATCTCGACGACAAGGTGTTCAAGCGCCAGACCGCCATCATCAATTCCATGACCCGCCAGGAGCGGCGCAACCCGAAGGTGCTCGACGCCTCGCGCAAGCGCCGCGTGGCGGCCGGCTCCGGCACCAAGGTGGAAGAGATCAACCGCCTGCTGAAGATGCATCGCCAGATGGCCGACATGATGAAGGCCATGGGCGGCGCGGCCGGCAAGCGCGGCCCCATGGCGGGGCTCGCCAGCATGTTCGGCATCGGCGGCGGCGCTCCCTCCCCCGAGATGCTCCAGCAGATGGCCGAGAAGATGCCCGGCGGCATGCCGGGCGCGGGGGGCGGCGGGCTGCCGCCGAACTTCCCCGGCTTCGGCGGTGGCGGCCTTCCGGCCAAATTCCCCGGACTTCCCAAGGGCCCCGGCCTGCCGGGTCTCGGGGGCCCGAAGAAGAAATAGCCTGTTCACCCCATTCTCAGCGCCGCCCGCCCCGCCCATCGGCACCCGGCATGCGGCGCTGGAAGAGACACACGAACCCAAAGACAGACGTTTGAAAGGAAAACCAAAATGTCCCTGAAGATCCGGCTCGCCCGTGGCGGCGCCAAGAAGCGGCCCTATTATCGCATCGTGATCGCCGACGCCCGTTCGCCGCGTGACGGCCGCTTCATCGAGAAGATCGGCACCTTCAATCCGCTTCTCGCCAAGGATTCGGCCGAACGTGTCGTGCTCGACGTGGAGAAGGCCAAGGCCTGGCTCGAAAAGGGCGCCCAGCCCACCGACCGCGTGGCCCGCTTCCTCGACGCCCAGGGCCTGCTGACCCGCGACGCCCGCTCCAACCCCAAGAAGGGCGAGCCCGGCAAGAAGGCCCAGGAGCGCGCCGCCGAGCGCGCCAAGGCCGCCGAAGCCGCCGCTGCGGCGGCTGCCGCCGGCGCCGAAGCCTCGGCCGAGTGATGGTCCCCGCCGGGCCTCGCGCCCGGCGGCCGCACGACCCGGCAGGGCGCTTCCTCCATGGCAGCGCCCCCGCCTTCCTTCGCCCGGACCGCCCGGCGACCTGGCAGAAGCACGTCATGACAGACCAAATCCTGATCGCCCGCATCGGCGCTCCCCATGGCGTGAGGGGCGAGGTGCGCCTGTTCGCATTCGGCGAAGATCCCCTCGCCCTGCGGCGCTACAAACTCTCCACGGCCGCCGGCAAGCGGATCCGCATCCTGTCCCTGCGCGAGGCGAAAGAGCATTTCGTCGCCCGCATCGACGGCGTCGCCGACCGCACCGCCGCCGAGGCCCTGACCAATACGGATTTGTTCGTTGCCCGCGCCGACCTGCCGCCGCCGGAAGAGGACGCCTTCTATCATGCGGACCTCATCGGCCTTTCGGTGGAAGATGCGGCCGGCACGCGCCTTGGCGCGGTGACCGCGCTGCATGATTTCGGCGCCGGCGACATTCTCGAATATCTGCCCGAGGGCGGCGGCAAGACCCGCCTCGTGCCCTTCACCAAGGCCGCCGTGCCGGTGGTCGATCTCGCGACGCGGCGCGTCGTGGTGGTGGAGGAAGCCGAGGACGAAGACGCGCCGGAGGGCGCCGAGAACGATGTGGAGGAAGGCGAGGAATAGGCGCCATTTGACGCCGCCGCCCGCCTCCCCCATCACAGCGCCATGATGTTTCGCGCCTCCGTCCTCACGCTCTATCCGGAGATGTTTCCCGGTCCCCTCGGCCACGCGCTCGCCGGCAAGGCGCTGGCGGCCGGCCTGTGGGCGCTGGAAGCGGTGCAGATCCGCGACCATGCCCGCGACAAGCACCGCTCAGTGGACGACACGCCTGCCGGCGGCGGCCCCGGCATGGTGATGCGCGCCGACGTGCTCGCCGCCGCCATCGATGCGGTCGCGCCCGAGGGCGACCCCCGCCCGCGCCTGCTCATGACCCCGCGCGGCCGCCCTCTGACCCAGGCCCGCGTGCGCGACCTCGCGGCAGGGCCGGGCGCGGTGATCCTCTGCGGCCGGTTCGAGGGCGTGGACGAGCGCGTGATCGCCGCGCGCGACCTGGAAGAAATATGCGTCGGCGACGTGGTGCTGTCCGGCGGGGAGAGCGCGGCGCTGCTTCTGCTCGATGCCTGCGTGCGGCTCATTCCGGGCGTCATGGGCAAGATCGAGAGCGGGACCGACGAGAGTTTTTCCGCCGGCCTGCTGGAATATCCCCAATACACCCGCCCCCAGCTGTTCGAGGGCGCGCCGATCCCCAACGTGCTCACCAGCGGCGATCACGCCCGCATCCGCGCCTGGCGCCGGTCGGAAGCGGTGAAGGCCACGCGCGCGCGCCGGCCCGACCTGCTCGGCCCGGACGATCAGGACGGGATGTGACCGGCCGGCGCACCGCCGCCCGTGTGACGGACGCATGAACAAAGGGCATGACAGGCGAAGCGTTCTGCGGTATAGCCCCGCCGTCCCCCTAATTTAAAACGACACGATGTGGCGCCGGGGCACCCCAGTCCTCGGGCTGGCGGCGTATGGCGACCGCATGAAAGTTGGTGACACATGAACATCATTCAGACCCTTGAAGCAGAACAGGCCGCCCGCCTCGCCGAAAAGCGGCCCACCCCGGACTTCCAGCCCGGCGATACCGTGATCGTCAATGTGAAGGTCGTGGAAGGCGAGCGCACCCGCGTGCAGGCCTATGAAGGCGTCGTGATCGCCCGCAACGGCGGCGGTCTCAACGAGAGCTTCACCGTGCGCAAGATTTCCTACGGCGAAGGCGTGGAACGCGTGTTCCCGATCTATTCGCCGCTGATCGATTCCATCAAGCTGGTGCGCCGGGGCAAGGTGCGCCGCGCCAAGCTCTATTATCTGCGCGACCGTCGCGGCAAGTCCGCCCGTATCGCCGAGCGCACCGATCGCCGCGACGAGAGCGGCAAGAAGGTCAAGTCCGCTTCGACGAAGTGAGGCTTCGCCGGGCTTTCGGGTTCGGCACGCTCTTGAACGCCGTCGGGTGCGCCCGGCGGCGTTTTTTATTGCCCCTGGTCCTTTCCCCGCCCCCACGCAGCGATGCCGCGCCGCGCGCTTCTGGGCTAGCATCGGCGGCATGAAACCCGTGGCGCCCTTCCCGCTCGCGCTGATCCTGGGCGCCCTCGCCTCGGTCGCCCTCGCCTGGGTCGCCAGCGCAGCGCCGCTGGCCGCCCAGCCGCCGGGCCGATGCGCGGCGAGCCTTCCCGCGCTGCAGGACGGCGCGGCCGGCTGGATCGTGCGCGATCTATCGGTGAATGGCGAAGCGCAGCGCCTCGTCCTGTTCTCGCCCCCGGCGCCCCGCGCGACCCTCGTGATGCTGCCCGGAGGCAGCGGGAAGATCGATATCCGCTGCGACGGGACCTTCGGGCACCCGGACAATTTCCTCGTGCGGACCCGCGCGCTCTGGCTCGCGCGCGGATATGCGGTGCTCATTCCCGACGCGGCCGGCAACCGCACCCTGCGCGGCCGGCGCAGCACGCCCGCTTATGCCGCAACGGTGCGCGCGCTGGTCGCCGTCGCGAAGGAACAGGCCGACCGCCCGGTCATTCTCATGGGCACGAGCCAGGGCTCGATCGCCGCCATGAACGGCGCCGCCACGCTGCCGGGGGGAGAGATCGCCGCCCTGGTCCTCACGGAATCGGTCTCGCGTCTTGGCGGAAGCGGGGAAACCGTGTTCGACGCCCATCCCGAAGCGGTCCATGTGCCGGTGCTGGTGGTCGCGAACACCGACGATGCCTGCTTCGTCGCGCCGCCGCAGGATGCGCCGAAGATCGTGACGCAGCTTGTCCGGTCGCCGTCCGTGCGGCTGCTAAACCTCTCCGGTGGGATGCTGAAGAGCAAGCCATGCGGCTCGCTGTCCCCGCACGGCTATTTCGGCATCGAGGATAAAGCGGTGGGGGCGATCGCGGACTGGATCGACGCGCAGCTGAAATAGCCGTTCATGCCGCCGCGTCGGCCAGCAGGCGCGCGAGGAGGCCCTCCGGATCCGCCTCGAAGGCCGCACGCACCCGCTCCAGCGCTGCCGCGCCGCCCCCGCGATGCCCGGCGCCCCCCACATGCAGCCAGGCGTCGGCAAGAAGATACGGCTCGCGCGCCCCCGCGCCATCGCCCAGATAGACTTGGCGCGTCTGCGCGCAGCGAATGTCCTCAAGGCGCATGTGCCGGTAGAGCCGATGCCAGTTCTGCCCGCCGGTATCCAGGGTCAGGGGCGTATCGGTGCCGAAATCCAGGGCCAGCGCGGCGGTCGCGGCATAGTCGAACACGCTGTAGCCGGGCCACAGGAACCAGCCGCCGAAGCGCGCCCCGTGGCGGACCATGCCATAGGCCGGCTGGCCGGCGACGCGGGCGGAAAGATCGTCCCTCGCCAGCGGCACGAGGTCATGATCCAGCAGCGCGAACACCTTGGGTTCGGTCGGCCGGATGAGGTTGTGATAGATCCAGTTCAGCGCCACCGCGTGGCTGCGCGATCCGTTGGTGGTGAAACGCCCGAGCGGCGCGGGCGGCAACGGGCAATAGATGTGGCCGCGCGCGGCGCACACTGCTGCAATACGCGCGCGGGCCTCGGCCTGATTGGAATTGTCGCACACCACAAGCGGCGTGCCCGGCAGGAACCGCGCCATGGCCTGCGACAGCAGCGCCACGGCCTCCGGCAGGTTGAAGGCCACGGTGAAGGCCAGAGTGCCGCCGCGATGGGCGGCCAGCGCGCGTTGCACCGCCTCCTGGCCGGGCGCGCGGCACCGGCGATAGATGCGATCCACGAGAATGTTGCGCCCGCGCCGCGCGGCGTGCGCCAACGGGGCGCCCCGCATCCAGTCCCGCAGCGAATAATCCGTTAATGCGCGCATGGAACGGCGTTGTCGCGGCGTCGCCGGCCGGCGTCAAGGCGCCGTATGTAAGCGAAGGTCACTGGCTCAGCCGCCCGCCCTGGGCAGCAGAAGCTGGCGCAGGCGCGCCGGGTCCGCCCGCCGCGCCGCATTCTGCGGCATGGCGTAGAGGCGCACCTCGCCCGTGCCGTCGGCGCGCGGATAGGTGCCGAGCAGGTTGAAATCCTCCGGCGCCCCCTCGAGCGCCGCGCGCACCTGCCCGTTCTGCGGCACCGCCGCGGCGGCGGAAGTCGCATCGAGCACCACGAAGGCCGCCGCGCTGTCGCTGAGGACACGGGCGGTCCCCTGGGCGTCCATGCCGGGCACCGGTCCTGCCGGCAGAAGGCGTCGGGCGGGCACCACGACGGCGGTGCGGGCGACGTCCTGCTGGGCGATCGCGGCGATCAGCGCGCCCTCGCCCTTCTCATCCGACGCAACCAGGACCAGGGGTCCGGCGGCGCCTTGCTCCAGGATCGCACGCGCGGCGGGGATCATGCCGACGGGCGGCTTCAGGAGCGGCGTCAGAAGCGCCGGCAATGCCGCCAGCAGCATCACCATGGATACCATCAGCCCGGACAGGGTCGGCCATCCCGTGGTCAGGAGGCCGATCAGGCGCATGCCGCCATAGGCCGCGAGCATCACCAGCGGCACCACCGCCGGCAGCAGATGGCGGGCATCCGGCGCCAGCGGCACCACGAGGCAGCCGATCAGCACCGCCCCCGCAAGCGCGGCGAGGGTTGCGAACAGGCCGGAGCCCGCGGCGCGATCCCGCCAACTGGCGAGCAGCGCGGAGAGCGCGCCGAATCCGGCCAGGGCGAGGATCAGCGAGGTCAATCCCGCCGTCAGCGCCGTGCCGTAGAAGGACGCGGACAGGGCGGCGAAGCCGAGCCCCCATCCGCCCGCGAAATGTCCCGCCACCAGGGGATAGGTGCCGACGATCCAGGGACCGGCCAGCACCAGCATGAAGGCATAGGGCAGATAGAAGCCGGCGCGGCGCATCAGGGGGAGGCGCCGCGCGACCAGAACGCCGAGCGGCGGCAGCAGCACCAATGCGACCATCCCGAAATCCGTGAGCATGGCCGCGCTCGCCAGCAGGCCGAATCCGGCCGCGGCGCCCCAGCCGCCGGTCTCCAGATAGCGCCAGAAGGCCAGCGCCGCGAGAAAGGCGAGCAGCGCCGCCGGCATATCCAGCGAAACGACGAGGATCGCCGCGCGCAGCGGGGTCAGGGCCAGAAGCACCGCGCACACGGCAACCCCGGGCAACGGGCCGAGCCGGCGCGCGGTGACGAAGCCGGCGCTCACCACCAGGATTGCGGCCATGAGGCAGGGCAGCACCAGGGCGGCGGGCGTGGAAGGGGAAACCGCCAGGAACCAGGCGCCTTCCAGCAGATAATAAAGCGGCGGGTTCAGCCCCAGCGCGACGCGCGGATACTGCAGGAAGAAGGTCTCGATGAAGGGAAACAGGGGCGGAAAGTGCGCCCGGGCATAATCGGCGAACATGAGGCCGGTGACATAATGCCCCGCCTCCTGCGCCTCGGTCGCGGAAAACTCGGCGAAAAAGGCGCCGGAGGCGCGCTGCTGAAGCGCCAGCAGCACCAGGAGGAAGGCCGCGAAAATGGCGAACAGCAGCGCTTGCAGGCCGGATCCCACAAGCGCCCTGATCCGGTCGTCCCCGCCCTTGTGCGCCACGAACACCCCCGCGTCACGAAGCCCCTTGCCTAAAGGCCGCGAGGGCTTTCTAAAGTCCGGCAGGGGCGCCGTCCATGCCCGTGCGGAGCAAAGCCATGAGCGCGATCCAAACCTGGTTTGGCGGTTTCGCCTGGGGCGCCGTTTTCGGAATTGTGGGCGCCACAACGGCCGGGATCGTGCTGTTCCGCCCCGACATCGTCGAGCGCATCACCATGGAGCGGCCAGCCGCGCCCGCCCCGCAGGCGGTGGCATCGATGCCGCAGGCCTCGGCCCCGGCGCGCCCGCCGGAGAATCGCCCCGCCCCGGTCCCGCCCCAGGCCGCAGCCACGCCGAAGGCGGCGACACCGCCCGCGCCGCCCCCCCTGGCCGCGCCGGCGCAGGCGCAGGCGGCCCCCGCCCCGGTGACGAAAACACCGCCCTTCATCGTCAATTCACGCACCACGGCGGCGCTGGAACAGGCCTTCACGCCGCCCCGCGCCTTCGCCCGCAATGACGAGCTGGTGGTGCGCGGGCGCAACATGAATGCCGAGCCGGTGGACTTCAACCTGCGCATCGACGATGCCAAATCGACCAATTGGAACACCCGCTACAATCGCACGGACACGGTGGCGCCCGGGCCGTTCGAGGTGCGGGTCCCGTTCGACGGCATCACCACCTCGGCCAAGGCGGACCTGGACATCAATTCCATCGTCCGCATCGTCCTGTTCTCGCAGAAGGGCGTGCTCGATATCGACAGCGCGCAGATCGAGGCCCTGAAGGCCGCGCCCGCCGCCGGCCAATCCTGGCTGCGCGGCGCGAAGACCACGGCGGAACAGGAATTCGCGCCCGCCTTGTCGGTCGCCGCGAACCAGGGCTTCGTCGTCTCCGGAACCAACCCGTCGGACAAGCCGCTGACGGTGAACCTGCGGGTGGACGACGCCGCCTCCAAGGATTGGAATTCCCGGGCGCAGACCAGCCTCAGCGTGCCGCCCGGCCCGTTCGTGCTGCGCGCGCCCGCCGCCTCCTGGATCACGCCGGCCAAGACCCCGCTCGACCGCACGAAGATCCGGCGCGTGGTGGTGTTCGTCACCGACGGCGAGGGCCCGGTGACGCTGAACGAATTGCGGCTCGACACCCTCGCCCCCTGAGCTACCCCCCGGGCGCCGAACGCGGACCCCGAGCTTCAATTTCAGACGCGCGCATGAGCGCCAGGAGCGGTGCGATGGGCAGGGTGCATGTGTGGGCGGGCGGCTTCGGATGGGGCGTGCTGCTCGGCCTCGTCGGCAGCGCAGCCGTCGGCCTGCTGGTGTTCCGCGCGGATCTCATCGGCGGCGGGACCCGGAGCGTCGCACCGGCGCAAACCGCAGCCCTCGCCGATGCGGCCCCCGTCGACGCAGCCGCCGCCGACCCGCGTGCGCCCTTCCTGACGAGCCCCACCACCACCGCGCAGCCGCTGGACCTGCGGTTCGACCCGCCCCGCGCGGTGCCGCCGGAAGAGGACCTGGTGATCCGCGGCCGCAACGATACCGGCCGCACGCTGCAACTGGTGGCGTGGATCGAGGACGGCCAATCGGTGGACGGCCTGTCGCGCTTCGACGACGAGCAAGATCTCGCCCCCGGGGCGTTCGAATGGCGGATCCCGCTCGGCGCGCTGGTGACGCCCGGCGGCCGGCGCCTGGACCCGGCGGCGCTGACGCGCCTGCTGCTGTTCACGCCCGAAGGTGAGCCCGCCGCCACACTCGCCTCCCTCACCATCGCCCCGCCCCTCCCCGCCGCGCCGATCGCGCCGCCGCCCCCGCCGCTCGCGAGCGTGCCCGACGGGCAGAGCTGGCTTGCCGGCGCGCGCACCACGGCGGCGCAGGACTTCGCCACCCCGGTTGCGTTCGACGCCGGCCAGGAAGTGGTGGTGCAGGGCGACAACACCACGGGCAAGCCGCTCACGGTCAATCTGCGGATCGACGATATCTCCTCGACCGACTGGCATTCGCGCGGCTCCGCCGTGCAGACGGTGGCGCCCGGCCCGTTCGTGCTGCGCTCGCCGGTCTCCTCCTGGGTGACGCCGTCCAAGCGCCGGCTCGACCGCACGCAGATCAAGCGGCTGATCGTGTTCGTGAGCCCGGCCCAGCCGGGAATCGCGCTCGGCGACGTGCATGTGGAGCGCGCAAACCCCCTGCCCGACGGCGCGCTCGGCCTCAGGTTCGCGCCGACGCCCGACATCGCCGTGCCCGGCTTTGAAACCGTGCTGCCCAACGATCCCCGCCTCAGCCCCGGCGCCGGGGCGCTGGTGCGCACCCAGAACGACCCGCTGCTGTCCAGCGGCCTCAACGGCATTCGCACCATCACCGTGCCCTGGACCCGCAGCGCCACCGCCACCGTGTCGCTCTGGACCGAGGACCAGGGGGAATGGGAATATTTCCCCCATTCCCTGAACCGCACCATCACGATCGACGGACAGGTGGTGCTGGACCAGCATTATACGCCCGAGGAATGGATCGATCGGGTGTATCGGCGTGGCCTGTGGAAGGAAGCGATGATCGATGGCGATCCCTGGTCGGTCTATGCGCGCGACCGGGGCGGGCTGGTGACGGCCACCGTGCCCGTGGTGGACGGCAAAATCGTGGTGGAGCTCGCCTCCGACCAGCCGCCGAACAATGGCTATATCGCCGCCATGGTGATCGCGCCCAGCGCCAGCACCGCCGCCGTGGACGCGGTGGAGGCCTGGCGGCGCCAGCGCTATGGCGAACGCTGGCCGGTGCTCGACAAGCCGGTGGACCCGGCGCTTGCCACGGGCGTCACCCTGCGCGTGCTGCCGGCGGGCACGCCGCGCAGCCAGCACCCCTTCTGGCGCGCCGACCTGC
Source organism: Roseixanthobacter liquoris (assembly GCF_043195135.2). Taxonomy (NCBI): domain Bacteria; kingdom Pseudomonadati; phylum Pseudomonadota; class Alphaproteobacteria; order Hyphomicrobiales; family Xanthobacteraceae; genus Roseixanthobacter; species Roseixanthobacter liquoris. The sequence goes on from NZ_CM195537.1 coordinate 4,721,280, forward strand.
CGGTGGAAACCCGCGTGCGCGCGGCACGCGGCAGCCTCGTCTCGGTGGATTTCCTCGCGCTCTCCAACGTGGACGACCTCTCGGCCAATGTCTCCGTCTCCGCGCCCGCAGGCGTCACGCCCCAGGTGCGCTGGGGGAAATGGACCTATATGCGGCGCGGCGTCGGCGAGAATGCCCTCGCCATTACGTCCGACGTGCTGGAGGGCGACCTCTCTTTCCTGCGCATCGCCGCCGGCATTCCGCGCCGGCTGAACGTGACGCTCACCGTGCCGGCCGACGCGCCCGCCGGCCCGCTGCCGGTGCCGCTGACCCTGGACATCGCCGGCACGCAGGTTTCGGCGACGGCGGTGGTTGACGTTCTGCCCCTCACCTTGCCGCAGATCAGCGAGCCGATCGGCTATTATCTCAACGCGCCGCCCTATGAATCCTGGTTCCGCCCCACCAACGACCAGGCCGACCGGGAAATGGCCTGCGATTATGCCGCGCTGCGCGGCTTCGGCATGACCGGCATCTCGCCGGACCTGGTGACGCCCACGCCGGCGCAGCTGCCGCGCTACCTCCAGCAGACGCGCCTCGCGCGCGACGCCGGTTTCCGGCCGCCCTTCCTCGACTATACCTCCGTGAAGCGCCTGGACGCGGCCGCCGGCCCCGCCGCGATGGCCGCCGATGTCGCGGCCGCCGAAGCCCAGCTCGCCGCCGCCGGGCTGCCCGCGCCACTCTGGGCGATCACCGACGAGCCGGCGGACGATCCGGCGGGCATCGCCGCCTTGCAGCGGGTGCACGATGCCCTGAAAGCCGAGGCGCCCGGGGCGAAGCGGGCCGGCCAGCTCAACAATCCCGGCAATCGCAAGCTACTGGGCCTGTTCGACACGGTTCTCGTGAATTTCGGCTACGGCGTCAGCGCCGCCGGCTTTGCGGAGCTGCAAGGCCGGGACATCACGCCCTGGCTCTACAATATGCTGGATTATCGCGCCGCCGCCGGTTTCCAGTTCTGGCGGATCGGCGCGCGCGGCTATCTGCAATGGCATGCGCGCGCGTTCACCGCCGATCCGCGCGATCCCACGGACGGACGCGAGAGCGAATATGCCATCCTCCCGCTCAGCGCGAGCCGCTGCCAGCCGGTGGCGACGGTGGATGCCCGCCTGATCGAGACCGCCGACGGCATGGGCGATCTTCAATGGCTGCGCTGGCTGGACGCCCAGGCCGCCGCCGACCCCGCCGCCAGGGCGCTGCGCGACGAACTGTTCGCCGCCATACCCGCCGATTGGCAGGCCTATGCCCAACACCCCCCGGAACTTTTTGCACTGCGCAAAAGGATCATGGACTTCGCCGCGGCCAAGGTTGAAAAATAGCGCGAGGGCGGCGCCCTGGCTTCAGGCCGGCCCGGCTTATTTTCAGATGGCTCCAGCCCGCGGATCCCATGGCCAGTGATCTGAACCTGCGTATCGTGATCGTCGACGAGAGCCCGGTGCGCGCCGCCATCCTCAGCGAGGGACTGCGCGAGGCGGGCTACGTCAACGTGCTGCGCGTCGAGGGCCACAAGAACCTGCTGGAGCGCATCTACGCCATCGATCCGGACGTGATCCTGATCGACCTGGAAGACCCGAGCCGCGACACCATCGAGCAGATGTTCCAGATGAGCCGCGAGGTGAAGCGCCCCGTCGCCATGTTCGTGGACCAGTCCGACGGCAAGACCATCGAGGCGGCGATCGCCGCCGGCGTCGCCTCCTATGTGGTGGACGGGCTGCGCAAGGACCGGGTGAAGCCGATCCTGGAAACCACCATTTCCCGCTTCCGCGCCTTCGCCCGCCTGAAGGAGGAGCTGGAGGAGGCGAAGAGCCAGCTTGAGGAACGCAAGCTGGTGGATCGCGCGAAGCTGATCCTCATGAAGATGAAGAATATCGACGAGCAGGCGGCCTACGCCCTCATGCGCCGCACCGCCATGAACGAAAAGAAGCGGATGGTGGACATCGCCCAATCCGTCATCACCGCCGCGGAGATGTTGCGATGAGACGCCTTGCCATGGGGTTCATTCCCCTCACCGACGCCGCCGTTCTGATCGCCGCCGCCGAGCGCGGCTTCTCCATGGCCGAGGGGCTGGAGATCGATCTCCACAAGGAGGTCTCCTGGGCCAATATCCGCGACAAGGTGAATGTCGGCCTGCTGGACGGGGCCCACATGCTCGGCCCGCTGGCGATCGCCTCCTCCCTCGGGCTCGGCCATGTGCGGGTGCCGCTGGTGGTGCCGTTCGCGCTCAATCTCAACGGCAGTGCCCTCACCATCGCCAAGGATGTCTATGCCGCGATGGGCGACACCGGCATCGACCTCTCGACCGCGCCCGGGGCGGCGCGCGCGCTCGGCCAGGTGGTGGCGCAGCGCCGCGCGGCGGGGCGCGAGCCCCTGATCTTCGCCTCGGTCTACAGCTTCTCCACCCATACCTATCTGGTGCGCAATTTCCTAAAAGCCGGCGGCGTCGATCCGGATCGCGACGTGCGCCTCGTGGTGATTCCGCCGCCGTTCATGGCCGAGAGCCTGCGCAACGGCCTCGTGCATGGCTTCTGCGTCGGCAGCCCCTGGAACAGCGTCGCGGTGGATGCCGACGTGGGCCGCATCGCGGTGCTCGGGGCGGAAATCTTCGGCTGGGTGCCGGAGAAGGTGCTGGGGGTGCACGCCCGCTTTGCCAATACCGAACCGGACGTGCTGCATCGCCTGGTGCGGGCGCTCTATGCCGCCGCGCGCTGGTGCGAGGACCCGGCCAACCATGAGGATCTCGCCCGCCTGCTGGGCGAGCCGCGCCATCTCTCCCTGCCCGCCGACGTGCTGCGGCGGACCCTGGACGGGCGGCTCCACACCGCGCCGGGCGGCCCGCTGCGGGCGCATAAGGATTATCTCGTCCTGCATCGCGACGGCGCCAACCGGCCCGCGCCGGACCATGCGTTGTGGATGTACAGCCAGATCGTCGAGGCCCACCAGGGGGAATGGGCGCCCGACGCGGCGCGCGAGGCGATCTCGGTCTACCGGCCCGACATTTTCGACCACGCCGTGGGCCATGCCCCGGTGCACCATACCGCCGAGCCGGACTGCGTGGCGACCCGGCTGGGCGCCCCCTTCGATGCCGTGCGCTTTCTTGAAACCGGGCCCGAGGCCTCCCTTAAGCCTTAGATTTCGCCCGCCCTCGCGCGATTTTGGGACCGCCGGGACGCACAATCGTGCATCAAATGCATGGAATTTTTGCAGCGCACTGCCACGCAATGCGCCTGCACAAAATTACGGCATACAAAATTCAAAGTATTTTCAACGATCTTATGTCGAGACCGGTCTGGCACACATCTTGAATAGATGAATCCCAGACGCGGCCAATGATGTCCGCGTCAAAAAATTCGTCCCACTGACGGGACCTTCAGCAAAGCCGCTGACACCGATGGCACCGCGCCATCGTGCTGTCCGCGGCTTTTTTCGTTTCTGACCCGTCACAGATGCCGACCAGAGGGGAACCAGAATGACCGAGTTTTCGACCACCCGGCCCGGCCAGCCCATCGTCCGCCAGGACGACCTGCCCGCCTCTCCGGCCCGCCGCTCGCTGCTGAAGAGCAGCGCGGCCGCCCTGGGCGCGGCGGCGCTGTTCGACGCGGTGCGCATGACTTTTCCGGGCGGCGTGCCTTCCGCCTGGGCCGCAGCGCCGGAAACCACCAAGGCCGTGCTCGGCTATATCGCGCTGATGGACGCCTCGCCTTTGGTGATCGCCAAGGAGAAGGGGCTGTTCGCGAAGTACGGCGTGCCCGACGTCGACGTGGTCAAGCAGGCCTCCTGGGGCGCGACGCGCGACAATCTCGTGCTCGGCGGCGCGGCCAACGGCATCGACGGGGCGCACATCCTCTCGCCCATGCCCTACCTCATCTCCACCGGCAAGGTGACGCAGAACAACGCGCCCACCCCCATGTACATCCTGGCGCGCCTCAACCTGGATGCGCAGGCGATCTCGGTCTCCAACGAATACAAGGATCTCACGGTCACCACCGATGCCTCGGCGCTGAAGGCGGCATTCGCCAAGAAAAAGGCCGAGGGCAAGGAAGTGAAGATCGCCATGACCTTCCCGGGCGGCACCCACGATCTGTGGATCCGCTACTGGCTCGCCTCCGCCGGCATCGACCCGGACAAGGATGTCTCCACCATCGTCGTGCCGCCGCCTCAGATGGTGGCGAACATGAAGGTGGGCAACATGGACGCGTTCTGCGTCGGCGAGCCCTGGAACGAGCAGCTCGTCAACCAGGGCATCGGATTCACCGCCTGCACCACGGGCGAGATCTGGAAGGAGCATCCCGAGAAGGCGCTCGGCATGCGCGCCGACTTCGTGGACAAGAATCCCAATGCCACCAAGGCCATCGTGATGGCGGTGCTGGAAGCCCAGCAATGGTGCGACAAGATGGAGAACAAGCAGGAGCTGGCCGAGATCGTCGGCAAGCGCCAGTGGTTCAACGTCCCCGTCGCTGACATCATCGGCCGCCTGAAGGGCGACATCAATTACGGCAACGGCCGGGTCGTGAAGGGCTCCGACCAATATATGAAATTCTGGAAGGACCATGCGTCCTATCCGTTCAAGAGCCACGATGCCTGGTTCATCACCGAGGACATCCGCTGGGGCAAGTTCGAGCCCACCATCGATATTTCCGCGCTGGTCGACAAGGTGAACCGCGAAGACATCTGGCGCGCGGCGGCGAAAGACCTCTCGGTTCCGGCGGCCGAGATCCCCACCTCCACCTCGCGCGGCACGGAAACCTTCTTCGACGGCAAGACCTTCGATCCGGCGAACCCGACCGCCTACCTCAAGAGCCTCGGCATCAAGCGCGTCGAAGTCTGAGCCGCCTTCGCGTCCGCGCCATCCGGGCGCGGGCGCCCTCGCCTGCACGTTGAACAGACCTCAGATCGGGAGCCTTTGCCCCATGTCCGTCACCGCTCTCAAGGAACCTGCGCCGGTGCCAAAACGTCCGGCGGCCGAAGTGGTCCGCCTCTCGCGCCCACGTCCGCCAATGAGGACGCGCCTTCGCACGTGGCTCACGAGCGCCGCCGTGAACATTCTTCCGCCGCTGGTGATGACCGTGCTGCTGCTGCTGGTGTGGGAGCTGCTGTGCTCCGGCCCCGGCGCCACCTTGCCGCCGCCGAGCCGCATCTGGGCGGACAGCAAGGACCTGATCCTCGATCCGTTCTTCGTCGCCGGTCCCCAGGACATCGGCCTCGGCCTTCGTGTGCTGGTCTCGCTGCAACGGGTGGCCGTGGGCTTCGGCCTTGCCGCCGTGGTGGGCATATTGATCGGCGCCCTGATCGGCCAGTCGGTCTGGGCCATGCGCGGCCTGGACCCGATCTTCCAGATGCTGCGCACGGTGCCGCCGCTGGCCTGGCTGCCCCTGGCGCTGGCCGCCTTCCGCGACAGCAATCCCTCCGCGATCTTCGTGATCTTCATCACCGCCATCTGGCCGATCATCATCAATACGGCGGTGGGCATTCGCAATATCCCGCAGGATTATCGCAATGTCGCGCAGGTCCTGCGGCTGAACCAGATCGAATTCTTCTGGAAGATCATGCTGCCATCGGCGGCGCCCTACATCTTCACGGGGCTGCGCATCGGCATCGGCCTGTCCTGGCTCGCCATCGTTGCCGCTGAAATGCTCACCGGCGGCGTCGGCATCGGCTTCTTCATCTGGGATGCGTGGAACTCCTCCCGCCTGCCCGACATCATCGTCGCCTTGGTCTACATCGGCGTCGTGGGCTTCGCCCTCGACCGCCTCGTCGCCGGCATCGCCGCTTTCGTCACCCGCGGCACCGCATCCGCCTGAGGAGGCTTTCCCATGACCGCCTATCTCGAACTCAGCCAGGTCGGAAAGACCTTCACCCGCGGCGCGGCGACCACCGAAGTGCTGCGCGATGTCTCGCTGGAAATCGCCAAGGGGGAGTACATCTCCATCATCGGCCATTCCGGCTGCGGCAAGTCCACCTTGCTGAACATCGTGGCCGGTCTCACCGGCGCCACCTCCGGCGGCGTGATCCTGGACGGGCGGGAGGTGAACGCGCCGGGGCCGGACCGCGCGGTCGTGTTCCAGAACCATTCGCTGCTGCCCTGGCTCACCGTCTACGACAATGTCCGCCTCGCGGTGGACAAGGTGTTCTCCGGCGCCAAGTCCCGCGCCGAGCGGGACGAATGGACCCTGCACAATCTCGAACTGGTGCAGATGGCCCACGCCAAGGACAAGCGCCCGGCGGAAGTGTCCGGCGGCATGAAGCAGCGCGTCGGCATCGCCCGCGCGCTCTCCATGCAGCCCAAGGTGCTGCTGCTGGACGAGCCGTTCGGCGCGCTCGACGCGCTGACCCGCGCCCATCTCCAGGACAGCGTGATGCAGATCCACGCGACGCTGGGCAACACCATCCTCATGATCACCCACGACGTGGACGAGGCGGTGCTGCTCTCCGACCGCATCGTGATGATGACGAACGGCCCCTCCGCACGCATCGGCGAAGTGCTCTCGGTGGACCTCGCCCGGCCGCGCCGCCGGCTCGAACTGGTGGCCAACCCCACCTATCTCAAGGCCCGCGAGGCGGTGCTGAAATTCCTCCACGAGCGGCATCGCTTCGTGGAAGCGGCCTGAGCGGAGAACGCCCCCATGACCCCCGCGCAGATCGACCTGATCCAATCCTCCTTCGCCAAGGTGGCGCCCATCTCCGAGCAGGCGGCGGCTTTGTTCTACGGCCGCCTGTTCGAGATCGCACCGCAGGTGAAGCCCCTGTTCAAGGGCGACATGACCGAGCAGGGCCGCAAGCTGATGGCGACCCTCGCCATCGTGGTGAAGGGCCTGTCCAACCTCGAAGCCGTGGTCCCCGCCGCGCAGGCGCTGGCGAAGCGCCATGTCGCCTATGGGGTGAAGGACGAACATTATCCCCCCGTCGGCGCGGCCTTGTTGTGGACGCTGGAACAGGGCCTCGGCCAAGAGTTCACGCCCGACGTGAAGGAGGCCTGGGGCGAGGCCTATGGACTGCTGTCCTCGGTCATGATCGCCGCCGCGGCGGACGCGGCGCCGGCCCCGGCCGCGTGACGATCATGCGCGCCCCGCTTCGTCCCCTTCGCATTCCAGCCCCCTCCCCCCTTGTGGGGGAGGGTCGGGGTGGGGGGTATGGCGCCGCCCGGATCACCTGCGCCGGGTTCGGCGGAGAGCGCACCCCCCTCCCCAGCCCTCCCCCACAAGGGGGGAGGGAGGCGTTGGGGCGCGGACGCGACAGAGCTTGGGAAAACACACCCCTCACCCCAGCCCTCTCCCCCTCGGGGAGAGGGGGCTGCCCTCTGCATCGCGACACCCTCGCCCCCATCGAGGGCGCGCACCATGGCTGATCCCCTCGTCATCATCGGCAACGGCATGGCCGCCGCCAAGCTGTGCGAGGAGCTGGCGCAGCGCGCGTTGGGCCGCTACGCGGTGGCGGTCGTCGGCGCGGAGCCGCAGCTCGCCTATAATCGCGTGCTGCTCTCCGACGTGCTCGCGGGCAAGGTGGCGGTCGCCGAGGCCCAATTGAAGCCGGCGTCCTGGTGGCGCGACCGGGGCGTCACGCTGCTCTACGGCAATCCCGCCACGGCCATCGACCGCGCGACGAAGACCGTCGCGCTCGCGGACGGCGGCCATCTGCCCTATCGGCACCTGGTGCTCGCCACCGGCTCGCATCCCATCCGCCTGCCGGTGCCGGGCATGGACCTGCCGGGCGTGCGCACCTTCCGCGATCTCGCGGATGTCGCGGCCCTGATGGCTGCGGCGAAGCCCGGCACGCGGGCCGTGGTGATCGGCGGCGGCCTGCTGGGCCTGGAAGCGGCGAGCGGCATGGCCGGGGCCGGTGCGCAGACCACCCTTATTCATCTCATGGACCGGCTCATGGAACGCCAGCTCGACGCCCGCGCCGGGGCGCTGCTGCGGCAGGCGGTCGAAGCGCGGGGCATCGAGGTGCTGCTGACCGCGTCCACCGCCCAGGTGGAGGGCACGGACCATGTCACCGGCCTGCGGCTGGCCGACGGGCGGCTGATCCCCGCCGACATCGTGGTCGTGGCCTGCGGCGTGAGGCCCAATGCGGACCTCGCCCGCGCGGCCGGGCTTGCCTGCAATCGCGGCGTGCTGGTGGACGATACCCTCGCCACGGACGATCCCGCGATCCACGCCATCGGCGAATGCGCCGAGCATCGCGCCGCCGTCTATGGCCTCGTGGCGCCGGCCTATGAGCAGGCCCGCGTGCTCGCCCGCCGCTTCGCCGGGGAGGATGCGCGCTACGAAGGCAGCGCTGTCGCGACCAATCTCAAGGTGTCGGGCGTGCACGTCTTCTCCGCCGGCGACGTCACCGGCGGCCCCGGCACGGAAGACATCGTGCTCACCGACCGCGCGCACGGCATCTACCGGCGGCTCATCGTCAAGGACGGGCTGCTGATCGGCGCCGTGCTCTACGGCGATACGGCCGACGGCCTGTTCTATCTCGACCTGATCACGAACCGCACCCCCATCGCGGCCATGCGCGCGGACCTCGCCTTCGGGCCGGTCGCGCGCGATGCCGCGGCCTGAGAGGAAAAAAACATGGGCGGCGATTTCACCATCGACCAGAAACGCTATCTCGAAGGCTTCGTCTCCGGCGCCCAGGTGGCCCGGGTGGCGCGCGCGCCCGGTTCCGCCCCGGTCGCACCCACCGGTCCCGATGCCGCAAGCCTTGCGGCCATGGCCCGTACCGAGGCCGAGGGCAGGAAGCTCTCGCCCGAGGAAAAGGCCAAGCGCGAGGAAATGGGCCTCGACAGCTATGCCCGCATGAAGGACGCCGCCCAGGCGGGGGAATTCCCCAAGGGGCAGGACATCCTGCGCTGGAAATACAACGGCCTGTTCTATGTCGCTCCGGCGCAGGACAGCTTCATGTGCCGCATGCGCATGCCCAACGGGATCCTGACCCATTGGCAGTTCCGCGGCATCGCCGACATCGCCCGCGACCATGGCGGCGGCTATTGCGACGTCACCACCCGCGCCAATCTGCAAATCCGCGAGATTCCGGCCGCCGACGGCGTGATCCTGCTGGAGAAGCTGGTGGACCTCGGCCTCACGGCGCGCGGCACCGGCGGCGACAATATCCGCAACGTCACCGGCACGCCCACCGCCGGCATCGACCCGCAGGAATTGCTGGACACCCGTCCCTATGCGCGGGAGTGGCACCATTACATCCTCAACACCCGCGCCCTGTATGGCCTGCCGCGCAAGTTCAACGTGGCGTTCGACGGGGCCGGGCGCATCGGCGCGCTGGAGGATACCAACGACATCGGCTTCCAGGCGGTGGAGGTGCGCGCGGGCTTCGGCGTCGAACCGGGCGTATGGTTCCGCCTCGCGCTCGGCGGCATCACCGGCCACAAGGATTTCGCCCGCGACACCGGGGTGATCCTTCAACCCAGGGACGCGACCCGCATCGCGGATGCCATCGTGCGCGTGTTCATCGACAGCGGCGATCGCACCGACCGCAAGAAGGCACGGCTGAAATATGTGCTCGATGCCTGGGGCTTCGAGAAATTCCTTCTGGCCGTTGAGGAAAAGCTCGGCCACCCGCTGCTGCGCATTCCCGCCGAAGCCGTTCTGCCGCGCCCGGAGGCGGACCGCATGGCCCATCTCGGCGTGCATCCGCAGAAACAGGCAGGGCTGAACTGGATCGGCGTCGGCCTCCCGGTCGGGCGCCTCACCGTGGCGCAGATGCACGCCCTCGCCGACCTTGCCATGCGCCTGGGCGATGGCGATGTGCGGCTCACCGTATGGCAGAATCTGCTGCTTTCCGGCATTCCCGACGCCCGCGTGGAAGAAGCAAAGGCGGCGATCGCGGACATGGGCCTCACGGCGGAGGCGAGCGCGCTTCAGGCCGGCATGGTCGCCTGCACCGGCTCGAAAGGCTGCCGCTTCGCTGCCGCCGATACCAAGGGCACGGCGCGCGCCATCGGCGCCCATTGCGGCCCGCGCGTGGCGCTCACCGAGCCGGTGAACATCCATGTCACCGGCTGCCACAATTCCTGCGCCCAACATTATATCGGCGACATCGGCCTCATCGGCGCGCGCGTCGCCATCAATGACGAGGGCGACACGGTGGACGGCTATCACCTGCTGGTGGGCGGCGGGTTCGGCACGGGCGCCGCGATCGCGGAGGAGCTGTTCCGCGACGTGAAGGCGGAAGACGCCCCGGTGCTGGTCGAGAAGCTCCTGAAGACCTGGATTGCCCATCGCGCGGCCGGCGAGTCGTTCGCGGCCTTCACCCGCCGCACGGATACCGAACAGCTGAAATCCCTCGTTGCCGCGGAGCCCGTGGAATGACCCTCCAGACCCGCCCGCCTGTCGTGCCCTTCCTGCCGGAAAGCGCCCCGTTCACCGCCGAGCAGCGCTCCTGGCTCAACGGTTTTTTTGCCGGCGTGTTCTCCTGCGATGTCGGGGCGACCAGCCTCTCCCCGTCCGAAAGCGCCATCCTGCTCGGCGGCGGCGCTTCGGCCGGGGAGGAGGACGACGGCGCGCCCTGGCACGACGCCTCCATGCCGCTCGACGAGCGCATGAAGCTGGCGGAGGGAAAACCCTTGCCCCGCCGCATGATGGCGGCCATGGCGCAGCAGGATTGCGGCCAGTGCGGCTATCTGTGCGAGACCTATTCCAAGGCCATCGCCACAGGCGCCGAGACCAAGCTCAATCTGTGCGCGCCGGGGGGCAAGGAAACCCTGCGCATGCTCAAGCAGCTCGCCGCCGAGATGGACGGCGCGCCGGCAGGTTCCGCTCCGGTAGATTCCGCTCCGGCCGCCGCTCCGCAGGCGCAGGCCGCCGCAACGCCCGCTGCCGCGCCCCTCGGCACGCGGGAGAACCCGGGCGAAGTCGTGTTCCTCGGCCGCTCGCGCCTGAACAAGGCCGGCTCGGAAAAGGAAACCTGGCATGTCGAGTTCGACCTTACGGGCTCGGGCCTCGACTATCGCGTGGGCGACAGCTTCGGCCTGTTTCCGGTGAACGATCCCGGCCTCGTGGACGCGGTGCTCGCCGCGCTCCATGCTCCGGCGGATTTTCCCATCAATGAGAAGACCTTGCACGACGTGCTGGCGCATGAGGTCTGCCTCGGCGCGGCACCCGACGCGCTGTTTCACCTGATCTCCTACATCACCGGCGGCGCGCGCAAGGCGAAGGCGAAGGCGCTCGCGGCGGGCGAGGACCCGGACGGCGATGCCGCGACCCTCGACGTGCTGGCGGCGCTGGAGAAATTCCCCGGCATAAGGCCCGATCCGGAAGCCTTCATCGAATGCCTGGAGCCACTCCAGCCGCGGCTTTATTCCATTTCGTCGAGCCCGCTCGCCACCCCCGGCCGGCTGTCCCTGACGGTGGACGCGGTGCGCTACGCCATCGGCGCGCGCACCCGCCACGGCGTCGCCTCCACCTTCCTCGGCGGCCGGGTGCCGGAGGGCACGAAGCTGAAGGCCTATATCCAGAAGGCGCACGGCTTCGCCTTGCCCGAAGATGCCTCCCGGGGCGTCATCATGGTGGGGCCGGGCACCGGCATCGCGCCGTTCCGCGCCTTCCTGCACGAGCGCATGGCGGCCAAGGCGCCGGGCAAGAACTGGTTGTTCTTCGGCCACCAGCGGCGCGACAGCGATTTCTTCTACGAGGACGAGCTTGCCGGCATGCAGGCGGCGGGCTGCCTGACGCGTCTGGAAACCGCATGGTCGCGCGACGGCGCGGAAAAAATCTACGTCCAGGACCGCATCCGCGAACATGGCGCCGAACTGTGGTCCTGGCTCCAGGAGGGTGCGCATTTCTACATCTGCGGCGATGCCAAGCGCATGGCGAAGGATGTGGAACTGGCGGTGGCCGATGTGGCGGCGCTCCACGGCGGCATGGATCTGGACAAGGCCCGCGCCTTCATCGCCGACCTGAAGAAGGCCGGCCGCTACCAGGCCGACGTTTACTGAGAGGACGCCGGCCATGAACGCACTTCCTCCCGCCCCCGCCGTCGCAACCACCTGCCCCTATTGCGGCGTCGGCTGCGGGGTGAAGGCGACGCCGGACGGTCTCGGCGGCGCCCTGATCGCCGGGGATGCGGCGCATCCCGCCAATCTCGGCCGGCTGTGCTCGAAGGGGGCGGCGCTGGGCGAGACGCTGGCGCTGGACGCGCGCCTGCTCCACCCCATGGTGCGCGACGCCGGCGGCGGGCTCGAGGTCGCATCCTGGGATATGGCGCTGGATCGGGTGGCGGATGGCTTTCGCGCCGTCATCGAGCGGCATGGCCCGCAGGCGGTGGCCTTCTATCTCTCCGGCCAGCTGCTGACCGAGGATTATTATGCCGCCAACAAGCTCGCGAAGGGCTTTCTCGGCACGGCGAACGTGGACACCAATTCGCGCCTGTGCATGGCTTCCTCCGTCGCCGGCCACAAGCGCGCCTTCGGCTCCGACACCGTGCCGGGCGCCTATGAGGACCTGGACGAGGCTGACCTGATCGTCCTCACCGGCTCCAACACCGCCTGGTGCCACCCGGTGCTGTTCCGTCGCATGGTGGCGGCGCGGGCCGCGCGCGGCACCAGGCTGGTGGTGATCGACCCGCGCCGCACCGCGACGGCTGAGGAAGCCGACCTGTTCCTGCCGATCGCCCACGGCAGCGATGCGGCGCTGTTTTCCGGCCTGCTGGTGCATCTGGAAAAGACCGGCGCGCTCGATCATGCCTTCATCGCGGCGCACACCGAGGGCTTCGCGGCAACCCTCGAGGCGGCCCGCGCCTGCACCCCCGACATCGCGGCCACCGCCGCCGCGACCGGCCTGTTCGACGATGAGGTCGCCCGCTTCTTCGAGATGTTCCGCTCCGCGCGGCGGGTCGTGACCTGCTATTCGCAAGGGGTGAACCAGTCGGCCGTGGGCACCGACAAGGTGAACGCCATCCTCAATTGCCACCTCGCCACGGGGCGGATCGGCAAGCCGGGCATGGGGCCGTTCTCGCTCACCGGCCAGCCCAATGCCATGGGCGGGCGCGAGGTGGGCGGGCTCGCCAACCAGCTCGCCGCCCACATGGGCTTTTCCCCCGCCGAGGTGGACCTTGTGCGCCGGTTCTGGGATGCGCCCGCCATCGCCACCGCCGAGGGGCACAAGGCGGTGGCGATGTTCGACGCCATCGCGCGCGGCGAGATCAAGGCGCTCTGGGTCATGGGCACCAATCCGGCCGTGAGCCTGCCGCAGGCGCGCGAGGTGCGGGCGGCGCTCGGCACGCTGGACCTGTTCGTGCTGTCCGAAAACGTAGTGCGCAACGATACCGCCGCCTGCGCGCCCCATGTGCTGCTGCCCGCCGCCACCTGGGGCGAGAAGGACGGCACGGTGACCAATTCCGAGCGGCGCATCTCGCGCCAGCGGCCCTTTCTCTCCCTGCCCGGCGCGGTGCGGCCCGACTGGTGGGCCCTCGCCCAGGTGGCAACGCGCCTCGGCCACGGCGCCGCCTTCGCCTGGCGCGGCCCGGCCGACATCTTCCGCGAGCATGCCGCCCTTTCCGGCTTCGAGAACGGGGGCGCGCGCGACTTCGACATTTCCGGCCTCGCGACCCTCTCCGACGCCGAATATCAGAGCCTTGCGCCGGTGCAATGGCCGGTGCCGGCCGGTGCGCGGGAGGGACGCGCGCGGCTGTTCGCCGAGGGGGGCTTCTTCACGCCGAGCCGGCGGGCGCGTTTCGTGGCGCCGCTGCCGGTCGCGCCCGCCAGCCGCGACGGCCGTCCCTTCCTGCTCAACACGGGCCGGGTGCGCGACCAATGGCACACCATGACGCGCACCGGGCTCAGCCCGCGCCTCGCCGGGCATATCCGCGCGCCGTTCGTCGCCATCCATCCCGACGATGCCGCCCCGTTCGGCCTTGAGGAGGGCGCGCTCGCGCGCGTCGCCTCCGCCCACGGCACGGCCACATTGGAAGTGCGGATCGATGCCGGCCAGCCGGTCGGCACGCTGTTCGCGCCGATCCATTGGAGCGATGCCAATGCCTCGGACGGTGCCGTCGGCGCCCTCGTGCACAAGCACACCGACCCCCATTCCGGCCAGCCGGACCTGAAGGCGACGCCGGCCACCCTCGCCCCGGCGCCCGTGCGCAGCCGCGGATTTCTGCTTGCCCGCGGTCGCCTGGATCTCGCGCGCCTGCCCTTGCCGGCGGGCTCCTGGTGGGCGCGCGCGGCGCTTGAGGGCGGCTTCGGCTGGCGGCTCGCGGGCGCGGCGGGGCCGCAGGAATGGGCGGACTGGGCCGGGAGCCTCGACCTGCCGGCGGATCGCACGGAACTGGTGGACCTTCCGGGCGGCCATTATCGCACCGCCGCCTTCGACGCGGCCGGGCGGTTGACGTTCGCGCTGCTGATCGGGCCGCCCGATGCGCCCCAAGCCTGGGATGCGCTGGCCGGCCTGCTCGGGGAGGATGCGGTTTCCCCGCAAGACCGCCGCATCCTGCTCTCGGGCCGCCGGGCCGGGGCGCAAGGCCCTTGCGGCCCGCTGGTCTGCGCCTGTTTCGGCGTGCCGCGCGGCGCCATCACCGAGGCGATCGCGGCCGGCGACCGGGATGCCGCCGCCATCGGCGCGCGGCTCAAGGCCGGCACCAATTGCGGGTCCTGCCTGCCGGAAATCCGGCAGATCCTTCAAGACGCGCTCGTCCCGGCCTGAGCGGGGCGGGGCGGATGAGGCCTGTTTCAAACGAAAAGGCCGGGCATCTGCCCGGCCTCCTGCCCTGACGCTTGCGAAGCGCGCGCCGGCTCAGTCCGCCGCCGGCTCCTTCTCGCTCTTGGCGCGCTCGATGCCTTCCAGAATCAGCTTCTTGGCCTCGTCCACATCGCCCCAACGCACGATCTTGACCCATTTGTTGGGCTCGAGATCCTTGTAATGGGTGAAGAAATGCTCGATCTGCTGGAGCGTGATGTCCGGCAGGTCGGAATAATTCTTCACCTTGTCGTAGCGCTTGGTGAGCTTGGGCGCGGGGACGGCGATGATCTTCTCGTCGAAGCCGCCTTCGTCCTCCATCAGCAGCACGCCGACGGGGCGCACGGCGATGACCGCGCCCGGCACGATGGCGCGCGTATTGGCAATGAGTACGTCGCACGGATCGCCGTCGCCGGAGAGGGTGTGCGGAATGAAGCCGTAGTTTCCAGGATACCGCATGGCGGTATAAAGGAAGCGATCGACGAACAGCGTACCGGACGCCTTGTCCATCTCATACTTGATGGGCTCTCCGCCGATCGGCACTTCGATCACAACATTGACTTCGTCGGGCGGATTCTTGCCAATCTTGATGGCGTCGATGCGCATGGGGCCACTCACTTGAAGCTATGGGTCTCGCGCCCTTACGGACGGCGCGGCTACCGCTGCCAAGCGAAGGCGACTTTGTCCAGGGTTTTCGTGCCGAAGCGCTCGATGGAGGCTGCGACCGGTTGCCCTCCTAGCGATTCGTAGAACCCGACCGCGCCCGCATTGTCCTTCAGCGCCCACACCACCAGGCCGTTCAGGCCGGCGAGGGCCAGATCGCGCCGGGCGGCGGAGAACAGGCGCTGGCCGAAGCCGAGGCCCTGATAGACCGGCTTGAGATAGATTTCGTAGATCTCCCCGCCATAGGGCAGGTTCTTGGCGCGGTTGCCGCCGTAATTGGTGTAGCCGACCACCCCTTCGCCGGCGATCAGCACCGAAAGGCGGCTGCCGCGGCCGATGGCCTGTTCCCACCACGCCGGGCCGCGGCGTTCCACCATCCGCTCCAGCTCCAGGCCGGGGATGAGGCCGCGATAGACTGAACGCCAAGCGCTGTCATGAACGTCCGCGATGGCGGGGGCGTCCTGGGGCTTCGCGCGCCGTATCTCGATGAGGCCCGTACTCATGCCCGCAATAGGAGCAAACATGCGCCTCCGCTTCAAGGGGCCTCAAGTCACGAATATGCGCCATCCACTTTTTGCCGATCCGGCCAAAAGCCCGGAATGCAAAGCCGCCGGGCGGCCCGCACCCGCCCCCTGCGCGAAAAATGTTTCACGTGAAACATACACTTAGCGCAGACGAACAGCGGTTTCGTGGCGCTTCTCGGGGACATTGCCGCGCTCAAAAGCGCGATTTCGGGCGAAGTTTCACCCAAGATGAATCCGCCGCGCCCGCTTTTGCGTCGGCCCTGGTTCAACCCCGCCGCCGAGTGCGCTAGGAAGGACTGTCGAACCGCGCGCCTCCCGCGCCGGACGTGCCAGCGCGAGACGCGATGTTCCGCTTCCTGTTCCGCTTCTTCGGCTTCTGGATCCTGGCCGGCGGCTTCGTCGCCCTGGTGGTGGATGGCACGCGCTCCATCGCCTCCAGCCGGCTGATCCTCACCTCCACCCAGGATGCCTGGACCGCGCTCTCCCCTTCCAGCTTCGCCACCGCCCAGGCCAAGGTCACGGCGCTCTCGCCCCTGGCGTGGAGCGATGCGGCGGTGCCGGTGCTCGGCCTGCCGCTGTTCCTGCTGCTGGCGATCGTCGGCTTTGCCTTTCTCGCCCTCGGGCGGGTGCGCCAGCGCTCGCGCTTCCTCGCCAACTGACCGGCCGCGCGGGCCGGCGCACCCTTCCCCCTCGCGCAATCGCCCGCCAATCCCCATATTGGGGCGCGAGACGTTCGAGCCCATGCCGGACGAGCTGCGGGCGCAAGGTCAGCCCGGCTCGCTCCAGGCGGTCGCGACGGCCTCCTTCACCCGTTGAGCGCCCGGCGCCCGCCCCTTCCGGCGAGGCGCGGCGCAGAAGAGGAGCCCGCCATGTTCTGGTCGAAGAAGTCCCTGGACCTGCCCACCGCCGCCGACGCCCTGCCGGGCCGCCCCGAGGCGCTGAAGACGGCGCGCGCGCATTTCGTCAATCACAAGCCGTTGAAGGGCCCGTTTCCCGAGGGCATCGAGACCGCCGTGTTCGCGCTCGGCTGCTTCTGGGGCGCGGAGCGCAAATTCTGGCAGGTGCCGGGCGTCTATGTCACCGCCGTCGGCTATGTGGCCGGCCTCACGCCCAATGCCACCTATCAGGAGGTCTGCTCCGGCCGCACCGGCCATACCGAGGGCGTGCTGGTGGCCTACGACCCGGCGCAGGTGAGCTTCGACCACTTGCTCAAGGTGTTCTGGGAAAGCCACGACCCCACCCAGGGCATGCGCCAGGGCAACGACATCGGCACGCAATACCGTTCCGGCATCTATGTGCCCGACGCGGCGCGCCAGGCCGAGGCCCAGGCCTCCAAGGCGGCTTATGAGGCGGCGCTGAAGGCGAAGGGCTACGGCGCCATCACCACCGAGATCCGCGACGGCGGCCCGTTCTATTATGCCGAGGAAGACCACCAGCAATATCTGGCCAAGAATCCGGCCGGCTATTGCGGGCTCGGCGGCACCGGGGTGTCCTGCCCCATCGGCCTCACGGCCGCCGCCGAATAGCCCGGCCACATGACGTTGCGTGCGGCGCTCCGGATGTGATGATCCGGGGCGCCGCGCCTCTTTCCAAACGCCGAAGCCGCGGTTAAGCCGGGGAGCCTCTGAAGGAGCGTCCCATGGCCTTCGTCATCCCCGCCCCCGTCGTTCCGAGCCTTCCCGTCGAAGGCTCGCAAGATCGCTTCCCGGTTCACCGCATCTATTGCGTCGGGCGCAATTTCGCCGACCACGCCATCGAGATGGGGCACGATCCCAATCGCGAGCCGCCCTTCTTCTTCCAGAAGAACCCGGACAATCTGGTCGCGAGCGGCTCCACCATCCCCTATCCCAAGCGCACCTCGGACCTGCATTTCGAGGTGGAAATGGTGGTGGCGCTGAAGGCCGGCGGCGAGGACGTGCCGGTCGAGCAGGCGCTGGACCTGGTCTATGGCTACGGCGTCGGCCTCGACCTCACCCGCCGCGACCTTCAGGGCGAAGCCAAGAAGATGGGCCGCCCGTGGGAAGTGGGCAAGGCGTTCGAGCAGTCCGCCCCGTGCTCGGCCCTGGTGCCCGCCGACCGCATCGGCAATCCCCACACTGGCCGGGTCTGGCTGAGCGTCAACGGCCAATTGCGCCAGGACGGCGACCTCAACCAGATGATCTGGAAGGTGCCGGAGATGATCGCCACCCTTTCCACTCTGTTCCGCCTGGAGCCGGGCGACCTGATTTTCGCCGGCACCCCGGCCGGCGTCGGCGCCACGGTCTCCGGCGATTTCCTGGAAGGCGGCGTCGAGGGCGTGGCGAGCATCACCCTCACCATCGCCTGAAACGGCGCAGGCCCCTCACCCCAGCCCTCTCCCCGTCGGGGAGAGGGGGGTCTCCCCGCTGCTCACCCGACCAAGAACCGGGCGCATCCCACCCCACCTCTCCCCCACGGGGAGAGGTCGACCGCGCAGCGGACGGGTGAGGGAGCAACACCGCACGGGCGCACCTCACCCCAGCCCCCCTCCCCGTCGGGGAGAGGGGGTCTCCCGGTCCTCTCTCCCGACCAAGAACCGGGCGCATCCCACCCCACCTCTCCCCCACGGGGAGAGGTCGACCGCACAGCGGGCGAGTGAGGGAGCATTATCGCGCGGGCGCCCCTCACCCCAGCCCTCTCCCCGGCGGGGAGAGGGGGTCTCCCGCTCCTCTCTCCCGACCAAGAACCGGGCGCATCCCACCCCACCTCTCCCCCACGGGGAGAGGTCGCCCGCTTGCGGGCGGGTGAGGGGGCGAGGCGGAAAGCGCCGCGCCGCTCAGCTCTTCTTGGTGAGCAGCTTCTTCGGCCGGCGCTGGCGCGCCACGTCGAACAGCGAGAAGGTGCGGTTCACATAATTGGTGACGCCGGACATGCCGTCGATATGGCGCCGCAGCTCCGGCGTCATCTCCGCCTCCACCATGCGGATGGGGCGCGAGGGGTCCATGGTCTCGAACCGCGCGTAGAACAGCGGCTCGCCGCGCTTGATGATGATGTCCTTCTTCGGCTCGTGCCACTCGAACGCCCACATGAGCTGGCGCGGCCAGTTCTCGATCGGGAACCGGCCGCCGATCAGCAGCCCTGGCAGCGGGTTCGCCCGGTAATGATTGAAGGGCGGCAGCTGGTTGATATAGATCGGCTCGTCGGCCACGAACACATAGGGCGTGATGAGCTGGAGGATCGGCCGCTCGGGATGGCGCCATTCCTTCGCCGAAACGAGGCTGATCATCTGCCCGAGATGCTTGGCGCGGATGTTCGACTGGTCGCCCGCGCCGTTCACCAGGCTCGGCACGCGGGTCTTCTCGTCCACATGGAAGCGCAAATGCATGTCGATGGGCGAGACCACCTCGAACAGGCGGGCGTCGTGGTCGATCACCGCCGGGCAATAGCGCACGGATTTCGGATGGCGGGCGGCGGGCTCCTCCCGCACCACCTTGCGCGGCGCGTCCCAGATGAAGGTGCCCTTGTCCTGGTCGAACAGCCAGCCGACTTCCGCCACCCGGCTCGGTAGCCGCACCGCATGCCCAAACAGCTTCATTTTCAAGCGTCCCGAATACCCTGGCCCCGAGGTCTAAGCACAAATCCGGCGCTTGAAAAGCCGACGCAAGCGCGCGGGCGGCCGCCTCGCCATATTGGCGCCATGCTGCGCGTCGCATAAAAAGCGCGGAACACCCGCGTGCCACGCCGGGTGCGGGAGAGCTGTGGATGGGTTCGACGGGCGCACAGAAGGCGGGCGGCAAGGGCCGGGCCGCATTCTTTCAACGCGCGAGGTTCCTGCTCACCATCCTGAGCTTCGTGTCCGCGCCCGCCGGCGTCGGCCTGGCACTGCGCCTGTTCGGCCATCTCACCCTGCGCTCGTCCCTGATCTGGGCGACCCTGTCCTATCCGCTCATCCTCGCGGTCGGCGCCGTCATCGGCGTTTCGATGCTGTTTCGCGGGCCGGTCGGGGAAATCGCCCCCGAGCGCGCGCAGCCCACGGCCATGGAGACGGAGCCGGAGCGCCAGCAGGACCCCTTGATCGGCTGAGGCGCGGGCGTCGGCGGTCGGCCTTCGCGACGGAAACGGGTCTGCACGCGGCAATTCGGTCGGCGCGCGCACAAATGCGCGGCCAGGCGCTTGCGATTGGAACCGAAGCATGGCTGCGTCGTCCTTAGACGGGGCGCCGGCAGCGGTTCTCGCGCCCCCGTCCCCGCTGACCGTTCGAGACCCCTGCCATGAAGCTCTTCGAATGCCAGAATTGCCGCAATCCGGTGCATTTCGACAATCGGTTCTGCGTGAATTGCGGATATCGCCTGGGCTACCTGCCGGACAAGAACACGGTCTCCGCCGTGGAGCCGGACGGTACCGCCTGGACCGTGCTCGCCGATCGCGGCCGCCCCTATCTGTTCTGCGACAATGCCGAATATGACGCCTGCAACTGGCTGATCCCCGCCGATGCCGGCCGCTCCACCTGCGAGGCCTGCCGTCACAATCGCACGGTGCCGGACCTCTCCATCGAGGAGAATCTGACGCGCTGGCGCAAGATGGAGCAGGCCAAGCACCATCTGTTCTATTCCCTGCTGCGCTGGCGGCTGCCCATGCCGGACCGCACGGAGCAGCCGGAAAGCGGGCTCGCATTCGACTTCCTCGCCGATGTCACCACGCCGAGCGGCGATCAGGAACGCGTGCTCACGGGCCACGACAACGGCATCATCACCATCAACATCGCCGAGGCGGACGATGCCGAGCGCGAGGCGCGCCGCACCAGCATGAAGGAGCCCTACCGCACCCTGCTCGGCCATTTCCGCCACGAGGTGGGCCATTATTATTGGGATCGCCTGGTGCGCGACGGCGGCAAGCTCGACGGCTTCCGGGCGGTGTTCGGCGACGAGCGGGCGGATTATGGCGAGGCGCTCCAGCGCCATTACGACCAGGGTCCGCCGGCCGGCTGGCCGGATTCCTTCATCAGCTCCTATGCCACGGCCCATCCGTGGGAGGATTTCGCCGAGACCTGGGCGCACTACCTCCACATGGTGGACGCGCTCGAGACCGCGGGTGCCTTCGGCATCAAGCTGCGGCCGAAGATCCGCAAGGCGGCGGAGCTGGCGCTGGAGGTGGATTTCAAGCCGTATCAGGCGCCCGACGCGGAGGAATTGGTGGAAGCGTTCGTGCCGCTGACGGTGGCGGTGAATTCCATCAACCGCTCCATGGGCCAGCCGGACCTCTATCCCTTCGTGCTCTCGCTGCCGGTGACGCAGAAGCTCCAGTTCATCCACGAACTGCTGGTGCGCAGCGATGAGGCCCCGCCGCTCGCGCCGGCGGCGGATGCGGCGCGGCCGCCGGAGGGCCGCACGCCCCGGAAGGAAGCCCAGGCGGGCTGACCGAAGGCACAAATGAAATGCCCCGCTCTCCGGGGGGAAGAGAGCGGGGCTTTGGGGTATCACCGGGGGGGCGGTGATACCTTGAAAACGCGCCGGGTCACGGGGGGTTCCACCCGGCGCGAATTTTTTTGGCGCATCAGTTCATGCTGGCGCGCTTGGCCCGGATGGCCGGGGACGACGACATCTTCGCGCGCCGCGCCTTCACGGCGGGCATGGCGGCGACCGCCGCGGCGGCGGCCTCGCGCGGCAGCGGCGGCACGCTCTCGCTGGCGAGATGGGCCTGGGCCCGGATCTGCCGCAGTACCGGCGTCAGCAATTGATGCGCCAGCGCGAGCCCGGCCTCGGCATCGTCCTTGTCGACCCCTTCCCGAACGAAATTCAGCTTCGCCCGCAGCGCGCGTTCCAGATGGTCCACGTCGTCGCGGTGCTTGCCTGCCACGAGTTCCGCGCCCATCAGCCGAATCAGGTTCAGCAGGGCAGCGAGGGTGACTTTCGTGACGGCGTCGATTTCGATGGTCTGATTGGGCATATGCCTCTCCACGAGAAGACTCATATATTCTTTGTGTCTGCGCTCGCTTGCCGTTTGAGCGATTATCCTCTCAATCCACCAAAAATACACGCATAGATTGAAAGCATCTGCCTTCCCAT
The DNA here is from genome assembly GCF_043195135.2 of Roseixanthobacter liquoris. Taxonomy (NCBI): domain Bacteria; kingdom Pseudomonadati; phylum Pseudomonadota; class Alphaproteobacteria; order Hyphomicrobiales; family Xanthobacteraceae; genus Roseixanthobacter; species Roseixanthobacter liquoris. Next base: position 4,743,198 of record NZ_CM195537.1, read on the forward strand.
GATGCACCGTGAGGGAGCAAGCTTGCGTGAGGCTGCCTTATGGTACGTGGCCGGTCACCCTCCATCAGGCTATTTTCCGGCAATACACGGGGGTGATCATGAACGGTGGCGAACGGGCCTTGGTGTTCTATAGCCGGGTGGATGTGGCCGGGCCCTGGGCGCAGGCGCTGCGGGACCAGATGCCGGACCTGGACGTGCGCGTCGCGCCCGACATCGGCGACCCAGCGGAGGTAAAATACGCCCTCGTCTGGAAGCCGCCGCACGGTTTTTTCAAAGAATTTCAGAACCTTGAGCTGGTGGTCAACCTGGGCGCCGGCGTCGATGCCCTGATGGCGCGGGACGATCTGCCCGACGTGCCCATCACCCGCGTTTCGGACCCGGACATGGGTCGCATGATGGCCTCGTTCGTGCTGATGGCGGTGTTACGTCACGCGCGAAACATCCCCGCCTTCGAGAAGGCCCAGCGCGAGCACCGCTGGCATTATGTGCACCCCCGGACGGCGGACGAGATGACCGTCGGCGTGCTGGGACTCGGCGAATTGGGGGCCATGGCGGCCCACGAACTGGCGCGCCAGGGCTTCAATGTGCGCGGCTGGTCCCGTTCCGCCAAGGATTTACCGGGACTCACCTGCTTCCACGGGCTTGATTCGCTCGAATCTTTCCTTGGGGCCTGCGAGATTCTGGTGGTCATGCTGCCGCTGACGGGGGAAACCCACGGCCTGATCGACGCAAAACGCCTCTCCCAGCTGCCGCGCGGCGCAAAATTCATCAATGTCGCCCGCGGTCCGATCGTGGACGAGCCGGCGCTGATCGCCGCGCTCCAGTCCGGCCAGGTCGGCGAAGCGACGCTGGACGTGTTCGCGCACGAGCCGCTGCCGCCGGAAAGCCCGCTCTGGGCCATGGAAAACGTGCTGATCACGCCGCATCTTGCGTCCGTCGCCATTCCCAAATCGGCGGCGGCGCAGATCGCGGAAAACATTCGCCGGGTGCGCGCCGGGCAAGAGGTGCTGAACCGGGTGGACCCGCACCTCGGCTATTGAGCCCTGCGGAGCGGGGAAACGCCCGCTCCGTGGAGGAACCTCCGCGTCTGGGGGGATTCCCTGTGTCTCGCAGGGGCGCCCTACGCCTTCAGGCGTTCCGCATGGTAAGCCACATGGTCCGCCATGAAGGTGGAGATGAAATAATAGGAATGGTCGTAGCCGTCCCGTAGCGTCAGGGCGAGCGGAATGCCGGCCTTGGCGCACGCCTCCTCCAGCAGCCAGGGCCGCAGCCCCTCTTGCAGGAAGCCATCCGCCGCCCCCTGGTCCACGAGGAATTCGGGAAAGCGATACCCGTCCTCGATGAGGGCGCAGGCGTCGTACGCCCGCCATGCCGCAGCGTCGGGCCCGAGATATTTCTCGAACGCCGGGCGCGACCACCCCGCCGTGCTTGGCTGCACGATCGGCGCGAAGGCGGAACAGCTCTTGAAGCGGCCGGGATTTTTCAGCGCCAGCGTCAGGGCGCCATGCCCGCCCATGGAATGGCCGAAAATGCCCTGGCGCGCCATGTCGGCGGGGAAATGCGCGGCCAGCAGCGCCGGCAATTCCTGCCCCACATAGCGCGCCATACGGTAATTTTCGGCATATGGCGCCTGGGTGGCATCCAGATAGAAGCCGGCGCCGGAGCCGAACTGCCAATTGTCCGGCTCGTCGGGCACGCCTTCGCCGCGCGGGGAGGTGTCCGGGCACACGATCATGATGCCGTGGTCGGCGGCGGCGCGGCGATACTCGCCCTTCTCCATCACGTTCGCATGGGTGCAGGTGAGGCCGGAAAGATACCACAGCACCGGCACCGGCCCGTGCTCCGCCTGGGGCGGAACATAGACCGCGAACGTCATGGGGCAGCGCGTCGCCTGCGACTCGTGGCGATAGACGCCCTGCACCCCGCCGAACGCCTTCGCCCGCGAGAGCGTCTCCATCAGAACAGCACCACCGAGCGGATCGACGTGCCGGCGTGCATCAGGTCGAAGGCGGTGTTGATCTCTTCCAGCGGCATGGTGTGGGTGATGAGGGGATCGATCTCGATCTTCCCCTCCATGTACCAATCGACGATCTTGGGCACGTCGGTGCGGCCGCGCGCGCCACCGAAGGCCGAGCCGCGCCAGTTGCGGCCGGTGACCAGCTGGAACGGGCGGGTGGAGATTTCCGCCCCCGCCGGCGCCACGCCGATGACGATGGAGGTGCCCCAGCCGCGATGGCAGCATTCCAGCGCCTGGCGCATCACATCCACATTGCCGGTGCAGTCGAAGGAGAAATCCGCGCCGCCGTCGGTCAGGTCCTGGATCGCGGACACCACCTTGTCGGCGCCCACCTCGCGCGGATTGACGAAATGGGTCATGCCGAAGCGCTGCGCCATCTCGACCTTGGCGGGGTTGATGTCCACGCCGATGATCTTGTCGGCACCCACCATGCGGGCGCCCTGGATCACGTTGAGGCCGATGCCCCCGAGGCCGAACACCACCACGTTCGCGCCCGGCCACACCTTGGCGGTATAGACCACCGCGCCGATGCCGGTGGTCACCCCGCAACCGATGTAGCAGATCTTGTCGAAGGGGGCGTCCTCGCGCACCTTCGCCAGCGCGATCTCGGGCAGCACGGTGAAATTGGAGAAGGTGGAGCAGCCCATGTAATGGAAGATCTCGCCGCCATCACAGGAGAAGCGGCTAGTGCGATCCGGCATCAGGCCCTGCCCCTGGGTGGCGCGGATGGAGGTGCACAGGTTCGAGCGCTGGGAGAGGCAGGTCTTGCACTGCCGGCATTCCGGCGTGTAGAGCGGAATCACATGGTCGCCGACCTTCAGGCCGGTCACGCCCGCGCCGACCTCGCGCACGATGCCCGCGCCCTCATGGCCGAGGATGGCGGGGAACTTGCCCTCCGAATCCAGCCCGTCCAACGTATAGGCGTCGGTGTGGCACACGCCGGTGGCCATGATCTCCACCAGCACCTCGCCCACCTTGGGGCCGCCGATCTCGATGGTTTCGATGGTAAGGGGCTTCTTGGCCTCCCAGGCGACCGCAGCGCGCGTCTTCATGGCGTTCTCCGCAGATGTGACCGCCCGCCGCGCGGGCCTGCGCTCCTATAGCTTCCTTCTTTCCGACAGGGAATCGCGTTTGCGACACGCGGTGCCGGCTGGAGGAAAGCAGGCGGCCGGGATGAGAAACGCCGAGGCCGGGATAAGGGCCCCCTCCCCCCTTGAGGGGGGAGGGATGGGGGGGGGTATGGCACCGCGATCCACCTTCGCCCGGAAAGGCAGAGAGACACCCCCCTCCCTGCCCTCCCCCGCAAGGGGGGAGGAGAAACGCAGAGGCCGGATCGAAGGACGCCCTCCCCCCTTGCGGGGGAGGGATGGGGTGGGGGGTATGGCGCCGCGACCACCGCCCTCGCCCGGACAAGCGGAGAGACACCCCCTCCCTGCCCTCCCCCGCAAGGGGGGAGGAGAAACGCAGGCGGCCCGAATGAGGGGCGCCCTCCCCCCTTGCGGGGGAGGGATGGGGTGGAGGGTATGGGGCCGGACCACCACCCTCGCCCGCACAAGGGGAGAGACACCCCCCTCCCTGCCCTCCCCCGCAAGGGGGGAGGAGATACGCAGAGGCCGGGATGAAGGGCGCCCTCCCCCTTGCGGGGGAGGGATGGGGTGGGGGGTATGGCGCCGCGAACCACCACCCGCGCCCGCACAGGCGGAGAGACACCCCCTCCCTGCCCTCCCCCGCAAGGGGGGAGGAGAAACGCAGAGGCAGGGATGAGAGCGCCCTCCCCCCTTGAGGGGGAGGGATGGGGCGGGGGGTATGGGGCCGCGAACCACCCTCGCCCGGACAGGCGGAGAGACACCCCCCTCCCTGCCCTCCCCCGCAAGGGGGGAGGAGAACGCAGAGGCCGGAACGAAGGCCGCCCTCCCCCTTGCGGGGGAGGGATAGGGTGGGGGGTATGGGGCCGGACCACCGCCCGCGCCCCGACAAGCGGCGCGACACCCCCCTCCCTGCCCTCCCCCTCAAGGGGGGAGGAGAAACGCAGAGGCAGGGATGAGGCCGCCCTCCCCCCTTGTGGGAGAGGGATGGGGTGGGGGTATGGCGCCGCGAACACCACCCTCGCCCCGACAGGCGGCGCGGTACCCCCTCCCTGCCCTCCCCCGCACGGGGGGAGGAGAAACCCGCCCCTACCCCCGCGCCATGGCGAAGCGCTTCAGCCCCTCGGCCATGGCGAGATAGGCGACGACCAGCAGCGCCAGGGCGCCGAGCAGCGCGGGCGGCAGCAGGGCGAAGCCGAACCAGGCGCCGGCGGGCGTGAACGGCAGCACCATCGCCACCAGCAGCGCCCCCAGCGAGGAGGCCGCGAGCAGGGGATGGGGCAGGTCGTCCCAGGGGCGGCCGCGGGTGCGGATGATGAAGATGACCAGGATCTGCGTCGCCATGGATTCCAGGAACCAGGCGGTGCGGAACGCATCCGGCGTGACGTGGAACAGGAAGATCAGGCCGCCGAAGGTGAGCAGGTCGAACACCGAGGAGAGCGGCCCCATGATGGCGGCGAAGCGCACCAGCCCGGACATGTCCCACACCTGCGGGCGCGCGAGCGCCTCGGGCCGCACCCGGTCAAACGGAATGCCGATTTCCGAGAGGTCGTAGAGCAGGTTGTTGAGCAGGATCTGGGTCGGCAGCATGGGCAGGAACGGCAGGAACAGGGAGGCCGCCGCCATGGACAGCATGTTGCCGAAATTGGAGCTGGCGGCCATGCGCACATATTTGAGGATGTTGATGAAGGTGCGCCGCCCCTCCTCCACCCCGTCGGCCACCACGCCGAGATCGCTTTCCAGCAGGATCATGTCGGCCGCCGCCTGGGCGACGCCGGTGGCGCCGTCCACGGAGAGGCCGATATCGGCCGCCTTCAGCCCCGGCGCGTCATTGATGCCGTCGCCGAGGAAGCCCACCACCGCGCCGCGCGCCTGGAGCGCCTTGACGATGCGGGACTTCTGGTCCGGGGCGAGGCGGCCGTAGGCATCCACCTGCCGCACCCGCACCGCCAGCGCATCGTCGCTCAGCCCCGCGACGTCGGCGCCGGAGAGCACCTCGTCCGCCTTCAGCCCCACCAGCCCGGCGAGGCGCTTCACCACCACCGGGTCGTCGCCGGAGAGGATCTTCAGCCGCACGCCGGCCTGGGCGAGGCGGGCGATGGCGGCGGCGGCGGTGGCCTTGGGCGGATCGGCGAAGGCGCACAGCCCCTCGAACACGAGGCCGTTCTCATCCTCGGCGGTCAGTTCGCGCGGCGCGCCGACCCAGGGTTTGGAGGCCACCGCCACCGCGCGCAATCCCTCGCCCGCCAAGGCCTGGACCAAAGCGCGCGCGGCATCCCGCGCCGCCACGTCCATGGGGCTGCCGTCGCGGCGCGTGGCGCACAGTTTCAGCACGCCCTCCGGCGCGCCCTTGACGATCAGCAGGTGCGCGCTCGGCCCCCGCGCGAGCACGGAGCCGATGCGGCGGGAAAAATCGAAGGCGCGCACCTCCTCCATCACCCAGCCCGCGGCCGGATCTTGCCGGCAGTCCAGCAGCGCCGCGTCGAGCGCGCCCCGGTCGCCGCCGAGACGGGCGGCAAGGGCGGCGAGAGTGGCGGCGCGCGGGTCCTCCGCGCCGTCGGGACCGAGGCTTTTCGCCAGCGTGATGCGCGCTTCGGTGAGCGTGCCGGTCTTGTCGGTGCACAGCACGGTCATGGCGCCGAGATCGTGGATCGAGGCAAGGCGCTTCACGATCACCTTGCGCGCCGCCATGCGCAGCGCGCCGCGCGAGAGCGTCACGGTGGTGATCATGGGCAGCAGCTCGGGGGTCAGCCCCACCGCGAGCGCCACCGCGAACATGAGGGATTCCAGCACCGGCCGGCCGAACAGCATGTGCGCGGTGAGCACCAGCAGCACCAAAGCGAGGGTGAGCCGCGCGGTGAGCAGCCCGAAGGCGTGCAGGTCGCGCTGGAACGGGGACGGCACCTGCGCTTCCGCGAGCGCGGAGGCGGCTTCGCCGAACAGGCTGTCGCGCCCGGTGTGCACCACCAGCGCCAGCGCCTCGCCGGTCTGCGCCACCGCGCCGCGAAACACCGCATTGTCGGCATCGGCCGCCAGGACCGAGGCGATGACGCCGGGCTGCTTGCGCACCGGATAGGGTTCGCCGGTCAACGCGGCTTCATCGCAGGTGAAGGCGTTGGCCTCCAGCACCCGCGCGTCGGCGGGAATGATGTCGCCGGCCCGGATGCGCACCAGATCGCCGGGCACGAGCGCGCCCACGTCCACCTCGACGAAGGCGCCGTCGCGCTTCGCCTCCGCCTTCACCGCCACCGAGCGGCGCAGCATCTCGGCCGCTTTCAGCGCCTGGCCCTCCTGCACCGTGTCGAGCACGATGGACAGGCCGAGAATGGCGAGGATGATGGTGCCGCCCACCGCATCGCCGGTGGCGACCGAGACCGCGCCGGCCGCCAGCAGGATCAGCGAGAGCGGCTCCGCCAGCCGCCGCGCCACCGCGCGGACCGGACCCACCTTCTTGGGCGGACTGTCGGCATTGGCACCGTAGCGGGCGCGGCGGTCCTCGACCTCGGCCGCGCTCAGGCCATGGGCCGCGCAGCCGAGCCCCGTGAGCATCGCCGCGACCGGCACGGTCCAGAAGGGTTTGTCCTGTGCGGTCATGGTGTCCTGAAAGCCCTTCGCCGCATCAGGCGACGATATGGAAGCCCGCGTCGGCATAGACCACGGAGCCGGTGAGCGGCGCCCCGGCCTCGCTCACCAGGAAGGACGCCACCTTGCCGATCTGCTCGGTGGAAACCAGATGATTGGCCGGGGTGCGGGCGCGCACCTTGTCCAGCAATTCATCGAAGCGCTCGATGCCGGACGCGGCGCGGGTCTGCACCGGGCCGGTGGAGAGGGCATGGACGCGGATGCCCGCCGCGGCGAGATCGGCCGCCAGATAGCGCACGGTGGATTCCAGCGCCGCCTTCACCGGGCCCATGAGATTGTAATTGTCCACCACCCGCTCGCTGCCGAAGAAGCTCACGGTCTGGAGCGCGCCGCCGGTCTTCATCAACGGCAGCGCCAGCTTGGCCATGCGGATGAAGGAATGGCAGGACACGTCCATGGCCATGGCGAAGCCCTCCGCCGAGCAGTTCACAAGGCCCGTGTGGAGATCCTCGCGCGGGGCGAAGGCGATGGAGTGGAACACGAAATCCAGGCTGCCCCACTGCCGCTCGATGGTGGCGAACACCTCTTCCAGCTGGCCGGGAATGCGCACGTCGCATGGCACGATGATGGAGGCCTCCAGGCTCTCCGCCAGCGGACGCACATAAGGGGCCGCCTTCTCGTTCAGATAGGTGACGGCGAGTTCCGCCCCCGCGCCGTGGAATGCGCGCGCGCAGCCATGGGCGATGCTCTCGGCATTGGCGATGCCGACGACCAGGCCGCGTTTTCCGCTGAGATCGACAATGGCGCTCATCGCACGGGCTCCAGATGCTGGATGATGCTGACCGCCTCGTCGGCGATCACCTGTTCCTCGTCGGTGGGAATGACGAAGACCTGAACCTTGCTGTCCTTGGCGGAGATCAGCGCCGCGTTCGCGGCATTGGCCTCTTCGTCCAGCTTCATGCCGAGCCAGCCGAGGCGGGCCGCCACCGCGCTGCGGATTTCGCCCTGGTGCTCGCCGATGCCGGCGGTGAAGACGAAGCCGTCCAGCCCGCCGAGGGTGGTGGCGAGGGCCGCCGCCTCCCGCGCGATGCGGAAGGTGAAGAGTTCCAGCGCCTCGCGCGCCTCCTCCGAATGGGAGGCCAGCAGCGCGCGGCTGTCGGCGCTGATGCCGGAGACGCCCAGCAGGCCGGAGCGGTGATAGAGAATGTCTTCCACCTCCTCCAGCGGGCGCTTTTCCTGCTTCAGCATGTGGATCACCACGCCCGGATCGAGCGTGCCGCAGCGCGTCGCCATGGGGATGCCGTCGAGGGTGGAAAAGCCCATGGAGGTGTCGCGGCTGATGCCGTGGGACAGGGCGCACAGGCTGGCGCCGCTGCCGAGATGGGCCGCCACCACCCGCCCGCCGAAGCTCGGATCATGCCGCCCCAGCTGGCGCGCGATATATTTGTAGGACAGGCCGTGGAAGCCGTAGCGCTTGATGCCGGCGGTGAACATGTCGCGCGGCAGGGCGAAGCGGCGCACCACATCCGCCTGGGTGCCGTGGAACGCGGTGTCGAAGGAAGCCACCTGCGGCAGGTCCGGCCGCAGATGGTGCAGCGCCCTGATGATGCGCGCACTCTGCGGCTGGTGCAGGGGGGCGAGCGCGGTCAGGCTCTCGATGCCCTCGAAGGTGTCCTGGTCCACCAGCGCCGGACCGCCGAAGCGATCCCCGCCGTGCACCACCCGGTGGCCCACCGCCGTGAGGCCGGCGACGCCGAAATGGTCCACCAGCCAGCGCAGCGTCTCGTCGATCACCTCGCGCAGGTCCTCGGTGACGGCGCTGGTCAGGCGAATGTCCCGCGCCTCGCCGCCTTCGCTGAGGCTGAGGACCAGGGGGCTGCGCCGCAGGTCGATGAGGCCCCGCCCGAGCCGGCGGGCGTGGTCGCCCTCCACCTCGAACAGGCCCATCTTCAAGGTGGAGGAGCCGGGGTTGAAGGTCAGCAGGATATGGTCGCTCACAGTGTCACCCCGTCGAGCTTGGGCTGGCCGGCGACGGAGAGCTTGGCCAGCGCCACGGAGGCGAGCCGCACCTTCAGCGCATCCGACCGGCTGGTGAGAATGATCGGCACGCGCGCCCCGAGCACCAGCCCGGCGGCATCGGCGCCGGCGAGATAGATCAATTGCTTGGCCAGCATGTTGCCGGCCTCCAGGTTCGGCACCAGCAGGATGTCCGGCTGCCCCGCCACGGGCGAGACGATCTGCTTGATGTGCGCGGCATCGAGGCTGATGGCATTGTCGAAGGCGAGCGGCCCGTCCACCTTGGCGCCGGTGATCTGGCCGCGCGCCGCCATGATGGTGAGCGCCGCCGCATCGATGGTGGCCGGCATGTCCGGGTTCACCGTCTCCACCGCCGCGAGCACCGCCACCAGCGGCTCGGCGATCCCGAGCCGGTGCAGCAGGTCGATGGCGTTCTGGCAGATGTCGCGCTTCTGCTCCAGGGTCGGGGCGATGTTGATGGCCGCGTCGGTGACGATCAGCGGCTTGGAATAGGATGGCACGTCGAGCGCATAGACATGGCTGATGCGCCGCTCGGTGCGCAGGCCCGAGGCGGAAGCGACCACCGCGCCCAGCAATTCGTCGGTATGCAGGCTGCCCTTCATGAGCGCCGCGCATTCCCCGGAGGCGGCCAGCGCTGCCCCGCGCACGGCGGCGGCGTGGCTGTGCTCCACCGCCTCGATGCGCAGCCCGGCGAGGGAGATGCCGGCCTTCTCCGCGATCGCGCGGATCTTGTGTTCGGGGCCGATCAGGATGGGATCGATCAGCCCCTCGTCGCGCGCCTCGATGGCGGCCTGGAGCGCCTCGAGGCTGCAGGGATGCACCACGCCCACGTTCATGGGCGGCAGGGAGCGGGCGCGCTGGACGAACTCGGAATAGCGCTCGCCGCCGCGCAGCAGCACCTCGGGCACGGCGATGCGCGGCAGGGCGAGCTTTTCGGCAGGCGCGATCACCGTCGCGGTGCCGGTCAGCACCTCGCTGCCGGTCTGGTTGATGCAGCGCGTGTCAAACAGGACGATGCGCTTCTCGGGCTTCTTCTCCAGCACCGTGACGGTGGCGGTGATGGTGTCGCCGGGCGCGACCGGTTTCCTGAAATGCAGGTCCTGCGCCAGATAGATGGTGCCCGGCCCCGGCAGTTCCGTGCCGAGCAGGGTGGAGATCAGCCCGCCGGTCCACATGCCGTGGATCACGACATGGCCGAAGATGTCGGTGGCCGCATAGGCCTTGTCGAGATGGGCCGGGTTCACGTCGCCGGAGACGGCGGCGAACAATTCGATGTCCTCATTCTTGACGACCCGCGTCAGCGAGGCGGACTCGCCCACGTTCAGCTCGTCGAACGTGCGGTTCAGCAGCAAAGGCGCGTTCATGATCGATCTCACGCTTGCAGGACATAAGTGCCCGGAGCGTCCTCGAGCGGGGGATAGCCCGCGCCCGGCGCGCCCATGGGCGGGGGAGAGACAAGGCCCGGGGACGAGCGCTGCGCCAGCCAGCCCTGCCACACCGGCCACCAGGAGCCGGGCTGCACGGGCGTGCCCGCGAACCATTCGTCGGGCCCGAGGCAGGGGTCCATGGCGCCCTTTTCGCGCAGGCGGAACTGGCGGTGCGGATGGCCCGGCTCGCTGACGATGCCGGCATTGTGCCCGCCGCTGGTCAGCACGAACGTCACGTCGGTATCGGTGAGATAGTGGATCTTGTAGACCGAGCGCCACGGCGCGATGTGGTCGCGCTCCGTGCCCACGGTGAAGATCGGCACGCGGATGTCCTGGATCGCGATCGGATGGCCGTTCACCACATAGCGGCCGGAGGCGAGGTCGTTGTTCAGGAACAGCTTGCGCAGATAATCCGAATGCATCTTGTAGGGCATGCGGGTGGCATCGGCGTTCCAGGCCATCAAATCGTTCATGGGGTAGCGCTCGCCCATGAGATAATCATGCACCATGCGCGACCAGACCAGATCGTTGGACTTCAGCAGCTGGAAGGCGCCGGCCATCTGGGTGCTGTCCAGATAGCCGCGATCCCACATCATGTCCTCCAGCAGGCTCACCTGGCTGTGGTCGATGAACAATTCCAGCTCGCCCGGCTCGGTGAAATCGGTCTGGGCCGCGAACAGGGTCATGGAGGCGAGGCGCGTGTCCCCGGCATCCGCCATGGCCGCCGCCGCCACCGTCAGCAGCGTGCCGCCGAGGCAATAGCCGACCGCGTGCACCTTCTCGCCGGGGACCACAGCGTTGATGGCGTCGAGTGACGCCGCCACCCCCAGGCGCCGGTAATCCTCGAAGCTGAGGTCGCGGTCCTCGGCCGTGACGTTGCGCCAGGAGATGGCGAACACCGTGTGCCCCTGCCCCACCAGATAGCGGATCAGCGAATTGTTGGGGGAGAGGTCGAGGATGTAATATTTCATGATCCAGGCGGGCACGATCAGCACCGGCTCGCGATACACGCCCGGGGTTGCGGGGCTGTATTGGATCAGCTCGATCAGGCGGTTGCGGTAGACCACCTTGCCCGGCGTCGCGGCGACATCGCGCCCGACCTTGAACGCCTCGACGCCGAGCGGCGGCTTGTGGGCGCGCTTGCGGGCAAGGTCTTCCATCAGGTTCTTCGCGCCGGCGACATAATTCGCCCCGCGGCTGGCCAGCGATTTCTGCGCCACCTCGGGATTGGCGAACGGCAGGTTCGCGGGCGAAGCCATGTCGAGCAATTGGCGGGCGGTGAAGGAGACCACGTCCTGATGGTGGGGCGCCACGCCGGGAACGTCGCTGGTCGCCTCCTGCCACCAGTGCTGGGTGCGCAGGAAGCCTTCGCGCCAGATGGAATAGGGCCAGCGGCTCCAGCCCTCGCCGCGGAACCGCTCGTCGCCGGTGATCGGGCCGGCGGCCTCGAACGCGGTCTTCGCGGCGGGATTGAACATGTGGGCGGCGAAATCGCGCGCGCCGAACATGGCCTTCAGCGCCAGTTCCGTGCGCTTGCCGGGAGCGGAGGCCAGATGCAGCGCCCAATCAGTATAAGCGAGCGCGAGGGCCGCCGGCGAAAGACCGCCAGTCATCTCGGCGATGGCCGCGCCGACGCGCCGGTCGAACAGGCGCAGCCCCTCGTGATCGACATCCGCGCTCTCGGCGGGCAGTTCGAGGGGAATCTCGTGCGCCGGAGGCGGCGCGACGGATGCGGGCGCCGGCAGCGGAGCCGGGGCGGGTGCGTTCGTGTCGCTGACAAGCTTCAGGACCGTCTCTGCCATTTTCGTATCGCCTTTGATCTCTCAGCTGAACGATAGCATCGGAGCCACGCCGCAGGGGGTGTTCTAACGGCGAGGCACCCTCCCGGTCGGCGGTGGACGGCTCCGCGCGCCGCCCGTGCCTCCCGGTCCGCGCCTGCCGGAACGCCCGAAACGCGGCAGCAGATCGCTGCCCGGTCGATCCTTCGCAGCCGCCCGCAACCTAGCGGCGACGCGTGCACCGCAACAGCCTCGGAAACTACGTAAGCAAGATTTACATGCCGGCTAAGTGCTTGCCGATGCAGGCCTGCCGCCCCGCGCTGCGCTCTCGTATGGGCAGGCCGCGCGGGCCGGGCGCCGCGCTGCGCAGCGGTCAAATCGCGCCAAAATCCCGCTGCCGGCGCCGGACCCGAAACGGCGGGTGGAACTTGGCCGTAGTTTCGGACTTGATACCTCTTGGCGGCGTGACACATGGATGTGCAAGAATGCGCCGATACAGACTTCCCGGGCGCCCACATCTGCCCCTGCCCGCCCCCGCCGCCGGAAATGCGCGCCGCTCGCCCGGGCGGCACGGCGGGAGCACCGCCTTCCCCACGCGAGGCCCGGCTCGGCCGCGCCTCAGATTCCAGGAGCTGTCACATGAGTGATCCCAAGTCGCAGGCGCCGAAATCCAAGAAGGCGAAGACCGAAGCCAGGGCCGAAACCAAGACCGAGGGAAAGCTCGACGCGAAGTCGCGCGTGACCGCCGCCTTGCAGACCCGCAGCAATTATTCCTCCAACGCGGTGCAGGACATCGCCGGCGCGCTGAACGGCCTGCTGGCCGATGTGTTCGTGCTTTACCTGAAGACCAAGAACTTCCATTGGCACATGTCCGGCCCGCACTTCCGCGACTATCACCTGCTGCTGGACGAGCAGAGCGACCAGATCTTCGCCATGACCGATCCGATCGCCGAGCGCGTGCGCAAGATCGGCGGTCCCACGATCAAATCCATCGGCCAGATCGCCCGCCAGCAGCGCCTGCTGGACAATGACGCCGACTATGTCACCCCCCAGGACATGCTGAGCGAATTGCGCGACGACAATGTGCAGCTCGTCGCGTCCATGCGCGAGGTGCACGATTTGTGCGACGAGAACCAGGACGTGGCCACCGCCAGCCTGCTGGAAAACTGGATCGACGAGACCGAGCGCCGCGCCTGGTTCCTGTTCGAGACCACCCGCCGCGAAGCCTGATCGCGCCCGCCCCCACAGGCCCGAGGGCCGGCCCCGGCCGCCCTCGGGCCGCGATGCGCGGCGCCCTCGGCACGCCCGCCCTCAGATCCGCCGGCCTCACGTCCGCCGCCCTCACATCCGCCGCCCTCACGCCGCCGCCCTGCCCTCGCCCGCATCCAATCCCGGGGACGCCCCATGAAGCCCAGCCTGCCCGCTATTCTCAGCCTGAACGGCGGCTATGTGGACACCGCCGGCTTCCTGGCGCTCCAGGGCTTGTTCACCGCCCATGTCACCGGCAACTTCGTCACCTTCGGCGCCGCCATGGTGCACGGCACCTCGGGCGCCTGGGCGAAGCTGCTGGCGCTGCCGGTGTTCTGCATCGTGGTGATGCTGGTGCGCCTGCTGGGCTACGGGCTCGCCGCGCGCGGCCTGCCGCAGATGCGCACCCTGCTCGGGCTGAAGGTGGTGCTGCTCGCCGCCGCCGCCATCATGGCGGTGAGGTTCGGGCCGTTCGCCGATTCCGACGCCTGGCGCGCCATGCTCACCGGCATGACCCTGGTATCCGCGATGGCGATCCAGAACGCCATTCATCGCATCCATCTCGCCAGCGCGCCGCCCACCACGCTGATGACCGGCACCACCACCCAGGTCATGATCGACCTCGTGGACCTGGCGCGCGGCCTGCCGCCGGACCAGGCGGCGACCGCGCGCGGGCGGCTCGGGCGCATGTCGGGCGCGGTCGCCGCGTTCGCGCTCGGCTGCGGGCTCGCGGCGCTGCTGTTCGTGTTCATCGGCATGTGGTGCTTCGCGGTGCCGCCCCTGCTCGCCCTCCTCGCCGCCTGGGCCGGGGCGGAGCCGGCGGCCCGCTGAGCGCGGATCTTCAAAACCATGCGGCGCCGTGCGCTCCGCCCGGTGCGCTGTCAGGCGAAGCGCGGGCCGGTGCGCCGCAATGAAACGCGGGCGCGCGCGGCGGGGCAGCCCATTCCCGTTTCCCGGGCCCCGGGAAACGGCGCCTCAAGTTCGGCCCGCGCGGCCGGGGAGCGATGATGGACCGGATCGATGCCATGCGGGTGTTCGTCACCGTGCTCGACGAAGGCAGCCTTGCCGGCGCCGGCCGCCGGCTCGGCCATTCGCCCGCGGCGGTCACCCGCGCCATCGCCTTCCTGGAAGCCCATGTGGGGGTCCAGCTGCTGCATCGCACCACCCGTTCGCTGCGCCTGAGCGAGGCCGGCGCGCGCTATGCCTCCGCCTGCCGGCGCATGCTCACCGATCTTGAGGAAGCCGACATGCTGGCCGCCGGCGAGCGGGCGGCGCCGCGCGGCACGCTGACCCTCACCGCGCCACTGGTGAGCGGCGCCAAGGTGCTGCGCCCGATTCTCGATGCCTTCCTTGACGCGCAGCCGGCCGTGCGCGCGCGCCTGCTGCTGCTGGACCGGTCGGTAAATCTGGTGGACGAGGGCGTGGACGTCGCCCTGCGCATCGCCCATCTGCCGGATTCCAGCCTGATCGCGGTCAAGATCGGCGAGGTGCGGCGGGTGCTGTGCGCGGCCCCGGCCTATCTGGCGCAGCACCCCGCCATCGCCCAGCCGGCGGATCTTGCCGCGCAGCGGTCCATCGCCATGACCAGTTTCGGCCAGGATTCCTGGACCTTCGCCGGCACCGGCGCGGCGGGCCAGACGGTGCAGATCGCGCCGCGCCTGATCGTCAACAGCGTCGAGGCGGCCATCGGCTCGGCTCTGGAGGGACACGGGGTGACCCGCGTCCTGTCCTATCAGGTGGCGGAGCATGTGCGCGCGGGACGGCTCGCCATCGTGCTGGCGCCGCACGAGCCGCCGCCTCTGCCGGTGCACCTGATCACGCCCGAGGGCCGCCTCTCCGCGCCCAAGGTGCGGGCGTTCGTGGATTTCGCCGTGCCGCGCCTCAAGACCGCCTTCGCCGGGCTGACCCTGCCGCCCTGACCCTGCTGGCCTGACGGCCTGCGACAGGTCGACCATCACGGCTCGACGCCAACGCGGGCGTCCATGCCATGCACGGGCCTGTCCCGGCCAGACGCGAAAAGCACGCCGGCCGGCGAAAGACCGTCGATTATCTACCCGCGCCGTGCCAGCGCGGAGACCGTGCCGGCGCCGGTGCGCTGCGGCGCCTCCACCAGCGCGCTCACGGCGCGGGCATAGTCGAGCACCAGGCCCGGCGTCCAGGCCATGGCCGCCGCGCGATGGCGCAGCATGCCGGCGACCCACAGCTCCACGCTGAACACCAGTTGCAGGACGAACAGGAAGGAGCGCGCACGCTCCTCGAACACCCCGTCGAGCCCCGCATCCAGCGCTTTCGCCACGACGCTCGAACAATTGCGGTTGGTGAGGTTGTACGTGGTGTCGAGGCGATAATGGGCCCAGAACGCCCGCACCGCCGTGGTGTTGAGGCCGGCGAGGCGCACCTGGAAGGTGGAGGCGCACCAATCCGCGCTTTCCTCGGCATAGCTCGGCTGGAACACGCCCGGCGCGTCGTTCTCGGCGGTGGCGCGCAGCACCCGCGAGAATTCGCTGGGCGAACGTTCGATCTCCTGGCCGGGATAATGGCTGATATAGACGTCCGGCGGCAGTTCCAGCGCCGCGTGCCCGGTGGAGATGGCGCCCTTCTCGTCCCGCGCCGCGATATAGCGGCTGACGCCGTGGTTGAGCGAAACCATGTGCCCGGTGGGGGTCCACACATGGACGATCACGATGTCGCGATCCGCTTCCTCGCTCGGCCCGTCCTCGGCGGCCGCGCCGGAACGCAGCGCCTTGCTCCAGTCCATGCGCGGCCAGCCCCGGCTGAGGATGGTGGAGATCGCCGTATCTTCCGGCAGGTGGCGGATGCGCAATGCGAGCGCGCAGATGCCGAAGCCGGAGACCATGAGCAATTGCCCCACGTCGGCGCCCACTTCCGCCTGCCATTGGGTGGGCCAGGGCACGAGCGACCACACGCCCAGCAGGAACTCCACGCCCGCGCCGAGCAGTGACAGGCGCCAGCCGGAAAAGCGCACGATATAGCCGCTCACCGCGCGCAGGGTGGCATCGGTGATGAGGAAGCCGCCGACGATGAAGCCGATGATCATGTCGCTGTGCCACGGCGAATCGATGATCAGCAGGCCGATCGCCAGGAACACCAATCCCTTGGCGAGCCGCAGCGGCCGCGTGCCGCCCACCCGGCCGAAGAAGGTGGCGACCGAGAGCGCGCCGTCCAGCAGCAGGGGAATGGCGAACACGGTCGGGGGAATGCGGATCTCGTCGATGAAGGCATCCGCGAAGAACAGCAGCCCCAGCACCAGCCAGAGCGCGCCCGCGAGCGCCAGCACCCACCAGTGGCGGCGCAGCAGCCGGGCGCCGAGAAGCAGGAGGAGAAGCTGAATCAAGGAACCGGGCTCCGATCACGCCAGGCCGGAAAGGCTCAACAGGCTTTATTTCAAGCTTCGCGCGCCGTGTCGAGTGCAATACCGGTAAAAGATACCTCCCAGGAATGCGGGGAGGCAATTTCACGGCGCCGTCCAGCCGCGCTTAAGCTCTTGCCGCACGGTGAATTTTTCCCGGGCCGATGCGGTCTTGCCGGAGCCGCGCTATGGTGGGGTCCGTACATCACGCGAGGTTCGATGTCTCATTTTCCTGCGTCCGCGCCAGAGCCGCCCGCCGATGTCGAACGTCCATGGCATCGCCTGCCCGGCGGCGTGCGGCGCGGGGGCGATGAAAGCAGCGATGGCGGGGATGCCGGCCGGGATGTCGGAGCATGAAGCCCGGCCCCAATTCCGAACGCGCGCTCATTCTGTGCCCGGATCCGAGGGAAGGCACGCTGGCCGCGCAATTGCTGGCCGATGCCCACATGCCGCGTACGCTCTGCCCGGACCTGCCGGCCCTCGTGGGCGAGCTGAAAGGCGGCGCCGGGCTCGCCCTGATCGCCGACCAGGCGCTGATCGACGTCGACCTCTCCGCGCTGCGCGATTGGATCGCGGCCCAGCCGTCCTGGTCGGATTTTCCCTTCATCATCCTCACCGATCGCGCGGAAACCGACCGCAACCCGCTGACCGTCCACCTGTCGGATATCCTGGGCAACGTCTCGTTCGTGGAGCGGCCGTTCCAGGCCACCTCGCTGCTCAGCCTCGCGCGCACCGCCGTGCGCGGGCGGCGGCGGCAGTATGAGGCGCGCGCCCGCATCGAGGAGCTGCGCGACGGCCAGGAGCAATTGCGCTTCGCGCAGGAAGCCGGCCGCATCGGCACGTTCGAGTTGGTGGCGGAAACCGGCATGGTGAACGTTTCGGAGGCGTTCTGCCGCCTCTGGGGCCTGGAAGCGCGCAACACCTTCGCCCTGGCCGAACTCTACGAGCTGGTGCTGGCGGAGGACCGGCCGCGCATCAAGACCCTCGCCAACATTCTGCCGGGCGATGCCCTCGCCTATACCGAATATCGCATCCGCCGCCCCGACACCGGCGAGGTCCGCTGGATCGCCCGGCAGGGCGAGCCGGTGTCCGACACCGCCACCGGTGCCAGCCGCTATTTCGGCGTCACCTACGACATCACCGCGCAGAAGCGGGCGGAAGCCGACCTGCGCGAGAGCCGGGACCGCCTCGCCAACGAAAGCGAGGTGCTGGAGCTGCTCAACCGCACCACCAGCGCGCTCGCCGCCGAGCTTGATCCGGACAAGCTGGTGAAGCAGGTGGTGGAGGCCGGCGTCGCGCTCACGCAGGCGGCCTATGGCGCGTTTTTCTACAAGGCGCGGGGCGCGGCGGAGGACAGTTTCACCCTGGTGTCGCTGGCCGGCGCCGATGCCGCGGCCTTCACCGCCCTCGGCGCGCCGCGCATCACGCGCATGTTCGACCCCACCTTCCGGGGGCTCGGCGTCGTGCGCTCGGCCGATGTGGCCATGGATCCGCGCTATGGCGACAACGCCCCGCACCACGGGCTGCCGGACGGCCATCTGCCGGTGCGCTCCTATCTCGCGGTGCCGGTGGTCTCGCGCTCCGGCGACGGTGTCGGCGCCCTGCTGTTCGGCCATCCCGAGCCGGACATGTTCAGCGCGCGGTCCGAGCGGGTGATGTCCGGCCTCGCCGCCCAGGCCGCCATCGCCATCGACAATGCCAATCTGTTCAAGAGCGTCCAGGCGGCGCGCGAAACGCTGGAGCAGCGGGTCGAGGAGCGCACCCGCGAGCGCGACCGCATGTGGCGCCTCTCCGGCGACCTGCTGAACGTGTTCGACGCCGAAGGCCGGCTGATCGCCGTGAACCGGGCCTGGACCAGCGTGCTCGGCTGGAGCGAAGCGGAGCTGCTGTCCTCCCGCGTGCTGGATCTCGTCCATCCCGACGATGCCGATGCCGCGCGCGAGAAGATCGCGATCCTCGACGGCGGGACGGTCACGCTGCGCTATGAGAACCGCTATCGCACCCGCGAGGGAGGATACCGCCGCATCGCCTGGACCGCTTCCCCGGAAGCCGGCCTGTTCTATGCCATCGGCCGCGACATCACCGAGCAGCGCGAGATGGAAGAGCAGCTGCGCCAATCCCAGAAGATGGAGGCCGTGGGCCAGCTCACCGGCGGCATCGCGCATGATTTCAACAATCTGCTGCAAGGCATCACCGGCTCGCTCGATATCGTCAAGCGGCGTATCGCCCAGGGCCGCATGGGCGAGCTGGAGCGCTTCATCTCGGGCGCCATGACCTCGGCCCACCGGGCCGCCGCCCTCACCCACCGCCTGCTCGCCTTCTCCCGCCGCCAGCCGCTCGACCCCAAGCCGGTGAAGGCGAACCCGCTGGTCGCCTCCATGGAGGACCTGCTGCGCCGCACCCTCGGCGAGCGGATCGCGCTCGAACTCGTGCTGGCGGGCGGGCTGTGGCAGACCTTGTGCGATCCCAACCAGCTTGAGAACGCCATCCTCAATCTGTGCATCAACGCCCGCGACGCCATGCCCGACGGCGGGCAGCTGACCATCGAGACCTGCAACGCCCATCTGGACGGCGCCTATGCCGCGAGCGTCCGCGACGTGCGGCCGGGGCAATATGTCTGCATCTGCGTCACCGATACCGGCGCCGGCATGTCGAAGGAAGTGATGAGCCGCGCCTTCGATCCGTTCTTCACCACCAAGCCCATCGGCCAGGGCACCGGGCTCGGCCTGTCCATGATCTATGGTTTCGCCCGCCAGTCGGAGGGCTATGCCAAGATTTACAGCGAGGCCGGCAAGGGCACGACGGTGAAACTCTATCTGCCGCGCTATCGCGGCGCGACGGCGGTGGAAGAGGAGCCGGAGGCGCCGGCGACCCTGCCGCGCCTGGAGCAGGACGAGACCGTGCTGGTGGTGGAGGACGAGCCGGTGGTGCGCGGCCTCATCGTCGAGGTTCTGCACGAGCTGGGCTATCGCGCCCTTGAGGCGGGAGACGGGCCGGGCGGCCTGAAGGTCCTCGAATCGGACGCGCGGATCGACCTTCTGGTGACCGATATCGGCCTGCCGGGCCTCAATGGCCGCCAGATCGCCGATGCGGCGCGGATCGTGCGGCCGAACCTGCGGGTGCTGTTCATGACCGGCTATGCCGAAAACGCGGCCATGGCCAACGGCTTCCTGGAACCGGGCATGGAAATGATCACCAAGCCCTTCCCCCTCGATGCCCTCGCCCTGCGCCTGCGGGACATGATGGAGCGCACGGAAAATCGCTGACCGGCGCCGCCGCGGGGCGCCGCTCACGAAAAGGTGATCTCCCCGGTTTTCTGCCTGAACGCGGCGCCCGGTCGCGAATTGTGGCGCGAATGCAGCCAAAACGGGGATGGCGCTCCACTGGCGGACGGCGCGCTCCGAGGTTTCCCGAGCGGGAGCCGGATGCTACCCAGAAGCGAGTGACGTCGCTCCATCCGGGGCGAGGGCGGGAGCGAGGCGGCCATCGTGCCAGGGATGCGCGCAACACAGGCATGGCTGCGACCGGGGTTCGCCCTGGCGATGGCCTATGTGTTCGTGCTTCAGACCGTGCTGGCACTGAGCCTCTTCACCACCCACACGGCCCGCGCCGCGCTCGCCGCGGACCCCGCGCAGATCCTGTGCCTCGCCAGCCATGAGTCCGGCGACGACACGGGGGGCGACCATCCCACCTCCGGCAAGACCGTGCCGGTCGCGTCCTGCGCCCTGTGCGCCTTCGCCGGCGCCGGCTTCGATGCCCCCTCCGCGGCCGATTTCGTGCCGCTGAAACGCGCCTTCATGCGCGTGACCACTGCGACGGAGCGGGCGTTCGCGCTGCGCAGCCCGGCGCCGACCCCCCGCCTCTCCCAGGGACCACCCAGGACCGCGTGATCCGAACCGGCCTCGCGCCGATCCGCACGTTCATTCCTGGAGTGTCCCATGTCCCGCCTGTTCCGCGCGGCCGGCGCCGCAGCGATGCTTGCCGCATCGTGCACGGCCGCCCTCGGCCAAACCATCGATCTGCCGGAAGTCACCGTAAACACCGACCAGAAAGCCGCCTCCGGCGTTCCGCCCATCAAGGAGAAGTTCCAGCTTCCCCAGACCAGCGCCAGCGTCACCGCCCGGCAGGTGGAGCAGACGATCAATATCGTCGACACCGAGGACGCGGTGAAATACCTGCCCAGCCTGTTCGTGCGAAAGCGCAACAATGGCGACACCCAGCCGGTGCTGGCCACGCGCACCTGGGGGGTGAATTCCTCCGCCCGCAGCCTCGTCTATGCGGACGATCTGCTGCTCTCGGCGCTGATCGCCAACAACAATTCCATCGGCGCCCCGCGCTGGGGGCTCGTGACCCCGGACGAGATCGAGCGCGTGGATTTCCTCTACGGCCCGTTCGCCGCCGCCTATCCCGGCAATTCCATCGGCGGCGTGCTGCTGATCACCACCAAGATGCCCGAGAAATTCGAGGCCAGTCTCAAGCAGACCGAGGCGCTCCAGACCTTCAGCCGCTACGACACCAACGGCAATTATCGCACCGACCAGACCAATCTCTCCACCGGCAACAAGAACGAGAATTTCTCCTTCCTCATCACCGGCAATTACCAGAACAGCTACAGCCAGCCGCTGGCCTGGATCACCACGCCCGGCGTGCCGGCCAACACCACCGGGCTGATCCCCCAGCTCAACAAGACCGGGCAGGTGGCGAACGTCGCCGGCGCCGGCGGCCTGCTGCACACCGAGATGACCAATCTCAACGGCAAGTTCGCCTGGGACATCACCCCCTGGCTGCAAGCCAAATACATGATCGGCCTGTGGGCGAACGACGGGGATTCCACCGTCCAGACCTATCTGCGCACCCTCGGCGGCGTGCCGACCTTCGGCGGCATCGCGGGCTTCGCCAATTCCAACTACACCATCAACCAGCAGCACCTCGCCAATGCCTTCACGCTGAAGAGCGACACCGGCGGCCTGTTCGA
Organism: Roseixanthobacter liquoris; assembly: GCF_043195135.2. Classification (NCBI taxonomy): domain Bacteria; kingdom Pseudomonadati; phylum Pseudomonadota; class Alphaproteobacteria; order Hyphomicrobiales; family Xanthobacteraceae; genus Roseixanthobacter; species Roseixanthobacter liquoris. The sequence continues at coordinate 4,764,717 of NZ_CM195537.1, forward strand.
TTTCGACCTCGCGCTCTCGCGCTATGATTATCTTGAGGACATCCAGCGCAGCCCCTATGGGGTGACCTCAACCGGGCCGTTCTTCACCACCAACGGCAAGATCGCCCGCCTCGACGGCACCAATTGGATGAACGGGGATGCGAAATTCATCTGGCGGCCGAACGAGGCCCATGAGGTGAGCTTCGGCCTGCATGCCGACCGCTATTATCTCAACAATCCCACCTATGCCTCGACGATCTGGAATTCCGGCCCGGATGCCACGTCGAAAATGTATACCGACAGCATCGGTGCCACGACCACCGCAGCGCTTTGGGGCCAGGATGCCTGGCGCTTCGCGCCCGATTTCAAGCTGACGCTGGGCGGGCGGCTGGAGAACTGGCAGGCGACCCAGGGCTTCAACCTCGCCACCACCGCCAATTCCGCGGGCACCATCACCGGCACCACCGCCACCTTCCAGCCGGAGCAGGACGCCACCCGCTTCTCGCCCAAGGCCTCGCTGAGCTGGGCGCCCCAGGACTGGCTGGTGACCGCTTCGTTCGGGCAGGCCTATCGCTTCCCGACCGTCACCGAACTCTACCAGATCGTGCAGACCGGCTCGGTCTATGCGATCCCCAACCCCAACCTCGCGCCGGAGAACGCGCTGAGCGAGGAACTCGCCATCGAGCGCAGCTTCGACGGCGGGAAGATCCGCGTCTCGTTCTTCAACGAGCATGTGGACGATGCGCTGATCCAGCAGACCGCCTTCCTGGCCAATTATCCGGTGCCGGTGAATTACGTCACCAACGTGCAGGCGATCCGCAACACCGGCGTCGAGATCGCCGCCTCGAAGAAGGACGTGTTCATCGCCGGCCTGGAGATGTTCGGCAGCGTGACCTATGTGGATTCGCGCATTCTCGCCGATCCCACCTGGGCCAGCGCCACCGGCACCAGCGTCGTCGGCAAGCACGTGCCCTATGTGCCGGATTGGCGCGCCACCATCGGCGCCACCTACACGCCGGATCAATATTGGGCCTATACCGTCGCCGCGCGCTATAGCGGCAAGCAATATTCGACGCTGGACAATACCGACATCATTCCCAACGTCTATGGCGCCTTCGACAAATTCTTCGTCGTGGACGTGAAGGCCCGCTACAAATTCAACGAGCAGGCCTCCATCAGCCTGGGCATCGACAATATCGGCAATGAATCCTACACGCTGTTCCATCCCTTCCCGCAGCGCACCTTCATCGCCGATGCGAAGATCACCTTCTGAGGCGCGCCGGGCCGAAGGTCATTTCCCCTTCGGCCCGGCGGCTTTGCCCGCGTCGAGACGTTTGATCGCGGGGGCGAGCGGCTTTGCGGCGGAGTCATAGTCCGCCCAGGGCCGCCGCTCCTCCAGCGAAGCGGGGGCAGTGCGGACCGTGAACCGCTTCGGATCGAGGCCGGGACGCACCTCGTCCCACAGCAGGGGCATGGAGACGGTGGCGCCGGGCCGCGCGCGCGGCGAGAGCGGGGCCACCGCCGTCGCCATGCGGTCGTTGCGCAGATAATCGAGGAAGATGCGCCCGGTGCGCAGCTTCTTCGCCATGTTCACCACATAGAGGTCGGGCGCGTCGCGGGCCATGCGCGCGCACACCTCCCGCGCGAACGCCTTCGCCTCTCCCCAATCCGGCCCGCCGGATTTCGGCGCGGCGAGCGGCGCCACCACGTGCAGGCCCTTGCCGCCCGTGGTCTTGCAGAAGGTCGGAAGGCCGAGCGCCTCCAACGCCTCGCGCAAGTGCAGGGCCGCTGCCACGACGGCGGAAAAATCCACCTCCGGCCCGGGGTCGAGATCGAACACCAGCCGCCCCGGCACCTCAGGCCGGCCGGGCGCGCAGTTCCACGGGTGCAGTTCCATGCCCGCCACCTGGGCCACCGCCGCGAGCCCCTCCACCCGGTCGATCTGGAGATAGGGCTGGCGATCGCCGGAGACGGTGACGAGGGTGAGCAGGTTCGATGTGCCCTTCATGGCGTGGCGCTGGAAGAAGGTTTCCGCGCCGATGCCATCCGGCGCGCGCACGATGGAGCACGGCCGGCCCTGGATGTGTGGCAGCATCCAGGCGCCGACGGCCTCGAAATAGCGGGCAAGGTCCAGCTTGGTCACGGGCACGCCGTCGCCCGCATCGGGCCAGAGCGGCTTTGCGGGATTGGAGAGCAGCACGCCCATCACCAGCGGCTTGCCGGACGGCGCCGGGACGGGGGCGGCCGGCGGAGCGGGGTCCTTCGCCGCCCCGGCGCGGGCAGGCTTCGCCTTGCCGCCCCGCGCTGCGCCCGGCGTCGGCTGGGGCATCTGCGTCTCTTCCACCGGGGCGGGCCGCTCGGCTTCCACCTCTCCGGCGGGCTTGTCCTCGCGCAGCGCCTTGAAAGCCGCCTGGCGCACCATGCCGGAGGTGGTCCAGCCGGCGAATTCCACCTCCGCCACCAGCTCGGGCCGGGTCCAATGCACGCCCGCGTCCTTGCGCGGCGCGTTGGCGCCGGTGAAGGGCGATGCCTGCGCCTCCACCGCCTGAAGCCGCGGCAGCAAGGCCTTCACCTTGGCCGCGCCATAGCCGGTGCCGACGCGGCCGAGATAGACGAAATGGTCCGCACGATGCACGCCCACCAGCAGCGAGCGGAATTGACCGTTGGTGGTCGCCCAGCCGCCGATCACCACCTCATGGCCGGCGCGGCACTTGGCCTTGGTCCAGGCCCCGCTGCGGCCGGAAACATATGGCGCATCCAGGCGCTTGGAGACGATCCCCTCCAGATCGAGCTGGCAGGCGGAGCGCAGCACCGCGTCGCCGCTATTCTCGAGATGCTCCACATAGCGCAGGCGCGGGTTCTCCCCCTGCGCCTCCAGCAGGGCCTGGAGGCGCTCCTTGCGGGTTTCCAGCGGCAGCGCGCGCAGATCCTCGGCGCCCTCGAACAGCAGGTCGAAGGCGAAATAGACCAGGTCCTGCGTCCGCCCTTCCGACAGCGCCACCTGGAGCGCGGGAAAATCCGGCGCGCCATGGGCGTTCAGCGCCACCACCTCGCCGTCGATCAGCGCATCGGGAAGCGCGCCCGCCGCCGCGACGATGGCGGAAAAGCGCGCGGTCCAATCGAGCCCGGTGCGGGTGCGCAGCGCCGCCTTTCCGCCCTCCACCCGCAGTTGGATGCGGTAGCCGTCGAGCTTGATCTCGTGCACCCACCCCTTGCCCGCCGGCGGGCGCTCCAATGCGGTGCAGAGCTGGGGCGGAACGAAATCCGGCATGGCCGAGGCGGCGGCGGACGCGCCTTTGCCGGACGCGCCTTTGCCGGACGTGACCTTGCCGGCACGGGCCCGTGCCTGTGGCGCCGCGCGGGCGGATCGCACCACGGCGGAGCCGGCGGCGCTGGCGCCTTTCGCCTTCACCGCGCGGGTGCCGGCGCCGCCGGACGCCTCGGCGCGTTTGTCGGCGGCCAGCCCGGCACGCGAGTCCCACACCGCGTCCGCTGCCACCTTGCCGCCGCGCGCCGTCATGAAGGGGGTGGGCGCCGGCCCTGCGCCGGCGGCGATCTCTTCCATGCTGCGGCCGGAGGCGACGGAGCGGTCCTGCTTCAGCAGGGCATCCTTGTCGCCGGGCCGAGCGTCTGCGTCGCGATGCTTGATCAGCAGCCAATTGGTGCGCTTGCCGCCGGTGCGGTCTGTCTTCATGCGCACCAGGACATAGCTGCCGTGGAGCTTTTCCCCCTGGAGGGTGAATTTCAGATCGCCCTTGGCCAGGGCCTCCTCTGCGGAAAGATCGCCCTCCACCTCCCAGGTGCCGCGATCCCACAGCATCACCGTGCCGCCGCCATACTGGCCCTTGGGAATGGTGCCTTCGAAATCGCCGTAATCGAGGGGATGGTCCTCCACCTCGACCGCGAGGCGCTTGTCTGCGGGGTCGAGGGAGGGGCCGCGCGTGACCGCCCAGGATTTGAACACGCCGTCCAGTTCCAGGCGGAAATCATAATGCAGGCGCGTCGCATCGTGCTTTTGCACCACGAACCGCAGCGCATTGGCGGGCGCCACCTCATCCGCCCCGCTGGGTTCGGCGGTCTGCCGGAAATCCCGCTTGGCGCGATATTTCGAGAGCTTGCTGGTCTGGGCCACGCGCACCTCCGTCCGATGGAACGGGAACTCGGCTTGAGCCTAAGGGTTCATTGCGCGAGGGTGCAAATCCGCACCGGAGCGCACGCCATGGCCACGCCGACCTTCTGGAAGGGCTTCCTCAAGCTCTCCCTCGTCACCTGCCCGGTGGCCATGATGCCGGCGACCACGCAGGCGGAGAAAATCCGCTTCCACACCCTCAACCGCGAAACCGGCCATCGGGTTCGCGCGCAATATGTGGACAGCGAAATCCATGCGCCGGTGGACGACGACGACCAGGTGATGGGCTATGCCCGCGACGGGGACAGCTACGTCACCTTCGAGGACGAGGAACTGGACGCGGTGGCGCTGGAAAGCACCCGCACCATCGACATCGAAACCTTTGTCGAAGACGGCTCCATCGGCTGGCTCTGGTACGACACGCCCCATTATCTTTTCCCCAACGATCCCGTGGGGGAGGAAGCCTTCGCCGTGATCCGCGACGCCATGCGGGCGACCGGGACCGCCGGCATCGCCCGCCTCGTGCTCTACCGGCGCGAACGCGCGGTGCTGGTGAAGCCCGACGGCAAGGGCATGGTGGTGTGGACCCTGCGCTACGGCAACGAGGTGCGCCCGGCGGACGAGGCCTTCGCCGCGATCGATCCCGTCAAGCCCGAGGCGGCCGCGATGAAGCTGGTCCAATCCCTCATCGCCGAACGCTCGCAGCCCTGGAGCGCGGATCTGGTGAAGGATCCGGTCCAGGCGGAACTGAAGAAGATCATCGCCGCCAAGAAGAAGGGGCGTGCCCGCCCGGCGCCCCCGCCCCCCGCCGAGGCGCCCGGCAATGTGATCGACATCATGGACGCGCTGAAGCGCAGCCTGAAAGCCGAGGAGGGAAGCGGCAAGCGCGGCAAATGAAGGGGCAAGGAGAGCGGCGAGGAGAGCGGGCGAGAGCCTGAAGGAGGCTCCCTCCCCCCTTGCGGGGGAGGGTTGGGGTGGGGGGTATGGTGTCGCCGGCACCCCCGCGCCGTCCGCCCGCGCAGCCCCCCTGCGTCAGGGCCAATGGAGAGCTGCCCCCGCCCTCCCCCTGTGTGGGATGATGACCGATCTAGGCCGCGCGCCCTCTCCCAGGTTTGCGCGCGGGCGCTGCTTTTGCCGATTTCTCCTTGCCGGCAGGTTCGGCCTTGGCCTTTAGGGTCGTGCCCGACTTGGCGGCGCCCGCTGACTTTGCGGCACCCGCTGATTTGGCGGTGGCGGCTGATTTGGCTGAACCTGCTGCCTTTGGCGCGCCCTTCGCCGCGCCCTTCTCCGCCCCTTTGGCTCCGCCGCCTTGCCCGGCGCTCGCGCGCAGCGCATCCAGGAGATTGACGACGTTCGATTTCGCCGCCGGCTTCGGCCGGGCGATCTTGCGGCCCTCCAGCTTGGCCCGCACCAGATCCACCACCGCCGCCTCATAGCGGTCCTCGAAGCCGTAGGGATCGAAGCTGCCGGCCTTGGTGGCGATGATGTGCTTGGCGAGGTCGAGCATCTCGCCCTTCACCTTCAGCGCCGGCACGTGCGAGAAGGCGTCGGCTGCGGCACGGACCTCATAATCGAAATTCAGCGTGGTCGCGATCATGCCGGCCTCGTAGGGCCGCAGCAGCACCGTGCGCATGCGGCGGAACAGCACCGTGCGCGCGATCGCCGCCACCTTCCCCGCCTCCATGCCGGCGCGGATCAGCGCGAACACCTTGGCGGCCACATCGTCGGTGGGCGCGAGATAATAGGGCCGGTCGAGATAGACGAGGTCGATGTCGGCGCAGGCGACGAAGGCCCGGATATCCAGCGTCTTGTCGCTGTCCGGAACGGCGGCGGCGATCTCCTCGGGCTCCAGCATCACATAATGGCCGTCGCCGGTCTCATAGCCCTTCACCTGCTGGTCGCGCTCCACCTCCGCGCCGGTCTCCTCGTCCACGAACACGCGGCTGAGCCGGTGGCCGCTGGTGCGGCTGACCGTGTGGAACGACACGCGCTCGGACTGGGAGACGGCGGAATAGAGGCCCACCGCGCAGCTCAGCTCCGCGATCTTGAGGAAACCCTTCCAATTGGCCCGAGGCGACACGGTGAATGCTCCCTGACGCGCACGCGCATGCCCCTCAAACGCCGCGGCAACCGTTGCGTTCCGCTTCCGCGCGCCGCGGATCGTGAACCCTCAGCTCGCGGCTGCCAAGGGGGGTGCCGAATGGGGTGACGAAGGGGGTGACGGCCGCGCGGCCCCGGAGCGATCCGCATCGAAGGTCGGATCGAGGGCGGGTCCCGCCACGATCCCGGCATCGTGCAGCCGCCCGATCGCGGCGCTGGAAAGGCCCAGCACGTCGGCCAGCACCTCGTCCGTATTCTCGCCGAGATAGGGCGCGGACCGCGTGGGATGGCGCTCCAGATCGGCGAAGCGCACCGGCGTTCCCGCCGAGATGTGCCGGCCGACGCCCTTGGTTTCGATCTGCTCGAACACCGGATTGGCGAGCGAGACGCGGGCATCCTCCGCCATCAGGCTGGCGACGGTCTGATACTTGCCCCAGCACACCGCGTGTGTGTCGAAGGTTTCCGCCACCTCGGCGAGCGTGCGCGCCTCGATCCAGAGCTTCACCAGGGCGGCGATGACGTCGCGGCCGTGGAAGCGGTCCGCCTCGCGCGCGAAATCAAGGCCGGTCGCGGCTTCCACCGCCGCGATCTGCGCGCCGAGCCCGCAGGCGCGCACCAGCGCCGCCCATTGGCGGGCGGAGATCGCCACCACCATGATGCGGCGCTTGTCCCGGGTGGCAAAATCACGTCCGAACGCCCCGAACACATCATTGCCGAGGGCCGGGCGGTCCTTTCCGGTCAATTCCACCTCGGCCATCAGGCCGAGATGGGCGAGGGTGGAAAAGGCGGCATCGGACAGGGCGAGGCGGATGTCGGCGCCGGCGCCGCTCTCGCGCCGCCGCAGGATCGCCGCCAGGATCGCGGAGGAGGCCTGGAGCGCACAGGCCACGTCCCACGCCGGCAGGGCATGGTTGGTGGGTGCGGCGAGCGAGCCGCCGCCCGTCATGGCGGGATAGCCGGTGGCGCAGTTCACCGTATAGTCCACCGCCGTCGTGCCGTCGGACGAGCCTTCGATGACGCAGGAGATGACATCCGCCCGCGCCGCCGAAAGCCGGTCGTAGGAGAGCCATTCAGACGCGATGTTGGTGAGCAGGATGCCGCCGCTCGCGCCCGGCGCGGTCACGAGGCCGCGGATCAGCTCCCGCCCCTCGGGCCGGCGGATATCCACGGCGATCGAACGCTTGCCCTTGTTGAGACTGGTCCAATACAGGCTGCGCCCGCTCGGCATCAGCGGCAGGCGGCCGTAATCGATGCCCCCGCCGATGGCGTCGCAGCGGATCACGTCGGCGCCGTACTGGGCCAGGGTCAGCCCGCCGAGCGGCGCGGCGATGAAGGCGGAGCTTTCGACGATGCGCATGCCGCGCAGGAGGTCGTAGGTCATGCCCGGCGCCGCTCCGTCGCGATGGCGCGGTCCTGGCCGGACGCGCGGTCCTGAAGGATCATGTCGGCCGCCTTTTCCGCGATCATGCAGGTGGGGGCATTGGTGTTGCCCGAGGAGATGGAAGGCATGACGGAGGCATCCACCACCCGCAGGCCGGCGACGCCGTGGACGCGCAGGCGCTCGTCCACCACCGCGCCGGGATCGCGCCCCATGCGGCAGGTTCCCACGGGATGGTACATGGACTGGGCATTCTCCCGCAGATAGCCGAGCAGATCCTCGTCGCTCTGGCAGGTGGCGCCGGGCTTGTTCTCCCCGGTCACGTGCGCGGCCAGCGGCGCGGCCGCGAACACGCGGCGGATCCAGCGCAGGCCGGCGACCATGGCCTTGCAGTCGGCCTCCTCGGTCAGGAAGTTCGCGACCATGCCGGGCGCCGCGAACGGGTCGGCGGACTTCAGATAGACCCGGCCCCGCGACTGCGGGCGGATGAAGGAGCAGGAGGCCGTCACCGCCGGGAACGGCTCGAACACGAATTTGCCGTCGGGCGCGATGAACAGGCTGAACGGGCGGAACTGGATCTGAAGGTCCGGGGTCTCGGCGTGCGGGCCGGAGCGCACGAACATGCCGGCCTGCGCCGCCGCCGAGGTTAGGAGGCCGTCGCGCTTCACCACATAGCGCACCACGTGCGGCAGGATGCGATAGGTGGAGATGATGTGGTTGACCGAGAAATCCGGCGCCACGCCCGCGAGATAATGGGCATAGAGATGGTCGTGGAAATTCTTGCCGACGCCCGGCAGGTCCCGCACCACTTCGATCCCGTGGGCGGCAAGCTCCTCCCCCGCGCCGATGCCGGACAGCATCAGGATCTGCGGCGAATTGATCGTGCCCGCGGAGAGGATCACCTCCCCCGCCCGGGCGTCCCGGCGCTCGTGCCCCACGCGGTAGCGCACGCCGACGGTGCGCCCCGCCTCGACCAGGATCTTCTCGACCTGGGCCTCCACCTCGATGGTGAGGTTCGCGCGCCCGCGGGCCGGTTCGAGAAAGGCGCTGGCGGCCGAGACCCTGCGCCCGCGCTCCATGGTGAACTGAAGATAGCCGATGCCGTCCTGCGCCTTGCCGTTGAAATCGGGATTGAACGGCAGGCCGATCGTCTGACCCGCCGCCACGAAGGCCTGCGAGGCCGGGTGCGGCTCCATGAGGTCCGAAATCCCCATTTCGCCGTCGGCGCCGTGCAGGTCGCTGGCGCCGCGCACCTGTTTCTCGCTCTTCTTGAAATAGGGCAGCACATCGTCCCAGCCCCAGCCGGCATTGCCCATCTGCCGCCAGCCGTCATAATCGCCGGGCACGCCGCGCATGTAGACCATGCCGTTGATGGCGCTGGAGCCGCCGAGCGTCTTGCCGCGCGGGCAATAGATGCGGCGGTTGTTGAGGCCCGGCTCGGCGTCGAAATAATAGCGCCAGTTCACGTTCGGGTCGTTGAACAGGCGGCCCATTCCGGCGGGCACCTTCAGCCACGGGCTGCCGCCCTTCTGCCCGGCCTCCAGCAGCAGCACGCGGCTGCGCCCGTCCGCGGTCAGGCGGTTGGCGAGGACGCAGCCGGCGGTTCCCGCCCCGATGACGATGTAATCGTACATGAATGCACCTTATGACGGGGCCGGACGGCCGACGCCTCCTGACGAAGACTTTGCTTTTTCTGAAGAGGCTCAGTCGACCGAGCCGCCTTCCATGATGTAGAGATGCGCCTCCGAGGAATCGAAGCGATAGCCGATGACGTCCTGGTAGGCGGGCGAGAAGTAGAAGTCCTTTGCCCGCGCGAGGCTCTCGAACTCCAGCAGCACCACGCGCTTCACCTCGCGGCCGCCCTCGATGACGGCGGGGTTTCCGCCGCGGATCAGGAATTTCGCGCCGTAGGCCTCGAGCACCGGTTCGACGCGGGGCATGTATTCGCGGTGGAAATACGCCTCGTCGGTCACGTCCAGCTCGGCAAAAATGTAACCCTTGTTGACGGGTCCGCTCATCCTGTCGTCTCCTCGATGTTGTTTTGTCTTCAGTGGGTGGCGCCGCCGAGATAGGCGTCGCGAACCGCCGGATCGTCGCGCAGCTGCTCCGACGGCCCCTGGAGCGACACGCGGCCGTTCTCCATCACGTATGCATAGTCGCTGACGCCGAGCGCCGCCGCCGCGAACTGCTCCACCAGCAGCATCGTCACCTTCTCCGACTTGAGGCGGGCGATGATGCGGAACACCTCCTCCACCAGGATCGGCGCAAGGCCCATGGAGGGCTCGTCCAGCAGCAGGACATCGGGGTTCAGCAGCACCGCGCGGGCCATGGCCAGCATCTGCTGCTCGCCGCCCGAGAGCGTGCCGGCGAGCTGGCCGCGCCGCTCCTTCAGGCGGGGGAAAAGCTCCATGGCGCGGTTGAGGTCCGCGTCCACGTCGCCGCGCGGCCGCCGCCGGGTGAAGCGCGGATAGGCGCCAAGCAGCAGGTTGTCGGTGACGGAGAGGGTGGGAAACACCCGCCGTCCCTCCGGCGAATGGGCGAGGCCCCGGCTCGCGATCTCGTAGGATTGGAGGCCGGAAATATCCTTGCCGTTGAGCAGGATGCGGCCTTCCTTCGGCGCGATCATGCCGGAGATCGCGCGCATGGTGGTCGTCTTCCCGGCGCCGTTGGAACCGATGAGGCTGACCACATGCCCCTTGGCCACCTCGATGGACACGCCGTGGAGGACATCGACCTTGCCGTAGCCCGCGTGCAGGTTCTGGATGCTGAGCATGGGGCGCCCTCACGCGGCCTGGGACGCGGCATGGGAGCCGCCGAGATAGGCTTCCACCACCTTGGGGTCGCGCCGCACGCTGGCGCCGTCGCCCTCGGCGATCTTCTGGCCGAAATCCAGCACGGTGACGGTGTCGCAGGCGCTCATCACGATGTCCATGTGGTGCTCGATCAGGATCATGGTGATGCCGTGGTCGCGGATCTTGCGGATCATGCGCATCAAATCCTCGATGTCGTTGGCCCGCAGCCCGGCGGCCGGCTCGTCCAGCAGGATCAGGCGCGGCGAGAGGCCGAGGGCGCGGCCGATCTCCAGCATGCGCTGCTTGCCATAGGGCAGGTTGCGCGCCTCCACATTGGCGAGGTCCCGCAGGCCGACGAAGCGCAGGATGCCGGCGGCGCGGCGGAAGGCGGCGCGCCGTTCGCGCCGGTAGCGCGGCGTGTCCAGCGCGGCGTCGAGGGCGGTGCTTCTGAAGGTGTGGTGCAGCCCCACCAGCACGTTCTCCAGGACGGTCATCTCGCCGAACAGCTGCACGTTCTGGAACGTGCGCGCCACCCCGCGCAGAGCGATGTGCGCGGGGGTCTCGCCGGAGATCACGCCATCCTGGAAGCGCACCTCCCCTTCGGTCGGGGTGTAGATGCCCGTCAGGACGTTCATCATGGTGCTCTTGCCGGACCCGTTGGGGCCGATCAGCCCGTGCACCGTGCCGGGACGCACGTTGAGGTCCACCTTGTTGAGGGCCTTCAGGCCGCCAAACGCCATCACGATGCCGCGGGCCGCCAGCAGGTCGCCGCCGGGCGCAACCGGCGTCGCCCCGTGGTCCCAGGCGTCCGCCTCCTCGCCGTGGCCGATCTCCAGATCGCCATGGCGCCGCAGGTCCATGCCCATGGCCTCCGCGAGCCCGCGCAGCCAGCCGACGATGCCGTCCGGAAGATAATAGACCACGCCCAGGATCATCAGCCCGAATATGGTGAGCCGGTGCTCGATGGGATCGTGAATGGAGAACACGAACACGTCGAATGCCGCGAGCGCGACCACCGGGATCGCCACCTGCCTGAATGTCAGCGTGCGGCGCGCGAGGCCGACGGCGACCACCGCCGCGACGATGATGGAGAGCCCCACCGTCAGCGCGCGGAACAGCGGCAGGTCGAACAGCATGTTGGGCAGGAACACCACGATCGCCGCGCCCAGGATGGCGCCCGAGCGCGTCTTGCGGCCACCCAGGATCAGCGCCAGCAGGAACAGGATCGCCAGGTCCACGCCGAACGCATTGGGGGCGATATATTCCTCCGAATAGGCGAACAGCGCCCCCGCGAGCCCGGCGAACGCCGCCGACAGGGCAAACGCGAACACCTTGTAGAGATAGACGCTCACCCCCATGCAGTCGCACGCGATCGGGCTGCCGCGCAGCGCCTCGAACGCCCGGCCGATGTGGGAGCGCAGCAGGCGCGACACCACCAGCACGGACGCCACCAGCGCCACCATCACGAAATAATAGAATTCCACCGCGTTCAGCCGGTGCCCGAGGATCTCGGGCTTGGTCACCGTGAGGCCCATGGGGCCGCCGGTGAGGAAGTCCATCTCGTTGATGAGGATCTGCACGATGGTGCCAAAGGCCAGCGTCACCATGGCGAGATAGGGCCCGGTCACGCGCAGCGCCGAGAAGGCGAGCACGGCGCCGAACAGCGTGGTGAACGCGATCGCGGCAGGAATGGACAGGTAGAACGGAAGGCCCAGCTTGGTCGCGAAGATGCCCGCCACATAGGCGCCGATGCCGAACAGGCCGGCATGGCCGAGCGAGACCTCGCCGGTATAGCCCACCAGCACGTCGAGGCCGAACAGCAGGATCGCATAGATGGCGACCACCACCACGAGATGGATGTAATAGGGGTTGCCGACCACGCTCGGGAAGGCGGCGAGCGCAAGGAGCGCCGCGCCGAGCAGGGCGAATTTCAACGCCTGAATCGTCAGACCTTTCTGCACCGTCAGACCTTTCTGATCGTGGCTTTGCCGAACAGGCCGGCGGGGGTGATGGCGAGAACGATCAGCAGCAGCAGCAGGCCGGGCACTTCCTTGTATCCGGTGGAGAGATAGAAGCCCGTGGCGGTCTCGGTGATGCCGAGGATGATGCCGCCGACGATCACGCCGAGCCCGGAATTCAGGCCGCCGATGATGGCGACCGCGAGCGCCTTCAGCCCCAGCGCCGTGCCCATTCCGGCGCCGGCCAGGGTGAGCGGCGCGATCAGCATGCCGGCGAGCGCCGCCGTGGCCGAGGACATGGCATAGGAGAAGGTGATGACCCGGTCGGTATTGATGCCCATCAGGCCCGCCGCGCCGGGGTCCGACGAGGTGGCGATGATGGCCTTGCCGAAGATCGTGCCCCGGTTGAAGAATTCTATGGCGAGCATGAGGATCAGCGCCCCCGCCACCACCATGATCTCCATGGGTAGCACCCGGGCGCCGAAGATCAGGATCGGCGTGTCGGGCAGCGGGGAGGGAAACTTATAGTCGTCCTTGCCCCAGATGTTCTCGGCCACGTTCTTGAAGATGATGCCGAGCGCGATGGTGGACATGATCCACGAGAACTCGGACTTCGACTTGCGCGCGGGGCGGATCGCCACCTGTTCCACGAACACGCCCTGCGCGGCGCCGACGAGGAAGATGATCGGGATCGCCAGCCAATAGTTCACGTAGCCGGTGAGGGAGAGCGCGACCAGCGCGCCGATCGCCAGCGCCTCGCCCTGGCCGAAGTTGAGCGTGCGCGAGGTGGCGAAGGTCAATTGATAGCCGAACGCCGTGACGCCGTAGATCATCCCGAGGGCGATGCCACTGAACAGGATTTGCGGGATGTATTGCATCGGTTTCGATCCTGCCGGAAGGTGCGGACGCGGGATCCGCCGGCGGCGTTTCACCGCCGGCGGGTATCGCGGGCTCAGTTGGTCTTCTTGCGGTCGGCTTCGTTCGCATAGACGACCTGGCCGTCCTTCACCTCGCCGATGACCGCGACGGAGCTGTCCTTGAACGCCTCGTGGTCGGTGGCGGAGAACGGCTTGTCGTAGGTCATCACCAGCCCGTCCACCTTCACGTTCAGGTTCTCCAGCGCCTCGCGGATCTTGTCGCCGTCGGTGCTGCCGGCCTGCTGGATGGCGGCGGCGAGGATGTAGACCGTGTCATAGCCCTGCGCCGCCCACACCGGGCCGGGGATGCGGGTGGTGCCGGTCGCCTTCGAGAAATTGTCGATGAAGGTCTTCTTCTTTCCGGTGGCGTCCGCGAGGATGATGGTCTGGGGCATGCGCGCGCCCTCGCCGTTGACGCCGGCGCTCTCGATGAAATTGGGCATGGAGAGGGTCCAGCTGCCGATGATCGGAACCTTCCAGCCGAGCTTGGCCATGCCGTTGGCGATCTGCGCCAGTTCCGGCCCGACGCCGTAGGTGAGCACGGCGGTGGCGCCGGCGTCCTTGGCGCGCAGGAGCTGGGGCGTCATGTCGACGTCCTTGATGTTGAACTTCTCGATCGCCACCGGCTCGATGTTCTTGGCCTTCAGCGCCGCCACCAGGTCCTCGCGGCCGAGCTGGCCGTAATTGGTAGAATCCGCGAGGATCGCCACCTTGGTCAGCTTCGCCTTGATCACCTCGTCGACGATCATGTCCACCTGGATCTTGTCGCGCAGCGAGACGCGGAAGATGTAGCTTGCCGGATTCTTCGGCGGCGCGAACTGCTCGGTCAAATTGGAGCCGGTCGGCCCCGGGGTGATGAGCGGCACCTTCGCTTCCTGGTAGAAGCGCGCGCTCGCCAGCGCCACGCCGGTGTTGATGACGCCGAGCCCGGCGACCACCTTCTCCTTGTGGATCAGCTCCTGCGCCACCTGCACGCCGCGCTCGTTCTTGGCCTCGTCGTCGCGTTCCACCAGTTCCAGCGGCCGGCCGAGCACGCCGCCCTTGGCGTTGATCTCGGCCACCGCCATGCGGATCGCGTCGCGCATGGAAATGCCCATGGGGCTCGACCCGCCGGTGAACGGGCCGGACAGGCCGATGCGGATGGGATCGGCGGCGAGGGCACTGGTGGAGAGGGCGGCAAGCGACAGGGCGAGGAGCCCGCCGCGAATGATCTTCTTGTACATGGCATTTTCCTCCAGGGTTGGATTTTGTTTTTTGCTTTGTCGTCGTCTTGGTACGCACACTTTCGGACTACGCTGCGCTGCGCGCCCGAATTCAGTGGATGTGAAGCCCGCCGTTGATGTCGAGGGTCACGCCGGTGACGTAGCGGGCAAGGTCGCTCGCCAGGAACAGGCACCCGTCCGCCACCTCGCCCGGCGCGCCGACGCGGCCCATGGGGGTTGCCGCCACCACCATCGCGCGGCGTTCGTCGGTGAGACGGCCGACGATCAGGTCGGTCTCGATCAGGCCGGGCGCCACCGCGTTCACGCGGATGCCCTCGGCGGCAAATTCGCGCGCCATGGCCTTGGTGAGCGCATGCACCGCGCCCTTGGCGGCGGAATAATGCGGCCCGCCCATCACCCCGCCGCCCCTCTGGCCGGAGACCGAGCCGATGGAGACGATCGCCCCGCCGCCCCGCGCCCGCAGGTGCGGCACCACGGCGCGCGCCATGTTGAAGGCGCCGCGCAGGCTCACGTCCATCACCAGGTCGTAGCCCGCCTCCTCGATCTCGAGCAGGGTGCGCGGCTGGCTGACGCCGGCATTGTTCACGAGAATATCGACGCCGCCGAATTCGGCGGCCACGGCCTCGACCACCTGCCGGCAGGCGTCCTTGTCCCGCACGTCGCACGGGTAGCCACGATGCGCCGGCCCGATGGCGGCGGCCGCCGCTACGGCATCGCTGCCGCGCAGGTCGAGGATGGCCACCCGCGCGCCGTTCCGCGCGAAGGTGCTGGCGGTCGCCCAGCCGATGCCGCGCTGGGACGCGCCGCCGGTGACGATCGCGATCTTGCCCTCAAGCATTGGTTTCCTCGTACGTTTCCACGGCTCTTGCGGCCGCTTCCCCAAGTTCAGTGGATGTGCAGCCCGCCGTTCACGTCGAGCACGGTTCCGGTGACGAAGCTCGAGAGGTCGCTCGCGAGGTAGAGGCAGACATTGGCGATGTCGTCCGGCTTGGCGAGACGCCCCATGGGCGTGTTGGCGATCGCCCTTTCGCGCATGTCCTCGGTGAGCGAGCCGATCAGGAGATCGGTATCCACGAGACCCGGCGCGATGGCGTTGACGCGGATGTTGTCTGCGCCCAGTTCCCGCGCCATGGCCTTCGCCATGGTCTGCACGGCGCCCTTGGCGGCGGCATAATGCGGGCCGCCGAGCACGCCGCCGCCGCGCTGGGCCGCAACCGAGCCCATGCACACGATCGCGCCGGAGCGCGCGGCGCGCAGATGCGGCGCCACCGCGCGCGACATGTTGTAGGTGCCGCGCACGCTCGAATCCATGACGAGGTCGTAATCGGCTTCGGTGGAGTCCATCAGCCGATAGGGCTGGCTGACGCCGGCATTGTTCACCAGCACGTCGAGCCGGCCAAAATCGGCTAGAATCTCCGCCACCACCCCGTTGCAGCGCGCCGCATCGCGGACGTCGCAGGCATAGCCGCGATGGGCCGGTCCGATCTCGCCGGCCGCCGCCTGCGCGCGTTCGGCGTTCAGATCCAGCAGCGCGACGCGCGCGCCGTGGTCGGCGAACAGGCGGGCGGTCGCCCAGCCGATGCCGCGCACCGAGGCCGCACCGGTGATGATGGCGACCTTTCCGGTCATCAGGGGAATGGCCATGGCGCGGCCTCAGACCGTCAGGACCACTGAGCCCAGCGTCCGCTGGGCCACGAGGTCCGCGTGGGCCTTCGGCGCATCGGCGAGCGGATAGGAATTGCCCACCTTGATGCGGATCGCGCCCTTTGCGATCAGGTCGAACAGGGCGCCCGCGCCGGTGCGGAAATCGCCCGCGTCCGCCGTATAGTGCGAGACGGTCGGCCGGGTGACGAACAGCGAGCCCTTGTTGCGCAGATTGGCGAGCGAGATCGGCTCCACGTCCCCCGAGGGCCAGCCGAAGGAGACGATGAGGCCGAACCGCGCCGCGCACTCCAGCGAGCGGTCGAAGGTCTCCTTGCCGATGGATTCATAGACCACGCTGACCCCCTTGCCGCCGGTGATCTCCTTCACCCGGGCGACGAAATCCTCCTCGGTCAGGAGGATCGCGTGGTCGCAGCCGTATTCGCGCAGCACCGCGATCTTCTCCGGCGTCTCCACCGTGCCGATGACGATGGCGCCGAGATGCTTCAGCCACTGGATCAGGATCAGGCCGACACCGCCCGCCGCCGCGTGCACCAGCACGAAGTCGCCGGGCTTGATCTCGCGCAGGCGGGTCGAGAGATACCAGGCGGTGACGCCGCGGAACAGCGCGCCGGCGGCAGCCTCGGCGGGGATCGCCTGGTCGGGCAGGCGCACCACCCGTTCGGCCGGGACCGTGCGGGCTTCCGCATAGCTGCCGGCCACCGCATAGACATAGGCCACGCGGTCGCCCGCCTTCACGTGCGTGACGCCGGGCCCCACCGCCTCCACCGTCCCCACGGCGCCGAAGCCGAGGCCGGTGGGCAGGGTTGCGGGCATGATGCCGGAGCGCATCTGGGTGTCGATATAATCGACGCCGATGGCTTCCTGGCGGATGAACACCTCGCCCGCGCCGGGGGCGGCCGCGGTCTCCTCCACGAGGCGCATCACCTCGGGCGGGCCGATCTCATCGACGATGATTTTCCTGTAGGTCGCTGACATTCTTCTTGTCCTGTTCTTTCCGACGTCCGTTTCAGGAAGCAGATGCGGCCGGGGCCGCGCTCATTGGGCGGTCCATCCCCCATCCACCAGCAGGCAGGTGCCGGTGATCATGGCGGCGGCGGGCGAGGCGAGGAAAATCGCCGCGCCCATCATGTCCTCGACCCGGGCCATGTCGCCCATGGGGATCTTGGAGACCAGGAAGGCACGCTTCTCCGGCGTATCGACGATGCGGCGGATCAGCGGCGTGTCCACGAAGGTGGGGCCGATGGCGTTCACGCGAATGCGCTGCGGCGCCAGTTCCACCGCCATGGCCTTGGTGAGGCCCTCCACCGCGTGCTTGCTCATGCAATAGACGGTGCGGTTGGGCGAGCCCACATGGCCCATCTGGGAGGAGACGTTGATGATCGCCCCGCCGGTCTGGGCGCGGTCCGGATCTTCCAGCATCTTGCGCACCGCCGCCTGGGAGACCAGGAAGCAGGCCCGCACGTTGAGGGTCATGATGGCGTCGAGATGCGCCTCGGTGACGTCCACGAACGGCTCGGGAATATTGGTCCCGGCATTGTTCACGAGGATGTCGAGGCGCGGCAGGGCGGCGACGGCCGCGGTCATGGCCGCCGTGTCCAGCACGTCGAAGGCGCTGACGCGCGCTTCGGGCAGGCCGGCGTCCGCGATGCGCGCGGCCAGCGCCTCCAGCGGCGCGCGGGTCCGCCCCACGAGAACGGTGTCGGCGCCCGCCTCGGCAAGGCCGAAGGCGATGGCTTCGCCGATGCCGGCGCCGGCGCCGGTGACGAGGGCGGTCTTTCCGTCGAGCCGGAAGGTGGGGGTGGCGAGGGTCTGCGATCTGGCGAGCATGTCCATCTCCCTCAGCGGATCACGAACGGATCGGGCACTTCGCTCGCCGTGCTGATCCACACGCTCTTGGTCTGGAGATATTCGTAGATCGCCTCGATGCCGTTCTCCCGTCCCATGCCGGAGCGCTTGTAGCCGCCGAACGGGGACATGAAGCTGACCGCCCGATACATGTTGACCCACACCATGCCGACCGCGAGCTTCTCGGACATCTTCAGCATCCGCCGCACGTCGGAGGTCCACACGCCGGCCGCGAGGCCGTAGGGACTGTCGTTGGCGATGGCGATGGCCTCTTCCTCGTCCTCGAACGGGATGCAGGAGAGCACCGGGCCGAACACCTCCTCGCGGGCGATGCGCATGCGGTTGTTCACGCCCGAGAAGATGGTGGGCTCGACGAATTGGCCGGCGCCGCATTCCGGCCGGGTGGCCGGGCCGCCGCCGAGCCGGCACTCGGCGCCCTCCCCCTTCGCGATGGCGATGTAATCCAGGATTTTCTGATATTGCGGGGGCGTGGTGACGGGGCCGACCTGGGTGTCGGTGCGCATGGGATCGCCCATGCGGGCGGTGCGCGCGAAATCCACCAGGCGCTCGACGAAGCGGTCGTAGGCCGAGCGCTGCACCAGCAGGCGCGAGCCGGCGACGCAGGTCTGCCCCGTGGCCGCGAAGATGCCGGAGACCGCGCCCTTCAGCGCATTGTCCAGATTGGCGTCGTCGAACACGATGTTGGCGGACTTCCCGCCCAGTTCCAGCGTCACGTGCTTGAAGTCGGCGGCGGCGGCCTCGTTGATCTTCTGCCCGCCCATCTCGCTGCCGGTGAAGGCCACCTTCGCGACCTTGGGATGACGCACCAGGGGGGCGCCCACATCGGCGCCGAAGCCCGTCACCACGTTCAGCACGCCGGGGGGAAAGCCCGCCATCTCGAACAATTTGGCCAGCTCCAGCGCCGAGGCGGAGGTGAATTCGGAGGGCTTCAAGACGAAGGTGTTGCCGGCGGCGAGGCCCGGCGCCAGCTTGTTCACCGCCAGCAGCAGCGGCGAGTTCCAGGCGGTGATGGCGACCACCACGCCCAGCGGCTCGTGGCGGGTAAAATTGAACGTGTCCGCCTTGTCGATGGGCAGCACCGCGCCCTGCACCTTGTCCGCGAGCCCGCCGAAATAGCGAAAATATTGCGGCAGATAGCGGACCTGGGCGGAAATCTCATTGATCAGCTTGCCGTTGTCGGCAACCTCGACCCGGGTCAGCACATCGGCATGCTCGACGATCAGGTCGGCGAGGCGATGGAGCAGCTGGCCGCGGGCGGTGGCGGTCATCCTCGGCCATTCGCCCGTGGTGAAGGCCCGGTGCGCGGCCTCCACGGCGGCGTCGGCATCGGCGGCCGTGCCGCGCGGCAGGCTCGCCCACGGCTGGCCGGTATAGGGATTGACGGTCTCGAAGACCTCCCCGCCCGCCGCCGGCACCCATTCGCCGCCGATATACATCTGGTACGTCTGCATGTGGCGTTCCTGCCCGAAGAGTTTTCTTGTCTGATCGTGTCGTGCTCAGATGACGCCGGACGCGCCGAGCGCCTCGATCTCGCTGGCCGAAAGGCCGAGAAGCCCCCCGAGGACCGCGAGATTGTCAGCCCCGAGGGCGCGCCCGGCATGCTTGAAGCGCGCCGGCGTCTGCGAGAGCTTAGGCACTGCGGAAGGAAGTACCAGCGGCCCCACCCGCGGATCGTCCACTTTCATCAGGTTCTGGCGGTCGGCGTATTGCGGGTCCTCGAAGATGTCGCGGATGGAATAGACCGGCCCGCAGGGCACTTCCCCGGCGAGCGTCAGCCTCATCACCTCGGTGAAGGGCAGGCTGCCGATCCACTTCGCCACCTGCTGGTTGATGTGGTCGCGCGCGGCGACGCGCAGTTCGCTGGTGGGATATTCGCGCGCCAGTTCCGGGCGGCCCATCACCTCGCACAGGCGCTCGAACATCTTGTCGTTTGTGCAGGCGATGGCGACCCATTCCCCGCTCGCCGTCTGGTAATGGCTGTGGGGCACCACATTGATGGTGTCCGCCCCCATGCGCTCGCGCACGATGCCGAACTTGGCATAGGCGGGGGCGATCTCGTCCAGCAGGCGGAACACCGATTCATACAGGCCGATGTCGATGAACTGGCCGACGCCCGTGGTCTCCAGCGCCTTCAGCGCCACCAGCACGCCGATGGCGCCCCACATGCCGGAAATATAGTCCGCCATGGAGGTGGACCCCGGCACCACGGGCCGGCCGTCCGCCTCGCCCGCCAGATAGGAAAGGCCGCCGAACGCGTGGGCGATGCGGGCAAAGCCCGGCTCGCCCTTCTTCGGGCCGGTCTGGCCGTAGGCGGAGACGCGCAGCATCACCAGCTTGGGGTTGATCTTGCGCAGGTCCTCGAAGCCGAGGCCCCAGCGCTCCAGCGTGCCGGGGCGGAAATTCTCCAGCACCACGTCGGATTTCGCGACCAGCTGGCGGAACAGCTCCGCCCCCTTGTTGGCCCGCAGGTCCAGCGTCACGGTGCGCTTGTTGCGGGATTCGCTGAGCCACACCAGGCTGTCGCCGCACTCCGTCGCGGTGCCGAAGCGGCGCAGGCTGTCGCCCACCACCGGCTGCTCGATCTTGATGACCTCGGCGCCGAAGTCCGAGAGAATGGTGCCGCAGAACGGCGCCGCGACGAAGGTCGCGATATCGAGCACGCGGATGCCGTCGAGCGCCCCTGCCGGCAGGCCGGAGGGCAATGTCGGATCTTGGCTGTCAGTCAGCAAGGTCGCTTCCTCAACATCTTATTTTTGTGCGGGAAAATCTTCCCGCCCGCCGCCTGTGCAGCGGTTGAGGAAACCTAGGGGGAGTGCACTGCGGCTTCAAACTCAATTATTTCAACAATTGTTCTGTTTTTCTGCATAATAGCGGAAAAGGAGCCGTCCATGGACCGCACGCCGCGCCCGCTCGCCAACGTAAACCTGAAGTTTCTCAAGACCTTCCTTCTGGTCGCCGAGCACAGCAGCTTTCGCACCGCCGCGCTTCATGCCCATCGTTCGCCCTCCGCCATCAGCACCCAGATCAAACAATTGGAGGCGCAGATCGGCGTCGCCCTGTTCCACCGCACCACGCGCAGCGTGCGGCTGACGGCGGAAGGCGAGCAATTGCAGGATTACGCGCGGCGCGCGGTGCACGAGCTGGAATTCGGCCTCGTGAAGCTGGAGGAGGCGGCGGACCTGCGGCGCGGCCGGGTGTCGCTTTCCTGTTCGCCGACCGTCGCCGGCTCGCGCCTTGCCCGCGTGCTGGCGGCGTTCGAGCGCGATTATCCCGCGATCCAGGTGTTCGTGCGGGAGCTGACCTCCGAGGCGCTGCACAAGAGCGTGCGGGAGAAGGAGGTGGATTTCGGCATCGGCCCGGTGACGGCCACCGAAGAATTCCAGTTCGAGCATCTGTTGCAGGAGGAATTGTACGCCCTCGTGCCGAAGCGCTTTCTCACCTCCAAGAAAACCAGCATTCCGCTGGAAGCCCTCCAGCACATGCCGCTGCTGCTGCTCAATCCGGCGACCGCGCTGCGGGAATTGTTCGAGCGCAAGATGCGGGAACTGGGCTTCACCTTCACCACCCATTTCCAGTTCACCCAGGCGCAGACCCTCATCTCCATGGCCGAGGCCGGGCTCGGCGCGGCGATCCTGCCGAAGATCGCCCTGCCGGAGACCATCGGCGCCACCACCCGGGCGCTGCGCATCGTCGATCCCTCGCTGATGCGCGAGCTCGCGGTGATCTCGCTGAAAGGCCAGTCCTTTTCTCCGGCCGCCTCGCGGCTGGTGGACCTGCTGCGCAAATATATCGTCTAGCGCCGCGCCCGCCTCGCGAAGAGCTGCATTGACCCGCGCGGCGTGCGATTTTACTCAGGATGCATAAGAATGGCCCGCGTCGAACGCGGCCGCATTTCGGGAGTGGGACGCGCCCCGCGCGTCGTGCCGGGAGAGGTGACGTGCTCGCCCATAATCCTTGGCTGGTGGCCCTGTCGCTGCTGATCGCGGCCCAGGGCAGCTATGTGAGCCTGCTGCTGGCGGACCAGGTGGACCGCAGCGCGGGCGTGCGCCGGCGCCTCGCGCTCGCGGCGGCGGCGGTGACGCTGGCGGTCAGCATCTGGTCCATGCATTTCGTCGGCATGCTGGCGGCGCAGTTTCCATTTGGCGTGGATTTCCTGGTGCTGCCCACGCTGGTGTCGTTTCTCATCTGCGTGCTCATGGTGGGCGCCGGCGTTCTGATCGTGCACACCTCCCATCCCCGCCCGCTGCGCATCGCCGGCGGAGCGCTCGCCATGGGCGCGGGGGTGATGGCCATGCACTATGTCGGCATGTCCGCCATCGACATGCCCGGCCACATGCACCATGCGCCGCGCTATGTGCTGGCGGCGGGGGTGGTGGCGGTGGCCGCGAGCGCGCTTGCCTTGTGGCAGATCGAGCGGCCCTTCGTCAGCGCCTCGCGCATGGCCTCGGCGGTGCTGCTCGGCCTCGCCATTTCCGGCATGCACTATACCGCCATGGCCGGCATGAGCGTGATGGCCGACCACGGCGCGCCACTCGCCGCCGCCGCGACGCCGAGCCTGTCGCACGATTTCATGGCCATGATCGTGGCGGTGGTGTCGTTCCTGATCTCCGGCGGCTTCCTGCTTTCGCTGATGCCGGAGCACGATCCCGCCCCTGCCGAACCCGCCCCCGCCGCCGCCCGCGCCGCGGACGGCCGCGCGGGGGAAGGGGCCGCGATATATACGCGGGTAGCGGACGCGAGAGCGACGGACGCGGGGCGCGCGAATCCGGGCGGGGTGGCTGCGAACGCAGCGGATCCGCATCCGCGCGATGCCGCCCCCCTTTCTCCGCCGACACCGCCGCCGCTGACGCCGGTCCCCGCGGTCGACCCGCCGCGCGAGCCCGCTTTGCCCGCGCCGTCCCCCTTCCTGGACGACGCGGGCCCCGCGCCGGCGCCCGCGAACGGTGCCGCGCGCCGATTCGCCCGCGAGATCGAGGTGGAGAAGGACGGCCACCGCCGCGCCCTGCCGGTGGGGGAGATCGTGTTCGTGCGGGCCAATGCCCGCTACACTTATATCTCCGACGGCGCGCACGAATTCTTCTGCCAGCACACCATCGGCGAGGTGGACGGCCTGCTCGACCCCGCCGCCTTCATGCGCGTTCACCGCAGCTATATCGTCGCCCTCGCCCATATCGAGGCGGTGCGGCGGGTGGGGGATGCGGGGGCGGCCGAGATCGACGCGGTCCTGCAACGCAGCATCCCTGTTGCACGTGCGCGCTTTTCCACGCTGAAGCAGCGGGTGAGCGCCGCGAAGGCCTGAATAGGTCAGTTCAGGCACCGCATTTCGTGGCGAACGGTCAGCCTTCCTGCCGCATTTCATGCGCCATCCGCCGCGCTTCATGACCACACGAAGCCGTTGATTCCTTTACTCTTGTTGCTGCAACGCGAGAGCGGCGAGCCTCTTTGGAACAAGACCAAGTCGATTGACCTGTCTGTCCAGAGGGGAAGACGCCATGATTCCCGGTCGCTTCGAATATCACCGGCCGAAAAGCCTGCCGGAGGCGGTCGCGCTGCTGGCGCGGCTCGGCGAGGATGCCCGCCCGCTGGCCGGCGGCCACAGCCTGATCCCCATGATGAAGCTGCGCATGGCGACGCCGGAGCATCTGGTGGACCTCGCCGGCATCGCCGACCTGAAGGGCATTCGCCACGAGGGCGGGCGCATCCTCATCGGCGCCATGACCACCCAGGCCGAGCTGATCGCCTCCGCCGACCTTTCCGCCGCCCTGCCGATCCTCAAGGAAACCGCGCTGCTGATCGCCGATCCGCAGGTGCGCTATGTGGGCACGCTCGGCGGCAATGTCGCCAATGGCGATCCCGGCAACGACATGCCGGCGGTGATGATGGCGCTGGACGCCACCTACCAGCTGGCCGGGGAGAAGGGCGCGCGCGAGGTCGCCGCCCGCGATTTCTACCAGGGCGCCTATTTCACCGCGCTGGAGCCGGGGGAGATGCTCGCGGCAATCTCCATTCCCGTGCCGCCGCAAGGGCACGGCGCGGCCTATGAGAAGCTGAAGCGCAAGATCGGCGATTATGCCACCGCCGCGGCGGCCGTCGTGCTCACCAAGGCGGAGGGGCGGATCGCGACCTGCGCCATCGCGCTCACCAATGTGGGCGACACCCCGCTGCTGGCGGAAGAGGCCGCGCACATCCTCACCGGCACCGGCGCGGATGCGGCGAGCATCGCCCGCGCCATCGCCGCCGCCGAGGCCATCACGCAGCCGGCCACCGACGGGCGCGGCACCGCCGCCTATCGCACCAAGATGGCCGGCATCATGCTCGAACGCGCGCTGGCGCGGGCGCTTGCCCGCGCCGCCGGCTGATCCCCAACTCCGCGAGGAAACCCAAAATGGCGAAGGTTCACGTCTCCATGACGGTGAACGGCGATGCGGTCGAAGGGCTCGTCGAGCCGCGCACGCTGCTCATCCATTTCATCCGCGAAAACCTGCTGCTCACCGGCGCCCATATCGGTTGCGACACCTCCCATTGCGGCGCCTGCACGGTGGATCTCGACGGCAAGTCGGTGAAGAGCTGCACCCTGTTCGCGGTGCAGGCCGAGGGCGCGCAGATCACCACCATCGAGGGCATGGCCGCGCCCGACGGCACGCTGCACGCCTTGCAGGAAGGCTTCCGCATGATGCACGGCCTGCAATGCGGCTTCTGCACGCCGGGCATGATCCTGCGCGCCCATCGCTTGCTGCTGGAAAATCCCGATCCGAGCGAAGCGGAAATCCGCTTCGGCATCGCCGGCAACATCTGCCGCTGCACGGGCTACCAGAACATCGTCAAGGCCATTCAATACGCCGCCGCCAAGATCAACGGCGTGCCGTTCCAGGAGGCTGCGGAATGAACGACCTCACACCGACCAAGGCGGAGCGCGAGGCGCGCCTCCAGGGCATGGGCTGCAAGCGCAAGCGCGTGGAGGACATCCGCTTCACGCAGGGTCGCGGCAATTATGTCGACGACATCAAGCTGCCCGGCATGCTGTTCGGCGATTTCTACCGCTCGCCCTATCCCCATGCCCGCATCAAGAAGCTGGACACCTCCCGCGCGAAAGCGCTGCCCGGCGTGCGCGCGGTGCTGACCGCCGCCGATCTCAAGCCGCTGAACCTGCACTACATGCCGACGCTGGCGGGCGACGTACAGGCCGTGCTGGCGGACGAGAAGGTGCTGTTCCAGAACCAGGAAGTCGCCTTCGTCATCGCCGACGACCGCTATATCGCCGCCGACGCCATCGAGCTGATCGACTGCGAATATGAGGAGCTGCCGGTCCTGGTGGATCCCTCCAAGGCGCTGCTGCCGGATGCGCCCGTGCTGCGCGAGGACATCGTGGACAAGATGGTCGGCGCCCACGGCCCGCGCCGCCATGCGAACCACATCTTCAACTGGCAAGTGGGCGAGAAGGACGGCACGGACGAAGCCTTCGCCTCAGCCCCGGTGACGGTGAAGGAGACCTTCTATTATCACCGCACACATCCCTCGCCGCTTGAGACCTGCCAGGCGCTCGCCTCCATGGACAAGATCAAGGGCGAGCTGACCCTCTACGGCACCTTCCAGGCGCCGCACGTCATCCGCACCGTGGTCTCGCTTATCTCGGGCCTGCCGGAGCACAAGATCCACGTCATCGCCCCCGACATCGGCGGCGGCTTCGGCAACAAGGTCGGCGCCTATGCCGGCTATGTGTGCGCCGTGGTGGGCTCCATCGTGCTCGGCAAGCCGGTGAAATGGGTCGAGGACCGGATGGAGAACCTCTCCACCACCTCGTTCGCCCGCGACTATCACATGACCACGGAGCTGGCCGCGACGCAGGACGGCAAGATCCTCGCCATGCGCTGCTATGTGCTGGCCGACCATGGCGCCTTCGACGCCTGCGCCGACCCGTCCAAATGGCCCGCCGGCTTCATGAACATCTGCACCGGCTCCTACGACATCCCGGTGGCGCATCTGGAGGTGGACGGCGTCTACACCAACAAGGCGTCGGGCGGGGTGGCCTATCGCTGCTCGTTCCGGGTGACGGAAGCGGTCTATGCCATCGAGCGGGCGGTGGAAGTGCTGGCGCAGAAGCTCGGCATGGACAGCGCGGACCTGCGGGTGAAGAACTTCATCCGCCGCGATCAATTCCCGTATCACGCCGCGCTGGGCTGGGAATATGATTCCGGCGACTACCATCTCGCCATGGAAAAGGCGATGAACGCGGTGGATTATCGCGGCCTGCGCGCAGAACAGGCGGCCAAGCGCGAAGCGTTCAAGCGCGGCGAGACGCGCGAGATCATGGGCATCGGCGTCTCCTTCTTCACCGAGATCGTCGGCGCCGGGCCGTCCAAGAATTGCGACATCCTCGGCATCGGCATGTTCGACAGCTGCGAGATCCGCATCCATCCCACCGGCTCGGTGATCGCCCGCATGGGCACGAAGAGCCAGGGCCAGGGGCACGAGACCACCTATGCCCAGATCCTCGCCACCGAGCTGGGCATCCCCGCCGACGACATCATGATCGAGGAGGGCAATACCGACACCGCCCCCTACGGCCTCGGCACGTACGGTTCGCGCTCCACCCCCACGGCGGGGGCCGCCACCGCCATGGCGGCGCGCAAGATCCGCGCGAAGGCGCAGATGATCGCCGCGCACCTCCTGGAAGTGCATCACAACGATCTCGAATGGGACGTGGACGGCTTCCAGGTGAAGGGCCTGCCGGAGAAGCGCAAGAGCATGAAGGAGATCGCCTGGGCCTCCTACAACCAGCCGATCCCCAATCTCGAA
This sequence comes from Roseixanthobacter liquoris, assembly GCF_043195135.2. Lineage (NCBI taxonomy): Bacteria > Pseudomonadati > Pseudomonadota > Alphaproteobacteria > Hyphomicrobiales > Xanthobacteraceae > Roseixanthobacter > Roseixanthobacter liquoris. The sequence goes on from NZ_CM195537.1 coordinate 4,791,520, forward strand.
CCGGGCCTGGAGGCGGTGAATTATTACGACCCGCCCAACATGACCTATCCGTTCGGCGCCTATTTCTGCGTCATGGACATCGATGTGGACACCGGCGTGTTCAAGGTGCGCCGCTTTTACGCCCTGGATGATTGCGGCACCCGCATCAACCCCATGATCATCGAGGGGCAGGTCCATGGCGGGCTGACGGAGGCCTTCGCGGTCTCCATGGGCCAGGAGATCCGCTACGATTCCATGGGCAACGTGATGGGAGCATCCTTCATGGACTTCTTCCTGCCCACGGCGGTGGAGACGCCCCATTGGGAGACCGACTTCACCGAGACCCCCTCGCCGCACCATCCCATCGGCGCGAAGGGCGTGGGCGAAAGCCCGCATGTGGGCGGCGTGCCGTGCTTCTCCAATGCGGTGAACGACGCCTTCTCCTTCCTCGGCACCACCCATATCGACATGCCGCACGATGCCTGGCGCATGTGGGAGACCGCCGAGAAGCTCGGCCTGCACAAATCCGCAGCCGCGGCCGCCTGATCCTCCAGGGAGGGCGCAGAGGCGCCCTCCCCTCTTTTTCGATGGCGACGCAACCATGAGCGACCGGGACATCATCGCGCAGCGCCTCGCCGAGGCCGGCTATCTCGCCGACCGCGACCTTGCGACCGCGCTTTATCTGATGGACCTGCTGCACCGTCCGCTGCTGCTGGAAGGTGCGGCCGGGGTGGGCAAGACGGCGGTGGCGCAGGCGCTCGCCAAGGTGCACGGCGCGCCGCTGATCCGCCTGCAATGCTACGAGGGCCTCGACCAGAACGCCGCCCTCTACGAATGGAACTACCAGCGCCAGATCCTCGCCCTCAAGGCCCGCGAGGGCAGCGGCGAGAGCCCGCGCGCGGTGGAGGCGGAGATCTTCTCGCAGGACTATCTGCTGGAACGCCCGCTGCTCGCGGCGATCCGCAGCATCACACCCGCCGTTCTGCTGATCGACGAGGTGGACCGGGCGGACGAGGAATTCGAAGCCTTCCTGCTGGAGATCCTCGCCGATTTCCAGGTGACCATTCCCGAATTGGGCACGGTGACGGCGCGCTCCATTCCCCGCGTGGTGCTCACCTCCAACGGCACGCGCGAGCTTTCCGACGCGCTGCGCCGGCGCTGCCTCTATCATTTCGTGGATTTCCCGGAGGTGGACCGCGAGGCCGCCATCCTGAAGACCCGCGTGCCGGGCATCGACGCGGCGCTGGCGCTGCAGGTGGCGCGCTTCGTGCGCGACCTGCGGCGCGAAGACCTGCGCAAGGTGCCGGGCGTCGCCGAGAGCCTGGATTTCGCCGCCGCCCTCACCGGCATCGGGCTGAAAGACCTGCGGCACGATCCCGAGAGCGTCTACGACCTGCTCATCACCTTGCTGAAGACCCATGAGGATCGCTGCGCCTTGCCGCGCGAGGTGGTCTCCCGCCTGCTGGAACAGGTGGCCTGATGCACGCGCCCGCGCCCTCTCCCCGTCCCGATCCGCCGCCGGCGGGCGCGATCGTGCGCACGCGGCTCGCGGGCTTCGTGCGGGCGCTGCGTGACAATGGCTTCGCCACCGGCCTTGCGGAGAGCGGCGACGCCCTGCGTCTGATCGCCGAGCCCGCCCTTGCGGACCGCACGCGACTGCGCGCGGCGTTGCGCGCCCTGTTCGCCTCGCGCCGCTCGGATTGGGAGAAATTCGACGATCTGTTCGACGCTTATTGGTTCGAGAAGCACTTGCGCGCCAGCGTCCGCCTGGCGGACCAGCGCCGCAACCCCACCAATTTGCCGCCGCGCCCAGGTGCGGATGCACCCGAGGCCGGCGGCAGCGGGCCGGTGAGCCGGGTGGACCGGGTGCCGGGCAGCACGGCGCAAGGCGATGAGGGCGATGCCGGGCAGCGCCGCGCCGGAGCTTCCCGCGCCGAGCGGCTGGAGACGACCGACTTCCGCCATATCGCCGACCCGCAGGAGCTGGAGCGCGCCTATGCGCTGGCCCAGCGCCTCGCCAAGGCCATGCGCGCACGCCTCACCCGGCGCGCCCGCGCCGCCCGCACCGGCGCCCGGCTGGACCTGCGGCGCACGCTCCACCGCAGCGTGGCGCGCGGCGGCGTGCCGGTGGAGCTGGTGCATCGCCGCCGCCGCCCGAAGCCCTTGAAGCTGGTGATCCTGCTGGATGCCTCCGGCTCCATGAGCCCCTATGTGGCGGTGTTCGTGCGCTTCATCCACGGCGCGCTGGACAGTTTCCGCGAGGCCGCCGCCTTCGTGTTCCACACCCGCCTCATCGACGTGACCGACGCGGTGAAGGAGAAGGACCCGCAGCGCGCCATGGACCGGCTCGGCCTGATGGCCCAGGGGGTCGGCGGCGGCACGCGGATCGGCGCGAGCCTCGCCACCTTCAACCGCTGGCACGCCGGGCGCACGCTCCATTCGCGCACCGCCGTGCTGATCGTCTCCGACGGCTACGACACCGGCGAACCGGAGCTTCTGGCGCGCGAGATGGCGGCCCTGCACCGCCGCTGCCGCCGCATCGTGTGGCTCAACCCCATGATCGGCTGGCGCGATTATGCCCCGGAGGCGGCCGGCATGAAGGCGGCACTGCCGTTCGTGGACCTGTTCGCGCCGGCCCACAATCTGGAGAGCCTGGAAGCCCTCGAACCCTATCTGGCCCGGCTATGACGGGAGGAAGCGCCATGACCAGTCCCATCGACATGTTCGCGCTCATGGACGGCATGAAGCAGAAGGAGCAGCCGTTTGCCCTCGCCACCGTTGTGCGCACGGTTTCCGTCACCGCCGCCAAGGCGGGCGCGAAGGCGCTGATCCTGCCGGACGGCACGGTGCTCGCGGGCTGGATCGGCGGCGGCTGCGCGCGCGGAGCGACGCTGAAGGCGGCCCGCGAGGCCCTCGCCGACGGCCAGCCGCGCCTGGTCTCGATCCAGCCGGAAGACCTGCTGGAGGATCTCGGCGTGCACGCCGGGGAGACCCGCGAGGGCGTGCGCTACGTCTCCAACATGTGCCCCTCCAAGGGCACCATGGACATCTTCGTGGAACCGGTGCTGCCGCGCCCGGAGCTGGTGGTGATGGGCGCTTCTCCCGTTGCGGTCGCGCTGGTTGCGCTGGCGCCGCAGTTCGGCTTCAGCGTCACCGCCGCCGCGCCGGCGGCGGACCATGGGAAATTCGCCGGCGCCGATCGCATGGCGGAAGGCTTTGCGCCGCCGCCGGCCAGCGGGCCGCGCTTCGTCGTGGTCTCCACCCAGGGCGCGGGCGATCTCGCCGCGCTGACCGCCGCGCTCGGCCTGGAGGCCCGGCATGTGGCCTTCGTGGGATCGCGGCGCAAGGCGGAGACGCTGGCCGGCAAGCTACGCGAGGCCGGCGTTCCGCAAGCCCGGCTCGAGGCCGTCAAGGCCCCGGCGGGCCTCGATCTCGGCGCCATCACGCCAGAGGAGATCGCGCTTTCCATCCTCGCGGAACTCGTGCTGGTGCGCAGGCGCGACCAGCGCGGCGCCGTTTCTTAGAAAAAGAGAGATATCCCATGGACATGAACGGCTCACAGCGCATCGAAGCCAGCCCGGCGGCCGTCTGGGCGGCGCTGAACGATCCCGAGGTGCTGAAGCAGTGCATCCCCGGCTGCGAGAGCATCGCCAAGACCTCGGACACGCAGATGGAAGCCGTGGTGGTGCTGCGCGTGGGGCCGGTGAAGGCCTCGTTCAAGGGCGCCGTCACCTTGTCCGACATCGTGCCGGACCAGGGCTACACCATCTCCGGCGAAGGCTCGGGCGGGCTTGCCGGCTACGCCAAGGGCTCGGCCAAGGTCCATTTGATGCCCGAGGGCACCGCGACCCTGCTCTATTACGAGGTGAGCGCGGACGTGGGCGGCAAGCTGGCCCAGCTCGGCGCGCGGCTGATCGATGCCACGGCGAAGAAGCTGGCGGGTGAATTCTTCACCAATTTCGGCGCCATCGTCGCTCCGCCGCCGGCCGCCGCGCCGGAGCCGGAACCGGACGCCGCCGCCCCCGCCGAGGGGACCGAGAAGGCCGGCAAGGGCTGGCTCGGCGGCCTGTTCGGCAAGGCGACGGCGGGCGCGCTGGTGGCCGGCGTCCTGCTGGTGCCGCCCTGCTGCCTCAATGGGACCCACGCCCATGCGGCGGGGCAGACCGCTTTCCCCATGTGCTTCGGCGCGCGCTGACGGCTCCGGCCTAAAATATCCGGGTAATATTGAAAATTTAATATTACCCGGATATAACGAGCCTCGCCAGGTGGCGCGGACGATGAGGCCGGACATGAAGAGTGAAACGCGCAAGGCGGCGGTGGCCGCCTATCGGGAGCGCAAGCGCGTCGCGGGCATTTATGCCGTGCGCTGCGCCTCCACGGGCGAATGCTGGCTCGGGCGGGCGCCGGACCTTTCCACCATAGAGAACCGCATCTGGTTCAGCCTGCGGCAGGGCGGCGGCTCGAACCGCACGCTCCAGGCGGCCTGGCAGGCCCATGGCTCGGCGGCCTTCACCTTCCATGAGATCGAGCGCCTGGACCCGGAGGACAATGCCTATGTGCGCGACGCCCTGCTGAAGGAGCGGCTCGACCATTGGCGCGCGACGCTCGGCGCCGCCCTGCTTTGAATCCAGAACGCGCCCCGCCGCCTGAACATGACCTAACGTCATGCACTGCTTCACGTATTTTCGTTCGCCCGGCCCCGCAAAAGTGCCCTCCCTAGCTGTTCGAAGGTTGACTCCCCCGTCGTTTCAGCCACGATCTGAACACTGAATTCCGAATTCAGTTAAGGCTCGCCAAAGCCGAAATGAAAACATTGCGGGAGAAACCTAATGATCGCATCACGCCTCGTGATCGCAGCCTTATGCGCCGCCGTCGCCGGACCAGCCCTCGCCCAGAGCGTGCCGCCCATCAAGATCGGCGTGCTGAACGACCGCACCGGCATCTACGCGGATTTCGCCGGCCAGGGCTCGGTCGTCGGGGCCCAGATGGCGGTGGAGGATTTCCAGAAGACCCATCCGGAAATCAAGGTGGAGATCATCTCCGCCGACCATCAGAACAAGGCGGACGTGGGCTCCGCCATCGCGCGCAAATGGTATGACGAGGAAGGCGTCGACATGATCATGGACGTGCCGAACTCGGCCGTCGCCCTCGCCGTCAACGAGGTTTCGCGCGAGAAGAACAAGGTCTTGATCGTCTCCGGCGGCGGCACGTCCGACCTCACCGGCCCGAAATGCGCGCCCAATACCATTCACTGGACCTTCGATACCTGGTCGCTCGCCCACGGCACCGGCAGCGCCATGGTGAAGCGCGGCGGCGATACCTGGTTCTTCATCACGGCGGACTATGCCTTCGGCCATGCGCTGGAACGCGACACGGCGAAAGTCGTGACGGAATCCGGCGGCAAGGTGCTCGGCAGCGCCCGCGCGCCCATGGGCGGCTCGGATTTCAGCTCCTTCCTGCTCCAGGCGCAAAGCTCCAAGGCCAAGGTGATCGGCCTCGCCAATGCGGCGGCGGATACCACCAACACCATCAAGCAGGCGTCCGAATTCGGCATCACCCAGGGCGGGCAGAAGCTCGCCGGCCTGCTGATCTTCTTGACCGACGTGCACTCCCTCGGCCTCAAGGTGGCGCAGGGCCTGGTGCTGACCGAAGCCTTCTATTGGGACCAGAATGAGGGCACGCGCGCCTTCTCCAAGCGCTTCGGCGAGCGCATGGGCGGCACCATGCCCACCATGGTGCATGCCGGCGTCTATTCGGCCGTGACCCATTATCTGAAGGCGATCGTGGCGGCGAAGTCCAAGGATGCCGCCAAGGTGGTGGCGCAGATGAAGGCCATCCCCACCGACGATCCGCTGTTCGGCAAGGGCGAGGTGCGCGCCGACGGCCGCCAGATCCATAACATGTATCTGTTCGAGGTGAAGACCCCGGCGGAATCCAAGGGCGAGTGGGACATCTACAACACCCTCGCCACCATCCCCGCCGCCGAGGCCTTCCGCCCCCTCAACGAGGGCAATTGCCCGCTCGTGAAGAGCTGAGCCGCGGGACGGCCCCCTCCCGGGCCGGGAGGGGGTCTTCGCATAAGGGCGCGCAGGCGTCGTCATGGCCGGGCCGCCGGCGCGGCCCCCGAAGCGCCGATGCCGGCGGTGCCGCGTGGATGCACGGGACGGGCCCGTGCGTGACGATGCCCTGCTGCAACGGCCTCTCAAGCCACGATTGTCGATTGGCCCTAAAGCGGCGCGCCCAGCAGCCGGGGACGGCCCAGGGGACAGGCCGAGCGCCCGTCCGCCAGCAGGATGAAGGCGCCCACCTGCGTCGGTTCCGTCAGCTTCACATGCCCGCGCCAGCCCACTTCCTGGCGCGTCACCACGGGGATCGCCGCCGGAACATCGGGCCGGCGGCCATCGGTGAGGCCGTAGCCGACGATGGTGCCGGCGGCATCGACCATGAGGATCTTCTCAGGCGCCCCGGCCCGCGCCGCATCCCAGGCCCAGCCCGTCACCCGGAAGGCGCTGCCCGGCGCCGCATCCGGCACGGCCTGCGCGCCTTCGAACGCACCGAGGCAGGACGTGGCGGGCGCGATCGCCGCATGGGCCGCCAGCGGCGTTCCCATCCAGCCCGCCCATGGGTCCGCGAACAGCGTGAGACGCTGCCGGCGCAAGAGGACCGCCCGCTCGGCGACCACCTGCGGATCGAGGAAAATCCTGCCGAATTCCGCATTGTCCCGCACGTTCGACAGCAGCGCCGTCGCGGCGCCGTTGCGGGTGACGCGCATGGCCTCCACCACGTCCTCGACCGTGCGCGCATAGCCGGCCATGAGCACCAGCGCAAAGACCGCCGAAGCCGGCGCGACCAGCCGGACGCGATCGGGCAGCAGGCTCCACCACAAGAAGGTCAGCGCGAGCCAGAAGACCAGGCTCGGCGTCAGGTAGCGGCTGGCCAGCGCCTGGCCGACGCCGAAGGTCAGCCGCCCGAGCGAGGTCAGGGCGGCGGAGGCGGCGATGAACACGATCACATGCAGCAGCACCAGCCGGGCCGGCGTCGCGACGGAGGGGCGGGCCAGCAGCACGGCGCCCGCGCCGACGCCGAGGCCCACGCCGATGCCGCCCATCACGATGGCGACCAAGTGGCGATGGCCCTGCACGGCGGCCATCTGCACCCGCAGAAGCTCTTCCAGCGGCTGGCCCAGATAGGCGAGCGTATAGCGCAGCGACGTCAGCGGCTTGAGCAGCGCGGCGAAGGGCGTCAGATCGGGATCCGGCGATTGATAGCCGAGCAGATAGAGCCCGATCAGCCCCGCCGCCACGCCCGCGAGGACGGCGGTTTCGCGCCACGGCCGGCGCAGCCAGAGGGCCAGCGGCGGCAGGAGGAGGCAGACGAGAACGCCATTCGACATGGACCCGACGGCCAGGGCGGCGCACAGCGAGGCGGCGCCGACCCCAGCCCATCCTGGCAAGGCGGCGATGGCGGCAAAGGCAAGTGTTCCCGCAAAGAAGACCGCGAAAAACTGGGTCTGGAAGCTATAGAGGAAATTCTCCCACTGCCCGCCCCAGAACATATATCCAAGCGCGATCGCTCCCGCCAGGACGACATTCAATGTTCCCCGCACCCCGGCCCAATAGACCAGCACCGTGAACGCAACGGCGTGGACCAATTGCATCGCGATGCTGACATAGAAATTGACCAGATAGGTTCCATGCGAAAGCATGTGGTCAAGAATGGAAATAAGCCGGAACACAACGATGCGATGCTCATTGTGCTGGCTGAAGAGCTGATCAATGCAATCCTGGACGGAAACGACCGCCCATTGGTCCATGAAAGGAAGCGGGATGTAAGCATCGTACATCGCCCGCAAGGTGGTCAGCACCACCAGCGCCGCGCATAGGAGAGCGATGAAGGTTAGAACATAAAGCAGGACGCGAGACATCATGACCCGGCCCCCGCCGGCCAAGGATGCAGTGTTCTCGAACGCCATCGCCCCCCCGATAATGTCGCATATTCGTAATATTACGTGAGCCCCGCACGCTTTTAGTGCTCACGATCGCGCCGCAGAGCCAGCTTTATTCCCGCGCTTGGGGGGATGCAACGCCTCGTCGGGCGGCGGATGCGGAAGCTTTCGTAATCGGGCGCGTTCATCCACCGCCGCGTGCCATCGCGGGACAGCGGCAGCCTCGACACGGACATGCAGGCGAACAGGGGGCGAACGGATCGGGCGCGAATCGGCGCGCGGCGGCGGATCGCGCTTTGTTCCGCCGATCCAGCGCCGCGATGGGGCGATGCCGCGATGGGACGCGCGGGATTGCCCGCAGCGCGGGCCATTTGGCGGTCCGGAAGGCGCGCCGGAATACGCCGCCGGGGCGACGCGCGTCAGTCCAGCGCCGGGGCCGGCGAGAGGCTCAGCGAACGGTCGAAGCGCGGTTCGGGACGGCCGGCGTCGCGATTGGCCGCGCGGGCCAGCAGGGCGAGAAGATCGCCCAGCCGGTTCACATAGGCGATGCCGGCGCTGCCCGGCGCGGGCGGGTCGATCTCGGCCTGGGAGACCAGCCGCCGTTCCGCCCGCCGGCACACCGCGCGCGCGACGGCGGCATGGGCCGCCGGCAGCGAGCCGCCGGGAACCAGCGTCGCCGCGACCACCGGAAGATCCGCCTCCAGGCGCCCGATAAGGCTGTCCAGCCGGCGCACGTAAGCCATGGACAATTGCGGCGCGCCGGGCGCCGCCACCTGCTGAAGCAGTTCGTGCACGTCGTTCCGGGCGATGGCGAGCGCCTGCCCGGCCTCGCCGGAGGCGCCGCTTTCCGCCAGCAGCGCGAGCCAGCCGGCCAGTTCCTCCACCGCGCCGATCAGCTCGATGGTGGGGCTGTCCTTCTCCACCCGCGCGCCGGTGGCGAGGCGGGTGATGCCGGCGTCTCCGGCGGAGGTGCTCCAGCCTGCAAGATTGGTCATGTCGTTTCTCCCTCGGCTCGCGCCCGGCGGCCGCCCTGTGCCGGGCGGTCCGCCTTCACGCGCCGGGCGCCATGCCCGACGCGTGACCCTGCGGTCCGCCGCTCAGGCCGGCACCGCTCTCAGTTCGTTCTGGCTGGCGAGGAAGCCGGCCGTGTAGTCGCGATAGGTGCCGATGATCCAGGGGATCATGGCGCGCTTCCTCTCATCCATGGGGGAGATCTTGCGGGCCGGGCTGCCGCCCCAGAGCCAGCCGCTCTCCAGCACCTGCCCCGGCGCGGTGCGCGCGCCCGCCGCCAGCAGAACGTCGGGCTCGAACACCGTGCCCGCCGCCACATGGCTGCCCATGCCCACCAGGACCCCGGTGCCGATGGTGCAATTCTCCAGCATCACATTGTGGCCGATGACCGCGTCCGCCGCCATGACGAACGGCCCGTTCACGCAGCGGATGATGGTGTTGTCCTGGATGTTGGAATTGGCGCCGAGCACGATCTCGCTGTCGCCGGCATCCAGCTCGCAGGAGAACAGCACGCTGGAGCGCGGACCCGCGCGGAATTTTCCCGCCACCGTGGAGGTGGCGGCGATGAAGGTCGAGGGGTCGATGTCCAGCTCCGCCGGGGCACGGGCGGGCGCGAGCACCGCGTCTGGCACCGCGCGCAGGCGCGCCGCGCGGCGCGCGATCTCGCCCGGCTCCACGGGGCGCACCGGCTTTGCGGGAATGCCGGCATAGACCATGCCCGCCTCCAGCTTGGAGCGCGGGAAGGCCACCGCGCCGGCCTCCAGGATCACCCCGTCTTCCACCACCGATCCGTCGAGGATGACGGCATCCTCCTCGATCACGCAATCGCTGCCCACGGTGCAGGCGTGCACCACGCCGTTGCGGCCCACCGTGACTCGATCGCCGACGAGGGCGGGATAAAGCTCATGGGCGATATGCACCGTGCCGCGATCGCCGATGAAGAAATCGGCGCCGATCTCCACCACATGCCCGTCCGCCCGCAGCAAGGCCAGCGCGCCGAGCGAGGCGCGCGGGCCGAGCGTGACCCGCCCGATCACGGCGGAGCGCGCGCCGGCGTGGCGCAGGTCCGGCATCACGGGAAAGATGCCCTGGTAGGGCAGGATGAAAGGCGGGGTGGAAAGAAGATCACTCATGCGGCGCTCCCGTGCAGACCATTTTGCAGGCGATCCGCCAGCACCACGGCATCACGGGCCATGGCTTTGAGTTCGTCCTGCGCCAGCCGCGCAGCGACTTGCCCGCAGAAGGCCTCGAACTCGGCGAGATCGCTTGCCCCCAGCATCCGCGCGAAGAAATAGCGACGCAAGGCCAGCCGTTCATGGCCGCAGGCCACGCTATGCGCCAGGAGCAGGCGCGCCGCCCCCACATCGCCGCCGCGCGCCCGGCTGCGCGCGGCCTTCACATCGGCCCGCTTCAGCCGCATGGTCAGAACACCGGGGTTTCGCGATAGACGCCCCACACGGTTTTCAGCTTCTCCACGATATCGCCCATGGTGGCCCCCTCGCGCACCAGGTCGATGGTGATCGGCATGATGTTCTGGGTGTCGTCCTTCGCCACCTCCACCAGGCGCTCCAGCAAGGCGTTGACCTTCACATTGTCCCGCTCGCGGCGGATGCGCTGGGTGCGCGACACCTGCCGCTCGGCCGTGGTGTGGTCGTAGGGGTGGGTCTCGATGTCGTGGACCTCTTCCTTCTCCACCAGGGTATTGACGCCGATCACCGGCTTCTCGCCCGATTGCTTGCGCAACGCTGTCTCATAGGCGAAATCGGCGACGCGCTTCTGGAACCAGCCTTCCTGGATCAGCTTGATGGTGCCGCCGCGCTCGTCCACCTCGGCGATGATGTCCATGATGCGCTTTTCATATTCGGTGGTCAGCGCCTCCACATAATAGGAGCCGCCGAGCGGGTCGATCACCTGGGTGACGTTGCTCTCCTCGGCGATCACCTGCTGGGTGCGCAGGGCCATGCGCATGGCTTCCTCGGTGGGGATGGCGAAGGCTTCGTCGAAGCCGTTGGTGTGCAGCGACTGGCAGCCGCCGAGCACCGCCGAGAGCGCCTGGAGCGCGGTGCGCACCACGTTCACCATATATTGCGGCTTGGTGAGCGAGGCGGCCGCGGTCTGGCAATGGAAGCGCAGGCGCATGCTCTCGGGGTTCTTGGCGCCGAACCGCTCCTTCATGATCTTGGCATAGCAGCGCCGCACGGCGCGGAATTTCGCCACTTCCTCGAAGAAATCGGCCTGGCAGACGAAAAAGAAGGCGAGGCGCGGGGCGAACTCGTCCACATGCATGCCGGTCTTCGTCACCTCCTCCACATAGACGATGAGGTTGGCGAGGGTGAAGGCCACCTCGTCCACCGGGGAGGAGCCGGCTTCCGAGATGTGATAGCCCGAGATGTTGATCGGGTTGTAGCGCTTCATGGTCTTGGCGCAGTGCGTGATGCAATCGCGCACGATGCGGACCGACGGCGCGATGGGATAGATATATTCCTTCTGCGCCATGTATTCCTTCAGGATATCCGCCTGAATGGTTCCCGAAAGCTTGTTGAGATCGTAGCCGCGCTTTTCCGCCAGCACGATGTACATGGCGAGCAGGATCCAGGCGGAGGGATTGATCGTCATGGAGACCGAGATTTTCTCCAGGTCGATGCCCTCGAACAGGGCTTCCATATCCTCCAGCGTGTCGATGGCGACGCCCTCGCGCCCCACCTCGCCCTCGCTCATGGGATGGTCGCTGTCGTAGCCCATGAGGGTCGGCATGTCGAAGTCGGTCGAAATGCCGGTCTGGCCCTGGGCGATCAGGTATTTGAAGCGCTTGTTCGTGTCCTCGCCGGTGCCGAAGCCGGCGATCTGGCGCATGGTCCAGTTGCGCGAGCGGTACATGGTGGGATAGGGGCCGCGCGTGAAGGGATAGCGGCCCGGCAGGCCGATATCCTCCGGCGGGGTCTCGGCGAGATCGGCGGCGGTGTAGGTGCGCTTCACCGGGAAATCGCCCAGGGTGAAGAATTGCTCCTTGCGCTCCTTCTGCTTCTTCAGGAAGGCGGCGACTTCGTTTTCTTCCCAGTCGCGCACGTCATCGCTGAGCTTGGCGAGGGTGCGGGTCTCAAGCATGCTCATCTGCGAGTTCCTTCTTTGCGGACGAGAGCAGCATCTCGTTGGCAAGGGTGTAGGGATCGCTCTCGCGGCGCTGGAGGCGCGCGGAGAGCTTGGGGGCCAGGCGCTCCGCCGCATGGGTGAAGCGCTCGATGAGGAGATTTTCCGCCGTCTTCACCAGGCGAAAGCGGGCGATGCGGGCGAGCCGGGCGGCTCCCGTCTCGGTTTCGAAGGCGACGCGGCGATGGGCGTTGATCTTGTCGAGGAGCTGCGCGAACCCCTCGCCACTGATGGCGGAGACCCCCACCACCGGCACCGCCCAGTCCCCCCGCGCGGAGGTGAGGGCGCCAAGCGTCAACATGCTCTTGAGGTCGGTCAGCGTGCGGTTGGCGTCTGAGCGGTCGCATTTCGACACCACATGGATGTCGGCGATCTCCAATATGCCCGCCTTGATGGCCTGGATCTCGTCGCCGAGGCCGGGGGCGGAGACCACCACCGTGGTGTGGGAGGCACGGGCGATCTCCACCTCGTCCTGCCCCACGCCCACGGTCTCGATGATCACCGTGTCGAAGCCGCCGACATCGAGAATGTCCACCGCATCCAGGGCCGCGCGGGCCATGCCGCCCATGGCGCCGCGTGTCGCCATGGAGCGGATATAGATGCCGGGATCGGTGGCAAGTTCCGTCATGCGCACCCGGTCGCCGAGGATCGAGCCGCCGGAGAACGGGCTGGAAGGGTCCACCGCGACGATGCCCACCTTCAGCCCCTGCTCGCGCAGGAGCTTGGCGAAATGGGCGACCAGGGTGGACTTGCCCGAGCCGGGCACACCGGTGATGCCGATCACATGGGCCTTGCCGGCGCGGCGATAGACGGTGGCGAGCGCCTCGCGCGCTTCCGGCGTGCCGGATTCCGCCCGCGAGATGAGCCGGCCGATGGCGCCCATCTCCCCGGCTTCAACGCGCGGGATGAGGTCCAGCGAGGGAACATAGCGACCCATCAGGCGCCCCCTGCTTTCAGCTGGGCATGCATGTCGCGGAACACGGCCCGGTCGTCCACCACGCGGCGGGCCTTGAAGTCCGTGCGCGGCAGGGTGCCGCCTTCCACGATCTCCACCACCGCCCGCAGGCCCAGCAGCTTCTGCATGGCCTTGGCGATGTCGCCGCGGAACTTCTCCACATGGTCGCGGCCGAGGGCGAGCGTCACCGCATCGGCTTCCACGCGCAGCACCAGTTCGTCCATTGCGGCTTCGCGGGTGATGACGATCTGGTGCTCGCCGCCATAGCCGGCGGTCTGGTTGAGCACGGAATCGATCTCGCTCGGATAGACGTTCTCGCCGCGGATGGTGAACATGTCGTCGATGCGCCCGAAGATGCCGAGCGGCAGGCGCGGATAGGTGCGCCCGCAGGGGTTGGGCGCGTCGCTCCACAAGGTGAGATCCCCCGAGGCGAGGCGGATCATGGGCTGGGAGGTGCGCTCGAGATGGGTGTAGACCGGCGTTCCCCGCTCGCCATAGGGCACGCGGCGGAAGGTGCGCGGGTCGCAGACCTGCGTATAGACCACGTCCTGCCAGCACAGCATGCCGGGGGTTTCGGCAGAGCCGCCCACATGCATCCAGGGCGTCATCTCGGCCATGGAGCCGCTGTCGAACACCTTGGCGCCGTAGAGATCCTCGATGCGGTCGCGCACGCCGGGAATGGAGGCGCCGGGCTCGCCCGAGAAGAACATCACGCGCAGGCCGAAATCGCGCGGATTGAGCCCTTCCTTGAGCGCGGTTTCCGCCAGATGCAGGGCATAGGTGGGGGTGCCGTAGAAGCCGGCCGGCTTCATGGCGGCGAGCCATTGGGCGCAGCGCACGCTCATGCCCGGCGCGCCGGCGCCGAACGGGAACGCCTTGGCGCCGAGCCGCTCGGCCCCCGCCAGAGCTCCCCAGGAGCCCATATAGAGGCTGAAGATGGCGGCGACGCACACCATGTCGCCAGGCCGCAGGCCCATGGCCCACATGATGCGGGCATGGGCATTGGCGATGGCGCGCCAATCGTTGCGGCCGATGGCAAAGGCGGTGGGCCGCCCGGTGGTGCCGGAGGTGCCGTGGACGTGGAACACCTCCGCGTCGGGCACGCACAGATAATCGCCGAACGGGGCATGCGCCGCCTGGCTAGCGCGCAGGTCCGCCTTGGTGACGACCGGGACCTTGTCCTCGAAGTCTTCCAGCGACTTCAGGTGCGAGGGGTGGAAGCCGGCCTCGTCCCATTTGCGCCGATAGAAAGGCGCGGTCTCATAGGCATAGGCGCACACCTGCTGGAGGCGGGCGAGGATCGCCGCGTCGCGGTCCGCAGGGTGCATGGTTTCGCGCTTGGCAAACCAATAGCGCGCATCCGACGGCGGCAGATAGGTTTCGTCATAGCGCGGCGGGAAGGACCAGTCTTCCATGGGACATCCTCCCGCGCTCAGCGCGCGCCGCGCTCGGTGACGAGGCGTTCCAGCGTGGCGACGATGGCGGCGGGCGGAGTGTCCTGAAGCAGGACCTCCTTCACGCCCATTTCCTTCAAGGCGACCACGTCCTCGTCCGGCATCACGCCGCCGGCCACAACGATCAGGTCGTCCACGCCCTTTTCGTTCAAGAGCTTGAAGATCTTGGGAAACACCGTGAGCTGCACGCCCGACAGCAGGCTGACGCCGAGCACGTCCACATCTTCCTGGATCGCGGCGGTGACCACTTCTTCCGGCGTGCGGTGCAGGCCGGAATAGATCACGTCCATGCCCGCATCGCGCAAGGTGCGCGCGACGACCTTCACGCCACGGTCGTGACCGTCGAGTCCCACCTTGGCGAGAAGCACTCGAATGGGTTGAGCCATTTCCATCCCTCGTACATTATTGAATTCTGAATTCCGAGTTCAACAAACGGTCGCAGGTTCCCGGGAGCGGGTCAAGATGGAAAACGGCGGGCGCACGCGATATGCAGACTTCATGGAAACTCTGGCCGCACCGAAACGCCTGGTCGAACAGACCTACGAGGTCATCCTCGACGCCATCTGCGACGGCACCCTCAAGCCGGGGGAGCGCCTGACGCAGGAGGACATCGCTGCGCGCCTCAATGTTTCGCGCCAGCCGGTGACCCATGCGCTGGTGATCCTGCGCTCCCAGGGCTTCGTCATCGAATCCGGCAAGCGCGGGGTGTCGGTGGCCCCGGTGCAGCCGGAATTATTGAAGGCGATCTATGAGTTCCGCTCGGCGGTGGAGCCGCTGGCGGCGGAGCTGGCCACCGCCCATCTCAAGCCCGAGCACATCCGCAAGGGCCGCGACCTCGTGGTGCACGGGCGCAACCTGGTGCTCGCCAACGACCAGAAGGGCGTGGTCCATGCGGACATGGAGTTCCACTCCTTCATCTACGACCTGTCCGGAAATCCCCTGGTGATCGATACGATGCGCCTCAACTGGCAGCATCTGCGCCGCGCCATGGGCGAAATCCTCTCCTTCCCCGGCCTCTCGATCCGGGTGTGGCGCGAGCATGAGGAGATTCTGGAAGCCATGATCGCCGGCGAAGCGAAGGTCGCTGCGGAACTCATGCGCAACCATCTGGTGGGCGCCTATCGCCGCGTGATGATGGGCGAGAAGGACCTGACCTGAGCCTGCCCGCAAAAAGGGCGCCAGCCCAAACCGCAGGCGCCGGCCACGGCCTGCCCCGCCGCCACCGCCGTTGCACGGAGCGCGGGCGTTCGTCCTTTCCACCCATCATGGCCGGGCGGCGCGTCCCGGCGATCCACGCGGCGCCCCCGGAGCCCGCCTTCGCGCATCGCACCGGCCTCAAGGCGTGGATGCCCGGGACAAGCCCGGCCATGACGATTGCGAGCGATCACCCTCTCCGGGCACGCCGATTGCATGCATCGGCGCAAACCGATCCGACCCCAACGGAAGTTTGACATGGCGAATTTGACGATCGACGGCGACCGCCTCTGGGCCGCGCTGATGGAAACCGCCCGTTTCGGCGCCACCGAGAAGGGCGGCATCAACCGCCTCACCCTGACCGAGGAGGACCGTCAGGTCCGCGACTGGTTCAAGGAGGCCTGCATCGCCGCCGGCTGCACCGTTTCCGTGGACGAGGCCGGCAATATGTTCGCCCGCCGGCCCGGCCGCGACAATAGCCTGCCGCCCATCTGCATCGGCTCGCATCTCGACACCCAGCCCACCGGCGGCAAGTTCGACGGCGTGCTGGGCGTGCTGGCGGGGCTCGAAGTGCTGCGCGCGCTCCAGGCCAGCGGCTACGAGACGCTGGCGCCCATCGAGGTGGTCAATTGGACCAATGAGGAAGGCTCCCGCTTCGCCCCCGCCATGCTGGCCTCGGGAGGCTTTTCCGGGGTGTTCGAGAAGCAATATGTGATGGACCAGCGCGACCGCGAGGGCATCCGCTTCGGCGATGCGCTCGACGCCATCGGCTATCGCGGCGACAAGCCGCTCGGCGGCCATCCCATGTCGGCCATGTTCGAACTGCACATCGAGCAGGGGCCGATCCTGGAGGCCGAAGGCAAGACCATCGGCGTCGTCACGGGCGTGCAGGGCATCCGCTGGTACGAGGCGACGATCACCGGGGTCGAGTCCCACGCCGGCACCACGCCCATGTCCCGCCGCAAGGATGCGCTGCTGGGCGCCGCCAAGGTGGTGGAGATCGTCCATGCGGTGGGCCTCGCCCATCCCCCGCTCGCGGTGGCGACCGTGGGGCTGATGGAGGTGAAGCCCAATTCGCGCAATGTCATTCCCGGCGAGGTCTTCCTCACCATCGAGATGCGCCATCCCGACCAGGGCGTGCTCGACACCATGCACGCCGAGCTGTGCGCGCAGATCGAGGCGGCGATCTCAGCCCTCGGCCTGACCCTTCAGCTCGACTGCATCCTGAACGCTCCGCCGGTGCATTTCGACGAGACCCTGGTCGCGACCATCCGCGCGGCGGCGGAGACGCTCGGCTACGGCCACCGCGACATCGTCTCCGGCGCCGGGCACGATGCCGCCTATGTGGCCCGCGTCGCGCCCACCACCATGGTGTTCGTGCCCTGCAAGGACGGCATCAGCCACAATGAGGCGGAGGACGCGACCCCGGCCGATTGCGCCGCCGGCGCGGCGGTGCTGCTGAACGCCGTGCTCGCCTTCGACGCCCGGCTGGAGGCGCAGGCGAAGGGATAGGCGGCGCGGGAATACGCCGCCCACGGGCGCGCGTTCGCTCTCTTTGATCCTCCCTACTGTTCCCCCTCCCCAGCCCTCCCCCGCAAGCGGGAGAGGGAGCGAAGCGGCTTCGGGCGAGATTCTCCTTCCCAAGCCATAGCGTCCCCTCTCCCGCTTGCGGGGGAGGGTTAGGGAGGGGGCACGGGGAGGGCCAGAGAGGATGCCAGCAGCGCGCCGGGAAGAGAGATCGCCGAGTCCCCGCCCGGCGCTCCGGCGATGCCGCCGCCGAGCCGGGAGAGGTGCCCATCTCGAAGCTTACGCCGCGGTGAGCGAAAAGATGCTCGCCCCGGTATCCGCCGTCCCAACCGCATGTCGGAACGGCGCAAACAATTCCCGGCCCACAGTGACGTGGGAGGCGGAAAGGTCCTCCTCCGCCTGTGCGCGGGCGGCCCATTCGTCCGCATCCACCAGCACGGTGAGATGCCCGGCGACCCCGTCGAGCCGCACCAGATCGCCATCGCGGATCTTGCCGATCGGTCCGCCGGCGGCGGCTTCCGGCGTCACGTGGATGGCCGAGGGCACCTTGCCCGAGGCGCCGGACATGCGTCCGTCGGTCACCAGCGCCACCTTCTGCCCGCGATCCTGCAACACGCCGAGCGGCGGCAGCAGCTTGTGCAATTCCGGCATGCCGTTGGCCTTGGGACCCTGGAACCGCACCACGGCGACGAAATCCCCCGTGAGGCTGCCGGCCTTGAACGCGGCCTGAAGCGCCTCCTGGGAATGGAACACCCGCGCCGGCGCCTCGATGACATGGCGCTCCGGCGCCACCGCCGAGGTCTTGATGACCGCGCGGCCGAGATTGCCGTCCAGCACCTTCAGCCCGCCCGTGGGCTGGAACGCACGGGCGACCGGGCGAAGCACCGCCTCGTCGCCGCTCGCCGGCGTGGCGTCGCGCCACACCAGGGCGCCGTTCTCGTCCAGCCCCGGCTCGGCGGTGTAGCCGGAAAGGCCGGTGCCCCACACGGTCTCCACATCCTCGTGCAGCAGACCGGCGGAGAGCAGTTCGCGGATGACGAAGCCCATGCCGCCGGCGGCATGGAAATGGTTCACGTCCGCCTTGCCGTTGGGATAGACGCGGGTGAGCAGCGGCACCACGTCCGCGAGGTCGGAAAAATCGTCCCAGGTCAAGACGATGCCCGCCGCCGCCGCCATGGCGACGATGTGGAGGGTGTGGTTGGTGGACCCGCCGGTGGCGTGCAGGCCCACCACGCCGTTGACGAACGCCTTCTCGTCCAGCATCCGCCCGAGCGGGGTGTAATGATTGCCGAGCGCGCTATTGGCGAGCGCCCGCTTGGTGCCCTCCCGCGTCAGCGCATCGCGCAGCGGCGTGTTGGGATTGACGAAGGAGGCGCCGGGCAAATGCACGCCCATGATTTCCATCATCATCTGGTTGGTGTTGGCGGTGCCGTAGAAGGTGCACGTGCCGGGGCCGTGGTAGGATTTGGACTCCGCCTCCAGCAGCGCGTCGCGGCCGATCTTGCCTTCCGCGAACAATTGCCGGATGCGGGATTTCTCGTCATTCGGCAGGCCCGAGGTCATGGGGCCGCTCGGGATGAACACCGCCGGCAGATGGCCGAACGAGAGCGCGCCGATGATCAGGCCCGGCACGATCTTGTCGCAGATGCCAAGGAACACCGCGGCATCGAACGTCTGGTGGGAGAGCGCCACCGCCGTCGACAGCGCGATCACCTCGCGGGAGAACAGGGACAGCTCCATGCCCGCTTCCCCTTGCGTGACGCCGTCGCACATGGCCGGCACCCCGCCCGCCACCTGCGCCACCCCGCCCACGTCGCGGGCGGCTTCCCGGATCAGCTCGGGGAAGCGCTCATAGGGCTGGTGGGCGCTGAGCATGTCGTTATAGGCGGTCACAATCGCGAGATTTCCGCCCTCGCCGGTGCGCAGCTCCGCCTTGTCGCCGGGCAGGCAGGCGGCAAATCCATGGGCCTGGTTGGCGCATCCGAGCGCCCGGCGACGGGGGCCGGCCTCGCCGGCGGCGGCGATGCGGTCGAGATAGCGCGCGCGGCTGTCGCGGCTGCGGTCAGCAATGCGCTGCGTCACCTCGCCGATGCGGGCATTGAGACTGGCTTGGGCGGTCATGGGGACCTCCTGGCTGGCGGGTGGGGAACGGGCGGGAAGCAGGAGCCGTCCCGGCGCGATCCGATTCAAGGACAGAGATTGCCATTTTAGCCTCGAAGCCGGATCAAGGGCATCCGCAACACATGCGCCCGATAGCGAGCATTTCAATGACAGATCCCACCCCCGCCCGCGTCGCCATCCTCGACGACTACCAGAACGTGGCCGCCGCCATGGCCGATTGGGACGCGCTGAAGCCCGGCGCCGAGACGGTCTTCTTCCACGACCACGTGGCCGATCCCGACCGCCTCGCGGCCCGCCTGTACCCGTTCGACGCCCTGGTCCTGACGCGCGAGCGCACGCCGGTGGACGCGGCGCTGATCGCCCGGCTGCCGAATCTCAAGCTCATCACCACCATCGGCATGTGGAATGCCGCCATCGATATCGCGGCGGCGCAGGCACGCGGCATCGTCGTGAGCGGGACCACCGGCGGCGATCCCCAGGCGACCCCCGCGCTCACCTGGGCGCTGGTGCTGGCGGTGACGCGCGGCCTGCACCTTGAGGCCGCCTCCGTGCGCGCCGGCGGCTGGCAGGTGGGCCTCGGCATGGACATCTCCGGCAAGACGCTGGGCGTGCTCGGCCTCGGGCGCATCGGCGCGGAGGTGGCGAAGTTCGGCCAGGCGTTCGGCATGAAGGTGATCGCCTGGAGCCAGAATCTCACCGCCGAGCGGGCGGCCGAATGCGGCGTGGAACGGGTGGAGAAGGACGAATTGTTCGCCCGGTCCGACGTGCTCACCATCCACCTCAAGCTCGGCGCCCGCACGCAGGATCTCGTCGGCGCGGCGGAACTGGGCCGCATGAAGACAACGGCCTTCCTGGTGAACACCTCGCGCGGGCCGATCGTGACCGAGGCCGCCCTGGTTGAAGCCCTGCAAGCGCGGCGGATCGCGGGCGCGGCGCTCGACGTGTTCGACACCGAGCCGCTGGCGGCGAACCACCCGTTCCGCTTTCTGCCCAATGTACTGGCGACCCCCCACATCGGCTATGTGACGGAAAACACCTATCGCACGGCCTTCCCGCAGATCGTCGAGGACATCGCCGCTTGGCAGCGCGGCGCGCCGATCCGCGTGATGGCGCCCTGAGCGGCGCCGTCGCAGGGCGTGGCGAAGGCGGCGCGATGCTCCTTCTCCGGCAGCCCTTCCCGCCCCTCCCCCGCACGCGGGAGGGGCGGGAGGGTGCGGCGGCAAACCGGTGCCGCCTCAGGCGGCGGAATCTTCCGGCAGCATTTCCAGCATGCGCTGGCGCCCGCCGAGCACATGGCGCTCGAAGGCGCGGGCCGCCCGTTCGCCGTCGCGGCTGCGGATGCAGGTGAGGATGCGCTCGTGCTCCTGGATCGAGATGTCGAGATAGGGCGCGCGGGCCATGTTGCGCCGGTTGAACAGGTTCAGCTCGTTGTTGATCATCTCGTTCAGCAAGGTGAGTCGCTCGTTGCCCGCGGCCGCGAAGATGACCGCGTGGAAGCGCGTGTTGAGGTCGAAATAGCCGGGAAAATCCAGCGCGGTACGGCACGCCATCATGGCCGCGTGCAGCGCGTCCAGCTCGCCGATCTGCGCCTCGCTGGCGCGCAGGGCCGCGAGCCGGCCGGCGGTGCGGGCGAAGCCGGCGCGCACGTCGAACAGATCGAGCGCCTGCTTCACGCTGATGCGCCGCACGAACACCCCGCGGCCGGGCTCCACCACCACCAGCCCCGCCTGTTCCAGCAGCCGCACCGCCTCCCGCAGCGCCGTGCGGCTGACGCCGAACTGCTTGGAAATGGTCAGTTCGTTGAGTTTGCGACCGGCATCGATGGCGCCGCTGAAGATCATCTCCTCAAGGCGCTCGACGATCTGCGACACCAGCGGCGCCGAGGTCTGGCGCTCGATGGGAGGCGCGGTCACTGTGCTGGTACGCGGCACGGTCTCTCCCCTGTGGGGTTGGCAGGTCGCCGGCACGCAAATGGCGCCCCGGCGCGTGTCTGGCGGAGGGTAAGGCGGGGCGAAATTCCCTTCAATCGGAAACTGCCTGCCGGCAATTCGGCCGGAAGGCAACGCCCCGTCGCCGTCAGTGAATCTCGCCGGACCGGCGGATCGCCTCCTTCAGCTTGGCGGGGGTGAAGGCCGGGTCCTTGCAGATCTCCAGGATCACCGCCTCGCGCCGCGCCAGCAGGTCGAGCGCATCGGGCAGCTTGCGCACCGCGTCGGCGGGGATCACCACCGCCCCCTGATAATCCGCATGCACCACGTCGTCATGCCCCACCTGCATGCCGAACACGTTCACCGCCCTGCCGAAATCCACGAAATGGCTGTGCGCATGGCTGGGTGCCAGCGAGCCGGCGAGAATCTGGAAGCCCGGCGCCAGCATGTCCCAGTCGCGGAACGAGCCGTTGGTGATGCAGCCGAGCGCGCCCAGCGCCTTATGGACCGTGGAATGCACCTCGCCCCAGATGGCGCCGTAGCCGGGCTGGTCGTCGGTGTCCTGGAGCACCACCACGGTGGGCAGCGCGGCGTCGGCGACGTAATCGTACCAGTCCAGGCGGTCCGCCACCGGGCCGCGCGGCGGCTCCTTGGCGCGCATGGTGCCCACGCGGGCAAGCCCCACCATGGGCGGCGCGTTGCGCTCCGTGGCGATCATGGTGCGCAGGGTGAAGCCCACCGTGCGCCGGCCCGGAACCACCAGTTCCAGGCCGTTGCAGATGGTGGCGGTGTCCCATTGCTTCAGGCGTTCCAGGTCGTCCCGCGTAAAGGGATAGTCAGGCATGAAGTCCTCCCAGGTCTCGTGATTGGCGCGTCTTGGTTCGCGGGTCAGGCGACGCGATTGTCGGGGGTTCGTCCGGCGAGCAGGGCATCGATGCCGTCCAGGGCCTTGAAGCCCATCGCCTCGCGCGTCTCGGCGGTGGCGCTGCCGAGATGCGGCAGCAGCACCACGTTCTCCAGTTCCAGATAACGCGGATCGACGGCCGGCTCCTCGGCATAGACATCGAGCCCGGCGAAGGCGACGCGGCCGCTCTTCAGGGCGGCGATCAGCGCGTCGTCGTCGATCAGGGTGCCGCGCGCCGCATTCACCACGCCCGCCCCCGGCGGCAGCAGGGCGATGCGCGCCGCATTCAGCCAGTGCCGCGTCTGCGCGCCGCCGGGCGCATTGAGCGAGAGGACGTCGCAGGCGGGAAGGAAGCTTGCATCTTCGGCGTGATAGATCGCGCCGTCCTCCAGCTCCGGCGGCAGGCGGGTGCGGGATCGGTAGTGCACCTGCATCCCGAACGCCGCCGCCATGCGGGCGAACTCCCGGCCGATGCGTCCCATGCCGAAAATGCCGAGCCGGCGCCCGGAAACCTGGGTGCCGACGAGCTGGGTCGGCGCCCAGCCGGTCCAGGCGCCCGCGCGGACCAGCCGCTCCCCCTCCCCCGCCCGGCGCGCCGCCGCGAGCATGAGGAGCAACGAAATCTCCGCCGTCGCGGTGGAAAGCACGTCCGGCGTATTGCACACGGCGATGCCGCGCGCCGTCGCCGCCGCCACGTCCACATGGTCATAGCCGACGCTGAAGGTGCCGATCACCCGCACGCTCCGCGGCAGGGCGGCGATGCACGCCGCGTCCAGCCGGTCCGCCGGACAGCATAGGATGGCGTCGCAGCCGGAAGCGAGGCGCACGATATCCTGCGGGCTGCGCTTGTCGTCGCCGGCGTTCAGCCGGGCCTCGTAATCGCGCCGCGCCCGCGCTTCCACCGCGGCGGGCAGGCGCCGCGTTACCAAAAGCACTGGCTTGGTCATGCGCGTCCTCGTGTTTCGGCGACGGCACGCCCGGCCATCCGGGCGCAGCAAGCGGTCTTCACGATGCGACCTGTAGGACCGGCGCGGGCAAGGACGGGCCGACCCCGGGCATGCGCAGGAGATCGGTGTCGAGATCGGCCAGGGTGGGACAGCCCACCATTCCGAGCGTCAGCTCCAGCTCGCGCCGCAGGAGGCCGATGGCGTGGAGCACGCCGTCGGTGCCCGCCACCGCCGCCCCATAGAGCGGCGCTCGCCCGATGAGCACCCCGTGGGCGCCGAGCGCCAGGGCCTTGACCACGTCGCTGCCGCGCCGCACCCCGCTGTCCACGATCAGGCGGTTGCGCGGCCCCACCGCGTCCCGCACCTCGGGCAGAATGTCGATGGGCGCCACCGCGCTGTCGAGATTGCGGCCCCCGTGGTTGGACAGGATCACCGCGTCCGCCCCGCACTTGAAGGCGCGCACGGCATCGTCCGGGCGCAGGATGCCCTTGACCATGAACGTGCCGGGCCACTGGTCGCGCAGGGCCTGGATGTCTGGCCAGCTCAGGGAATCGCTGCGCATCAGCGGGCTCGCCGTGCCGCCGCGGGTGATCTTGCGCTTATGCTCCTCGGGGAAGTTCTCATAGGTCGGCATGCCGGTGGTGGCGAGATAGCGGAACAGCACCCGCGTCAGCCATCCCGGATGCATCAGCATATCGCCCAGCGCCCGCGCCGAGGGATTGAACGGCAAGGCAAAGCCGTTGCGCGGATTGTATTCGCGATTGGCGAGCACCGGGGTGTCGACCGTCACCACCAGCCCCTCGAAGCCGGCGGCCCGCGCCCGCGCCACCTGGCGGTGGGAGAGAGTGCGATCGGCCCACATATAGAGCTGGAACCACAGCCGCCCGCCGGCCTGTTCGGCGACCTTTTCCATGGAGGTCATGGAGCCGGTGGCGAGGGTGAACGGGATGTTGGCCTCCGCCGCCGCCCGCGCGATGGCGAGTTCCCCTTCGTGCCACACCAAGCCGGCGGCGCCGGTGGGCGCGATCGCCACCGGCATGGCATGCTTCTGCCCGAGGAAATGAGCCTCCGACGTGCGCTTGGACACATCCACCAGCATGCGCGGGCGCAGCTGGATCGCCTCGAAGCCGGCGCGGTTCCGCCGCAACAGCGTTTCGTCCTCGGTGCCACGATCGATGAATTCGAAGATGCCCTTGGGCAGCTTGCGGCGGGCCGCCTCGCGCAGGTCGGCGATATTGTAGATGCGAGACAGGGGGCTCATGGCGTCACTCCGGGTGCACGCGGACGGCTTCGATTGGCTCTGGTTCAGGCACCTGCCGGAACGGGCGCCGGAACGCAGGATGCGGGCGTGCCCGTCGGCGGCTGCGACAGGTCTTGGAACAAAAGGCCGAGCGCGGCGCTGTCGAGCCCGTCGCGGCCGGAATTGCACAAGGCGGTGAACAGCTGGACGCCGAGCCCGGTCGTGGGAGCAAAAGCGCCGAGATCGCGCGCGGCCGACAGCGCGAGGCCGAGATCCTTCAACATGAGGGTGCTGCGGAAGCCGGGCGCGAGCGCCCCGTCGAGCAGGCGCTTGCAATGATTTTGCAGCACGAAGCTCTGCGCCGAGCCGGCCAGCAGCGCATCGCGCATCTGGTGCGGATCGATGCCCGCATTGCGGCACATGGCGACGGCCTCGCTGATGCCCATCAGGGTCGAGGCGATGACCAGCTGGTTGCACGCCTTCACCAACTGGCCGGCGCCGGGCGGGCCGAGATGCACGAACTTGCTGCCGATCGCCTCCAGCATGGGCGTCGCCGCGGCCACCGCCGCATCCGCCCCGCCAACCATGCAGGACAAGGTTCCCTCGGCCGCGCCCTTGGGGCCGCCGCTCACCGGGCTGTCCACCAGCGCGGCGCCGCGCGCGGCCAGCCGCTCCGCGAAGGTGCGCGTGGCGGTGGCGGAAATGGTGGAGGTGTCGATGATCAGCGTCCCTTCGCTCAGGCCGACCGCGATCCCGCCGGGGCCGAACAGGACGGCTTCCACGTCAGGGGTATCGGGCAGGCAGAGCATGAGGGTGCCGCAGACGCGCGCCATGGCGGCGGGCGAGCCGCCGTCGCGGGCGCCCTCGGCCATGAGGGTGTCGATGGCGCCCCGGCTGCGATTGAAGACATGGACCTCGAAGCCCGCCTTCATGAGGTTGCGGGCCATGCCCTTGCCCATGACGCCGAGGCCAATGAAGCCGACGCGGGTATCTCGGGGAGTGTCGCTCATGCGTGGATCTCGTGTGTGGCGACCGGGACGCGGTCGAGGATGAAGGGAGCGCCCGCCTCGGCAGCGATCCTGGCGATCTCGCCCGCCAGCCCCGGCGACATGGGGATGCCTTCCGCCAGCCGCTCCGCGCGCGCGCGCCGCTCGGGATCGCCGGGCACCAGCACGGGATGGTCGATCTGCGCGGCCGGGGTGTCGTGCAGGGTGTCGACCAGCGCGTCCATGTCGGCATGGAATTGCTCCAGCGGACGGAACGCGGCGGGATCGAGCGCCATGAAGCAATGGCCGATATTGTCGGGGTCGGAGCGCTTCTGGGTGAGGTTGCGGATCGGCGAGAAGGCGCCGCCCGAAAGCGTCGAGCCGAGGATCTGCGCGAACAGGCCGAGCCCGTAGCCCTTGTGGCCGCCCAATTCCTTGCCCGTGCCGCCCACCGCGGAAAGTCCGCCCTCGCGATCCTCGAACAGCACCCGATAGGCGGCCTTTGGGTCGGTAACGCTTTGCCCCTCCGCATCGGTGACCCATCCGGCGGGCACCGGCGTGTCGTTGAAAGCGAAGATCTTGACCTTGTTGGCGGCGACCACGCTCGTGGACATATCCAGCACCACCGCCGGGTTGCGGCCGGCCGGAGCCGCGATGGCGATGGGATTGGTGCCGAGCACCGGCAAGGTGCCGAAGGTCGGCACCACGTTCACCACCCGGGTCGAGGAGGCGACGAGGCCGATCAGGTTTTCCCGCGCGGCCATTTCCACATAATGGCCAGCGGCGCCGAAATGGTGCGAGTTGAACACCGAGACCCAGCCGATGCCCTGCGCCCGCGCCATCTCCATGGCGAGCTCCATGGCCATGAGCGCGGCGGGGTGGCCGAGGCCGGCATCGGCGTCGATCAGCGCCGTGGATGCGGTGCGCCGCACGATCTTCGGCACGGCGTCGAGGTTGATCTGCCCGGCGCGGCGCATCTGCTCATACATGATGAGCATGGAGATGCCATGGGAATCGATGCCGCTCAGGTCGGTCTGCGTCATCACCTCGGCGCTCTGCGCCACCAGGTCGTCCCGCATGCCCCAGGCGCGCAGGATCAGCTCGATCTGCCGGCGCACCGTGTCCGCGGGGATATGGAGGAGGCTCACGGCCGCGCCTCAGGCCGGCACGCGGTCGAGCGCGCGCAGGAAGCCGGAACGCAGCCGCGCGCCGGCGACGAGGAAGCTGAGATCCGACCCGCTGAGGATGAATTGCGAGCCCATCTTGATGTAGCGCTCCATGATCGCATGGTCGTAGATGCCGCCCAGGCCGAGGATCTTGCCGTTGCGCTCGCAGGCGGCGCTTGTCTTCTCGAACGCCGCGACGATCCGGGGATGATCGAACTCGCCGGGAATGCCGTATTCGGCCGACAGGTCCGAACCGCCCACCAGCAGCACGTCCACGCCCGGCACGGCGGCGATGGCGTCCACGTTCTCGACCCCCTCGGGGGTTTCGATCATGACGACCACCAGAATCTCGTCGTTGATCAGCGCGACGGCCTCCGCCATCGCCAGCGTGGCGAACCGCAATTGGGGCTGTCCGCCGGCCACCGAGCGCCGACCCGCGGGCGGAAAGCGGCAGAAGGACACCACGGCCTGCGCCTCCTCGGCCGTGTTCACGTGCGGCACCACGATGCCGAGGGCGCCCGCATCCAGCACGCGGGAGGCGTGGAAATGCTCGTGCCCCGGCACCCGCACGATGGGAGTCACCCCGGTGTCGAGCGCGGCGGCGCAGATCTGCGCGGCCGTGTCGACGCTCATGGAATTGTGCTCCATGTCGATGAACAGCCAGTCGAAATCGGCGCTCTGGGCGATCGCGGCGATGTCCACCGTGCGGGCCTGGCGCAGGCCCATGCCGAGGGCCAGTTCGCCGTCGAGCAGAAGCTGCTTCGTGCGGTTGCGCACGATGGGGGAGGGCTTGGCGAATGCGCCGGGAGGGGCGGATGTCATGGCTCAGGACTCCGAAAAGGTATCGAACTGGCGTTGCTTTCAGCCGGGATGTGCCGCGCCCGCGCGCCCCGGCTTTCGGTCTGGCCGGCGCTCCGGGCGCTGGCCCGAGCGCGCGCAGGCAGGCGTCAGGTTGCGTAGGCGCCGGCGGACTGCCGCTCGCTGACGTCGCGCACCACGTGCTCTTCCACGAGCCGCGTGAGGCGATGGCGCAGCTCCAGCGCCTGCGGGCCGAGAAGATCGCGCGGACGCGGCTCTTCCACCCGGATCACGGCGGTGATCCGGCCCGGTCGCGCCGACATGACGACGATGGTGTCGGCGAGGTAGATCGCCTCTTCCACGCTGTGGGTCACGAACAGCACGGTCTTGCGCTCCTGAAGCCAGAGCTTCAGCAGGTCCTTTTGCAGGATGCCGCGGGTGATGCTGTCGAGCGCGCCGAACGGCTCGTCCATGAGGAGCACCTGCGGATCGTTCGCCCAGACGCGGGCGATGCCGATGCGCTGCTTCATGCCGCCGGACAATTGGCGCGGGAAATGGTTCTCAAAGCCGGTCAGGCCGACCCGGGCGATCTGCTCGCGGGCGATGCGCTCCGCCTCGCGCGGCTTGATGCCCCGGACCACCGGCCCGTACATCACGTTGCGCAGCACCGTGAGCCAGGGAAACAGGGCATATTCCTGGAACACCAGCCCACGCTCCGGACCGGGGCCACGAATGGGCCGCCCGTCGATCGTGAGGCTGCCCGACGAGGGCTCGGCAAGCCCCGCGATCATGCGCAGCAAGGTGCTCTTTCCGCAGCCGCTCGGACCGAGGATGCAGACGAACTCCCCTTCGGCCACCGACAGATTGCAGGGTTCCAGCGCGCGCACCTTGCCGTGCTTGCCGGAGAACACCTTGGTGACATTGCTGACGGCGATCTTCGGCGGCGCGGCGGTCGCGATCTGAAGGTTCAGGTCAGTCATTGCTGCGGCCCTCATGCCAGGACAGGACACGGCGGGAGATGGCGGCCATCGCCTGGTCGGACAGCAGGCCGAGCACGCCCACGAGGAGCATTCCGACGATCATCAGATCGGACCGCATCATCAGCCGGGAATCCCAGATCAGATAGCCGATGCCGGATTTCGCGCCGATCATCTCGGCCACCACGAGACCGGCCCAGGAATTGCGCAAGCCGATGCGCAGGCCGGTGAAGATGTTGGGCAGCGCCGCCGGCAGCACCACGCGCCACAGGATCGCCCGCGGCCCGGTGCCGAGGGTGCGCGCGGCCTCGATATAGAGCCGGTCCACCCATTCGACGCCATGCACCGTGTTGATCAGGATCGGCACCGCCGCGCCCAGGGCCACGAGGAAGATCGCCGACTTGTCGCCGATCCCGAACCACAGGATCGAGAACGAAATCCAGGCGGTGATGGGGATCGGGATCACCATCAGCAAGGTGATCTGCGTCACCTTGTGGACCAGGCGGAACCAGCCGATCAGGATGCCCAGCGGCACCGCGATGATGGTGGCGATGAAGAAGCCGGTGAGGCTGCGGAACAGGCTCGCCATCAAGTGGTAGGCAAGCGTGCCGTCCACCGTGATTTCGTAGAAGCCGGCCGCCACCGTAGTCGGCGCAGGCAGCAGATAAGGCTGCACCCATCCGCGCATGGAGGCGAGCTGCCAGAGGCCGATGATGATCACCGGCAGGATCAGATAGATCGACTGGCTGCCGACTTTCGCCATCCTGCCGCTCGCGGGCGGTTTTGCGGGTGGATCGTTGACCGCCATAGATTCGACTGCGCTCATCAGTAGATCACTCCGGCTGCCACGCGCGCCTTGGGCAAGAACTGAAGGTTAAACAGCTGGTCCGTATCGAGCGGCTTATCCAAATATTTTGCCTTCACCAGCTCATCCATGAGGATTTTCGTCTGGTTGATGTATTTGGGGCCGATGTCGTAGTTCAGTCCCGCGTTCTGCAGCGCCATGCGCATCACCGGCTCGGTCTGGCGCGAGGACGCCACGAGGGCCTGCACCACTTCGTCGGGATGCTCGTTCACATAGACGGTGGCCTTGGCATGCAGATCGACAATGCGCTGCACGAACGCGGGGTCCTTGGCGATCATCTCGCGCGAGAACACAAGGTCGGTGGCGACGCCGGAGACCGCAGCATCCTTGTAGGGATCGTCCACCAGGGACCGGGCGATGCCGCTTTGCACCAGCACCGTGCCGTAGGGCTCCGAGGTCGTCACGGCATCCACGGTCTTGGACGCCATCGCCTCGAAATGCGCGTTCGTGGGCAGGAGGATCCAATTGACCCCCTTCGCGGGATCTATGCCCGCCTGCGCCAGCAGCTCGCGCATGATGATGTCCTGCGTCGAGCTTTTCGACACGCCGATATTCTTGCCGGCGAGGTCCGCAATGGTGCGAATATTGCTGTCCGCCCGCGCGAGAATGCGCGTTCCCTTGTAGCCGACGGCCGCGACGATGGAGATCGGCCGCCCGCGCGAGACGGCGAGGATCGATGTGATGAGGCCCATATAGGCGACATCGCTGTTGCCGGTGAGCAGGGAATCCAGCGCCTCGCTGCTGGTCGGAGCATCGACCAGCTCGAACTTGAGGTCCGGCGGCGCGACCTTATTCAGGAAATAGGAGCTGATATAATAAGGTTGGCCCTTGGCGGTGACGACGCGCACCGTGCGCACCGGCTCGGCCCGCAGCGAAAGGGGGGCGAAGGCGAAGGCCAGCGCGCACAGGCCCCCGAGAATCGCGGACACACGTCTGCGACGCAGTTCAAGCATGGCGTTCTCCTCCTGAGACCGCGCTTCTTCCCATCCGGGCGGCGCCGTCTTCATTGGACCTCGTGTTGAGGTGACCGCACTCTAGGCAAGGATGTGAGGCTATTTCAACAAGATTGTCGGCAATTTTTAATTTTTATTGAGCAACAAGGTGCGCTATCTGGGGCGCCGGGCGGGTCTTCCGCTGCGTGACAGAGGGGCGCGAAACCCCGTCGACGCTGGCGCGAAGCCAGGATTTGTGGGAGGAAAAGAGCATCATGCTCTATGATTTCATCATCATCGGAGGCGGCATCGTCGGCCTCTCCACGGCGCGGGAGATCCTGCGCCGCCAGCCGGACGCAGGCCTGTTGCTGCTGGAGAAGGAAGGCGGCCTCGCGCGCCACCAGACCGGCCACAACAGCGGCGTCATCCACGCCGGCATCTATTACGCCCCCGGCAGCTTCAAGGCCGAGCTGTGCCGCAAGGGCGCGCAGGCCACCAAGGATTTTTGCCGCGCGAACAACATCGCCTTTGAAACCTGCGGCAAGCTGCTGGTGGCAACCGATGCGGAGGAATTGGCGCGCATGGACGCGCTCTACCAGCGCGCCGCCTCAAACGGCGTGGAGGTGGAGCGCCTGGACGGCGCCGAGCTGCGGCGGCGCGAACCCAATATCACCGGCATCGGCGCCCTGTTCGTGCCCTCAACCGGCATCGTCGATTACAAGCAGGTCTGCGCAGCGCTCGCGCGCGAGATCGAGGCCGCCGGCGGCACCATCCTGCTCGGCGCGCAGGTGGATGCGATCCACGAAGGGGCGGAGGAGGTGGAGGTGCGCAGCGGCGGCGTGACCCATCGCGCCAAGATGCTGGTGGCCTGCGCCGGCCTGCAATCGGACCGCATCGCGCGCCTCGCCGGCCTCAGGATCTCCCACCGCATCGTGCCGTTCCGGGGGGAATATTATCGCCTGCCGCCGAGCCGCAATGCCATCGTCAAGCACCTGATCTATCCGGTGCCGGACCCGACCCTGCCGTTCCTGGGTATCCACCTCACCCGCATGATCGACGGCTCGGTGACGGTCGGCCCCAATGCGGTGCTCGGCATGGCGCGCGAGGGCTATCCCAAGCTCTCGGTGAACGCCGCTGATCTCGCCGATACGCTCAGCTTCCCCGGCTTCTGGCGCACGCTCGCCAAAAATCCGCGCGCGGCGATCAATGAGCTCAAGAACTCGCTGCTGCCCGCCGGCTATCTGGAGCAATGCCGCAAATATTGCCCGGACCTGACCATGGCGGACCTTCAGCCCTATGAGGCCGGCATCCGCGCCCAGGCGGTGCTGGCGGACGGAACCTTGGTGCACGACTTCCTGTTCGAGCAGACGCCGCGCTCGCTGCATGTGTGCAACGCCCCCTCCCCCGCCGCCACCGCGGCCCTGCCCATCGGCGAGATGATCGCCGACAAGCTCATGGGCGCGGAGGCAGCCTGAACTCAGCGGCCGCGCTGGTGCAGGATGCGGCCGATGAGGTTCAGCAGGATCTGGGCAGCGAGGATGGCGGTGACGCCGGCCGGATCATATTCGCGCGCCACCTCCACCAGATCCACGCCGACGATGGTGCCCCGCTTGGCGAGGCCGTCCAGCAGTTCCAGCACCTCGTAATAGGCAAAACCGCCATGGCTGGGCGTGCCGGTGCCCGGGGCGATGGAGGGGTCGAAGCCGTCGATATCGATGCTCACGTAGTAGCGCGCGCCGGCAGGAATGCGCGCCAGCACCGCCTCGGTGCCGAGCTTGCGGATCTGCCGCACGCTCAGGATATCGCTGCCCATGCGGCGGGCATCCTCATAGCCCTCGCGGGCGGTGGAGGAGACATTGCGGATGCCGAGCTGGGTCAGGCCGGTGACATGCGGCCGCTCGGCGGCGCGGCGCATGGGGCTGCCATGGCCATTGCGTACGCCGTGCCGCTCGTCGACGAAATCCAGGTGCGCGTCGAACTGCACCAGGTGCACGGGCGCCTCGTCGGAAAAAGCGGCGACGCAGGGAATATTGATGGAATGATCCCCGCCCAGCACCACCGGGAGGGCCCCCGCCTTGAGGATCGCGCGCACGCCGGCCTCGATATTGGCGTGGCTCTGGGCGGTGTCGGTGTGGATCATGTCGGCATCGCCCATGTCCACGATGCGGGCGGCCCCGGCGGGCAGATAGACCACGTCGTCCTCATGGTCGTAAGCGCCGGAATGACCGAAGGCGAACAGGGTGGAGGCCTCCCGGATCGCCCGCGGGCCCGAGCGGGCGCCGGAGCGCCATTGGGTGCCGAGATCGAACGGCGCGCCGAGGATGGCAACGTCCGCCTCCAGCTTATCCCAGTCCAGGCAGAGGGGATATTTGCCGAAGGTGCAGATGCCGACGAAGGGCAGGTCGAGCCGCCCGCTTTCATATCCATGGGCCATGGGATTTTCCTTAGACCGCGTCGTGGGCGACCGGCGCGCCGCGCCGTTCGGCGACCGCACTCGCCAGCACGCACAGAAGTTCGAACATGAGGCTCGCGCCCGTGAGCGCCGTGAGGCCGGAGGGGTCGAACGGCGGGGCGACTTCCACAAGATCGGCGCCGATCAGGTTCAGCCCCGCCAGAGCCCGCACCATGTGCTGCGCCTCCCGCGTGGTGAAGCCGCCGATCTCCGGCGTGCCGGTGCCCGGCGCGAAGGAGGGATCCAGGCTGTCGATGTCGAACGTCACATAGGCCGGCTTTTCGCCGAGGATGGCATGGACCTCGTCCATCACGTCCTGCGGCCCGCGCTTGATGAATTCCTCCATGAAGATCATGCGGATGCCGCAGGCCTTGGCGAAATCGAAGTTCGAGGCATCGGAGATCGCGCCGCGCAGGCCGATCTGCACGAAGCGCTTGGGGTCGATCAGGCCCTCCTCGATGGCCCGGCGGAACGGGGTGCCATGGTTGTAGGGATTGCCGCCGAAGAAGCCGTCATAGGTGTCGGAATGGGCATCGAACTGAACCACGCCCACCGGTCCCTCATGCACCAGCCCGCGCAGGATCGGCAGCGTCATCAGATGATCGCCGCCGGCCGAGAGCGGCACCGCGCCCGCCGTGCGCACGGCGGCGTAGAAATTGCCCACCAGCTTCAAGGTCTTCATGAGGTCGAGCGGATCGACCGGCGCGTCGCCGCAATCGGCGATCCGCGCCTGGTCATAGGGGGAAACACCGGTGACATGATGCACCCGGCGCGTCAGGCTCGACTGGTTGCGCAATTCGCGCGGGCCATGCCGCGTGCCGGCGCGATTGGTCACGCCGCCGTCGAACGGCACGCCGACAATGGCGATATCCACCTCGGCCGGCTCGGCCTGCGGCAGCCGCATGAAGGTGGCGATGCCGGCGAAACGCGGGATGCTGCCGGAATCCGCCGGCTCGAACTTTCCAACCATGAAAACCTGCCATCTGGCTCAAGCGGGCCGCGCCCGCGCTGTCAGAGATCGAATTCCTTGCGCACGGCCGCGGTGATGCCGGCGACATAATCGTCCATCAGCCACTGGCCCTTTTCGGCGGTGGAGCCATGGGCCACCGCGAGCACGCCGGACGCCGGCACGAAGCCTTTCGGCACGGGGTGCACGTCATAGGTGGGGAATTGCGCCGGCCCGTCGGAAGGCACCTTGTCCATCTCCACCAGTTCCGGGCGCACCAGGAGCATGAGCGAGGTTTCCAGCAGGCTCGCATGCTCCAGGTCGATGCCGGGGAAGCCATCGGGGAACAGGCGCTCCAGCGTCTCGCGCCGGGCGAAGTCCCAATATTCCAGGCGCATCAGCTGCATGTCGGTGATGCCGTCGCGGCGCAGTTCGCGCAGGCCGAGGTCCACGCCCTCGACGCCGGGCCACATATTCTCGTAATGGCCGTTCACCACCACGATGCGCCGCACGCCGTCCGCGCCGAGGCCCCGGATCACATCCCGCAGCACCAAAGCGAAGGTGTAGGCATCCAGGCTCGTGGTGCCGGGAAACGCCTCGCCGCCGCCGGAGCGGGGCTGGGACTTGTAGCCATAGGGGATCGCCGGCGCGACAATGCCGCCGATCTCCTGCGCCACCCGCGCGCACACGGCCGTGGGCAGCACCACGTCCACGTTCAGCGGCAGATGCGGGCCGTGCTGCTCGGTGGTGCCGAGCGGAATGAACACCGTCGCCCCGGCGGCAACCTTGGCCTGATATTGCGGCCAGCTCAGTTCGGCCATGTAGACGCTGTCGACCATTGTATGTCCCCTCAGTGCATGGCCGCGCCGCCATCGACGCTGATGCATTGGCCGGTGATGAAATTCGTATGGCGCGAGGCGAGGAAGGCGACCGCCTCCGCCACCTCCTCCGGCCGGCCGATGCGGCGCAGCGGATTGTTGGTTTCCAGCGCCTGCTGGGCCGCATCCATGCCGGCGAAATTGAGCAAGGGCGTATCCACCGGCCCCGGCGCCACCGCGTTCACCAGGATGCGCGGCGCGAGCTCCCGCGCCCAGGAACGTGTGAGTGCGAGGATCGCGCCCTTGGTGGCGCAATAGCCCGACGCGCCCTGCCGGCCGAGATAACCGAGTTCGGACGCGATATTGATGATGCGCCCGTGTTCGCCGAACAGCCGCGCGGCCTCCCGCGCCATGAGGATGGTGCCGCGCACATTCACCGCCAGCATCTTCTCGAAGGCGGCGAAATCGAAGGCGGCGAGCGGGCTTTCCAGGTCCAGCCCGGCGCAATTCACGATCACGTCGAGTCCGCGCAGGTGCGCCGCCGCAGCATCCATCGCCGCGACCACCGCCGCCTCGTCGGTGAGATCCACGGCGAAGGGATGCCAATCTGGCGCCTCCGCCGGCTGGATGTCGAACCCGACCACATGGGCGCCGCCCGCCGCCAGCCGGTTCGCACAGGCGCGGCCGATGCCGCTCGCCGCGCCGGTGACGACGATGCGCAGGCCCTGGTGCGGCGAGGGATCAGATGGGTTCACCACGGTGCTTCTCCACGATCGACCCCGAGGCTCTGGCCGGTGATGTTGGCGGCGAGATCGGAAGCCAGGAACAGATAGGTGCCGGCCACGTCGTCCGGGTCCATGAAGCCGGGCAGCGCCTGCACCGCCACGATCTCGCGCAGCAGATCGTCCTCCGGCCGGCCGGTGCGCTCGGCCATGGCGCGCAGCGAGCGCAGCGAAGCGTCCGTGCGCACCCAGCCGGGGCAGACCGCATTCACATTGATGCCGCGCGGGCCGAGCTCCTTCGCGAATGTCTTGGTCAGGCCGATCACCGCATGCTTGGAGGCGACATAGGCGCCGAACAGGGGCTCGGCGGTGCGCGACCAGATGGACGCGGTATTGATGATGCGCCCGCCGTGGGAGAGCTTCGGCGCGAAGGCGCGGGTGGCGAGGAACGTCCCCGTCACATTGATCTCCACCACGCGGCGGAAGCGAAGCTCGTTCTCCGCGCTCGGATCATCGAGCGGCGTCACCAGCTCCAGCCCGGCATTGTTCACAAGCACGTCGAGATGGGGGATTTCCTGGGCGACGGCTTCGAGATCGGCGGTGCGGGTGATGTCGGCCTTGTGGCCGCGCGCGCCGAGCCGCTCCGCGGCCTCGAAGATGGCGTCATCCTCCGCCAGCATATGCAGGTCCGCGCCCGCCGCCGCAAAGGCCCGGGCGATGCCGTGGCCGATGCCCCGGCTCGATCCCGTCACGAGAACCGCGCGCCCGGCGAGGCCGCCCAGCAGTCCGCCCGCCATCATGGCTCCTCTCCCGCGCTGGCGCGCACCAGGCGCAGCATCTCGTTGCGCAGGGCAAAGAAGTCCGCCCCGTCGCGCATCTCCAGCGTGCGCCCCTCGCCAAGGCGCGTCCGCACGTCGATTTCCGCCATGACGCGCGCCGGGCGCTTGGAAAAGACGATGACCCGGTCGGCGAGGAACGCGGCTTCCTCCACATCGTGGGTGACGAACACCACGGTCTTGGCGTCGCGCCGCTGGATGCGCCGCAATTCGCCCTGCAATTGCTCGCGCCGCTGGGCGTCCAGCGCGCCGAACGGCTCGTCCATCAGCAGCACGTCGGAGCCGGCGGCAAGCGTGCGGGCGATGGCGATGCGCTGGCGCATGCCGCCGGAGACCCGGTTCGGATAAGTGTCGGAAAATTCGTAGAGCCCGACCAGATCGAGATAATGATCCCGCCGGCCGAGCTTCTCCTCCTCCGACAGATCGGTGCGGTAGCGCATGCCGAAGGCGACATTCTCCGCCACCGTCAGCCAGGGGAAGGAGGAATAGGACTGGAATACCATGCCGCGCCGCCAGTCCGGCCCGCCCACGGGTGCGCCATCCAGGCGGATCTCTCCGGTGCTCGGCGTATCGAGCCCGCCGATCATGCGCATCAAGGTGGTTTTGCCGCAGCCGGAGGGGCCGAGGAACACCACGAATTCGTTGCGGGCGATGGCGAGGTTGAACGGCGTCGCCACCACCTCGACCTTGCCGAAGCGCTTGGTGACATTGGTGAATGTGAGATGTGCCGTCATCCGCCCGACCTCACAGATAGCGGAAGGCGCGGCGGTGAGCCGCCCGCAGCAATTGATCGGTGAGCAGGCCGATGATGCCGATGAGGAACACCCCGGCCATCACCTCCGGCGTCTTCATGTAGCGCCGCGCCGCCCAGATGACGAAGCCGAGGCCGCTGTCCGCCGCGACGATCTCGGCGATGATCAGATAGGTCCAGCACCAGCCGAGCGTGATGCGCAGATTGTCCACCAGGCCCGGCAGCATGGCGCGGAAGGCGACATCCCGCAGCACCTGGCCGGGCTTCGCCCCGACCGTATAGGCGATCTCGATATATTCCTGCGGCACCCGCCGCATGTCGTCGGAGACCAGCAGCACCAGCTGGAAGAAGGTGCCGAGCCAGAGCAGGAAAATCTTGGTCTCCTCCCCGACGCCGAACCAGATGATGGACAGCGGCACCAGGGCGGGCACCGGCAGGTAGCGGATGAAGTCGATGATGGGTTCCAGCGCGGCGCCGATGGCGCGATAGGCGCTCATCATCATGCCGATGGGAATGGCCATGACCGCGGCCAGCAGGAACGCGCTCCACACCCGCAGGATCGAGACCCAGGCGTTCCAGGCGAGATGCTGATCCGCGAACATGCGCATCATGGCGGCGAGGATGGCGCTCGGCGCGGGGAAGAACAGCGGGCTGGTGAGCCCGAGCCGTGCCACCCCTTCCCACGCCGCCAGCACCAGCACGCTGGCGCCGACCGCGACGCCCGCAGAAACAGGGCGCGGCAAGGGCGCACGCAGGCGGAACAGGTCGCGCAGCACGAACCCGCCGCCCGCCGCCGGCGCGCCGCCCGACGGCGTGCCGGCCCCACCGCCGGCGCGCGCCGGCGGCGAGGATGATGCGGCGGGCTCGCTCACTTCGTCCCCGCGATCGCGGAAACCACGGAGGGGTCGATCTGCTGGGCGGCGTCGAGCTTGGTGTCGGCGGCGCCGTTTTCGAGGTTGAGGTCCATCACGGTCGCGAAGATGCCGTAGAGCGTCCCCGGCTTGCCCGTGGTGCCGATATAGGTCTCCGCATCGGAAAGCGAGGTATAGGCGAGGGAGGTGTCGAGAATGTCCTTCACTTCCGCTTCGCTCAGGTTGAAATGCGGCGCGGCGAGTTTGATGAACTCCTCCGGCTTCTGCTTGTAGAGGTCCACCGCCTGATAGACGCCCTTGAGGAAGGCCTGGTATTTCTTCGGATTGGCCTTCAAATCGTCCTGCCGCACCGCGATGATGTCGACGATGATGTCGCTATCCTTGGAGGTGAGCAGCAGCTTGCCCTTGCGCCCGGCATTCGCGGTGATCGCCTGCGACATGAAGGGCTCGTAGGTGGCGATGGCGACGATGGAGGGGTCGGCGAACACGGCCACCGTATCGGCGGTGGAGGTCTCCTTCATGTTGAGGTCCTTGAGGGTCATGCCCTCCTTCTTCAGCGCCAGCTGCAGGAGCAGGCGGGCCGGGATGTTCACCTCCGACGCCACGGTCTTGCCCTTCAGCGCCGCGATGGAGGGGATCGACCCGTCGGCGATCACGCCATCGCCGCCCACCGACTTGTCGATGGTGCCGATGATCACGCCGGGCGTCTTGGCATCGCGCGGGCGGCCCTGGTGCTCGCCGACGGTGCGCATGTCCACCTCGATGTCGCCACGCGCCATGGCGGCCATGACGTTCGAGCGCTCGTCCTCGAAGCGCATGTCCACATCGAGGCCGAGGGATTTGAAATAGCCCTTGTCGATGGCCACGAACACCGGCGCGAAGCCCGGCCAGGTGGGCGCCAGGACCCTGATTTTATCGGCGGCGGAAGCAGGCGCGGAAAGGGCCAGCAGGCCCAGGACGGCGAAAGCGGCAATGCGATCTTTATGCCTCATGGCGGTCGCTCCTTTGGAAGGTGTCGCCATGCTCCGGCAAATTCACATCCGGAAAAATCGTTTTTATTGAAACCTCACATCGAGAACTCTAAATGTGAGCTGAACGGCGGAGCGAAGCCCATGCGGCGTCTGGATAATATCGACCTGCGCCTGCTGCGGGTGTTCGTGGCCCTGACCGAAGCGGGGGGCTTTGCCGACGCGCAGATCGCGCTCAACCTCTCCCAATCCACCCTGTCCACCCATCTGGCGGCTTTGGAACGCAAGCTCGGCGGGCAATTGTGCGAGCGCGGGCGGGCCGGCTTCCGCCTCACGCCTTTCGGCGAATCCACCTTCGCTGCCGCCAAGCAATTGTTCGCCGATATCGATGCCTTCCACGGCCGCATCGGCCGCGACCAGCGCACCCTTGTCGGGCGCCTGCGCCTCGGCATCGTGGACGGGGTCGTGACCAATCCCAAGCTCGGCCTTCAGACCGCCCTGGCCCGCTATATGGACTATGCCTCCGAGGTGTTCGTGGACCTCGAACTGGGCACGCCGCTGGTGCTGGAGCAGGAATTGATGGATGGCGCGCGCGACATCGTCGTCGGCCCGTTCTCGCAGAAGGCGCCGGGCGTCACCTACATCCCTTTGCACCGCGAGCCGCACGCGCTCTATTGCGGCAAGGGACATGCGCTGTTCACGGTGCCGGCGCGCGAGGTGCAGCATGCCCAGATCGAGGCGGCGCTGTTCTCCGTGCGGCGTTATCGCCACCTCGACGACCTCTACCGGGTGAACCACCCGCGCGCGAGCGCCTCCATCATGCACATGGAGGCGCAGGTGATGATGATCCTCTCGGGCCATTTCATCGGCTATCTGCCGCGCCATATCGGCGACGACTGGGCGCGGCGCGGCAAGATGCGGGCACTGAAGCCCGAGAGCTACGGCTTTGAATCCGCGCACTTCGTTGCGACGCGGCGGCTGAAGGGCGAGCAGCCGCTGGTGGACGCCTTCATCAGGGAGTTGAAGGCGCAGGTCAGCGAAACTGCCCGCCCCGCATAGGTTCAGCGGGTCAGATTGACCGTGATGTTCTTGGTCTGGGTGAAGCTGTCCAGCATGGCGGCGAGCGAAAACTCGCGGCCGAGGCCGCTTTGCTTGTAGCCGCCATAGGAATGCCCCGGCAATTGCCCGGCGCCCTGGTTGATCTGCACCCAGCCGGCCTCCACGTCGCGGGCGGTGCGCAACGCCTTGCCGATATCGTGGGTCCACACGTAGGCGGCGAGGCCGTAATGGCTGTCGTTGGCCATCTTGACGACGTCGGCTTCGTCCTCCCACGGGATCGCGACCAGGACCGGCCCGAAGATCTCCTCCCGCGCGAGGCGCCAGTCGTTCTCCGCCTGGGCAAAGGCCGTCGGGCGCATGAAATAGCCCTGGCTCAGCGGCCCCTCGGTCTCCGGCAGGCCGCCCATGACCAGGCGCGAGCCCTTCTGGTGCAAGCCTTCCTCCACATAGCCGCAGACCTTGCGGAACTGCTTCTCGTTGATGATGGCGCCGATGTCGGTCTCCTCCGCCAGCGGGTCGCCGAGCCGCAGCTTTCCGGCCTTGTCGGCGAGACGCTCCAGGAAGCCGTCATAGATGGAGCGATGCAGGAACAGGCGCGAACCGGCGGTGCAGGACTGGCTCTGCCGGGTGAAGCGCATGGCGGCGATGATGCCGTCGACCACCCAATCCTCGTCCGCATCGGGGAAGACGATGGACGGGCTCTTGCCGCCAAGCTCCAGGGAAACCGGGAGAATCCGCTTGGCTGCGGCCTCCATCACCAGCTTGCCGACGGCGGTGGAGCCCGTGAAGGAGAGCTTCGCCACGAGGGGATGATTGATCAGCGGCGCGCCGCATTCCGCACCGGTGCCGGTGAGCATGTTGACGACGCCGGGGGGCAGATGCTCGGCGCAGATTTCCGCGAGCATCAGCACCGCCAATGGGGCGTCCTCGGCGGTCTTCATGACCATGGTGTTGCCCGCGCAGAGCGCCGGCGCGATCTTCACCGCCGCCAGCAAAAACGGGGCATTCCAAGGAATTACGGCCGCGACCACGCCCAGCGGCTCGCGCTGGGTGTAGCTGAGCAGATCCTCGGAGAAGGGCAGGGTCTCGCCCTTCAGCTCGCCCGAAAGGCCGCCGAAATAGCGGAACATCTCCGCCGCCGCCTTGGTCTCCGGCCGGGCCTGGGTGCGCAGGGCGTTGCCGGTCTCGGTGGCGATGGTGCGGGCGATCTCCTCGTGCCGGGCATCGATGCCGTCGGCGATCCTGATCAGCATCCGGCCCCGCTCGCGCGGCGGCACCTTGCGCCAGGATGCGAACGATTCCAATGCTTTGGCGACGGCGAGATCGACGTCGGCGGCGCCGCCCCGGGGCACTTCGGCGAACACTTCGCGCCGCGCCGGGTTCTCGACGGTGAGGGTTTCTCCCGATTTCGCCCATACCCAATCGCCGCCGATCAGCATGGGATGGCGCAGGATTTGCGCGCCGGTGAGGGTCTTTTCGCCCATGTTCATCTGGTCCTCCCTAGAATCGCGAGGCGTGGGCCCCGCTCCGGCGTGACGCCGGATTCCCTAAATTTTACAATATGTTGATCGTCAGCCTTGCTCCCAGACGCGGGGCATCTGGGCCACCAGATCGGCGAAGACGCGACCGCCGGTGGTAATATGCTCATGCATCACGCGATTTGCGGTGGCGCCGTCGCCGCGCAGGATCGCGTCGACGATCTGCGCATGATCCGCATGGGATTGGGCGATGCGCCCCGGCTTCTGGAAGGGGTAGCGGCGATACACCCGCAGCCGCGCACGCATATCCTTGATGTTGAATTCCAGGTATTCGTTGCAAGCTCCGCGGTAAATTCGCTCATGTAACCGCGTATTCGCCAGATCGTATGCGGATGAATCTCCGTTCGCGACAAATTCGGCGGTTTCCGCGTGAATTTCGGCGAGGGCCGCGCGGTCATCGGGCGGCATGCGGCTCGCCGCCAGCTTGGCGGCCATGCCCTCCATCTCCGTCATCACCTCGAACATGGAGACCACCTGCTCCACGCTGAGCACGGTCACGGTGGCGCCGCGCCTCTGGCGCAGGTCCACGAGGCCGAGGGAGGCGAGTTGGATCAGCGCCTCGCGCACCGGTGTCTTGGAGACGCCGAACCGCTCCGAGAGGGGCCGCTCCTCCAGCCGCGCGCCGGGAGGCAGGGCGCCGGATTCGATCTCGCCCCGGATCCATTTCGCGATCTCGCCCGTCCGGTTGATCTTCTGCACTGCGGGTTCGCCCATCACGTTGTGCCGTCCTGCCCGCGTTTGTCTCGCCCACCCCGCCCAGATGCAAGGCTGATATCCCGGGCGCAATGCTACATATTTTTTTTAGATTGACTCATATTTTTTTTGAAATCAAAAATGAGACAATGACGAACGCCAACGGGCAACGACCCGCCACTCCCCGCCCCGGCCAAAGCGACGAAGGCGGCCCGCCGAGCCTCTCGATCAGGGGGGCGAAAGCGTGCATCCGCCTCAATCGTCCGCGCCAGCACAACCGCTTCCAGAGCGAGGATCTCGCCCATCTCGCAACGCTGCTGGATGCGGTGGAGCAGGATCGCGCCGTGCGCGTGCTGATGTTCACCGCAAGCGGGCCGAGCTTCAGCGCCGGCTTCGATATCGGCGGCTTCGAGGCGGGCGGCGCGTCCCGGCCCCACGCCTTCGGCGATCTGTGCGACCGGGTGGAGGCGGTGAAAATCCCGACGCTGTGCGTGCTCAATGGCGGCGTCTATGGCGGCGCCACGGATTTCGCCCTGGCGTGCGACATCCGCATCGCGGTCGAGGGCACGCGCATGATGATGCCGCCCGCCCGCCTGGGCATCGAATATTATTACAGCGGCCTGCGCCGCTATGTGGAGCGGCTCGGCCCCGCGGCCTCCAAGCTGCTGATTCTCACCGGCGAACCCATCGATGCCCAGGCGATGCTGCGCATCGGCTTCGTGCAGGAACTGGTGGCGCCGGAGGCCTTGATGACGCGGGCCGATGCGCTCGCCACCGCCTGCGCCGAGCGCGCGCCGGGGGCGCTGCGCGGGCTGAAGGCGTCGCTCGATGCTTTGGCGCAGGGCAAGGCCGACCCCGCGGCGATCCAGGCGCGCTTCGATGCGAGCCTGACTTCGGCGGAAGCGCGGGAGGGCCTGCGCGCCTGGGCGGAAAAGCGCCCGCCCCTTTTCGAGAATGTGGCGCCCGCGACCTCGGATTGACCGGGGGCATCAGAACAACGGAACAGGCCGCACGGTTCGCAAGAGACCGCCGGCAACGGGTGGAAACGAAACGGGCGGACCATCGTCACGCCCGAAAAACTGGGAGGATGAACCATGCGCCTTGGAATGATCGCCGGGCTCGCAGCCACTTCGCTGCTTGCCCTCACCGCAGCCCGGGCCGCCGACGGCCCGGTCCGCATCGGCGTGCTGAACGACCAGTCGGGCCTCTATAGCGAGTTCGGCGGCATCGGCTCGGTGGAAGCCGCGAAGATGGCGGTCGAGGATTTCGGCGGCAAGGTGCTCGGACGGCCGATCGAGATTCTCTCCGCCGACCATCAGAACAAGACCGACGTCGGCGCCGCCACGGCGCGCAAATGGTTCGACGAGGAGAATGTCCTCGCCATCGCCGATCTGACCAATTCGGCGGTCGCGCTGGCGGTGCAGGGCATGGCCAAGGAGCGCGGCAGGATCACCCTCTCCTCCGGCCCCGCCACCACCCGCCTCACCAATGAGGATTGTTCCCCCACCGGCTTCCACTGGCCGTGGGACACCTATTCCCAGGCCGTGGGCACGGCCCGCGCGGTGCTCCAGGACGGCGGCAAGAGCTGGTATCTCGTGGTCGTCGACTATGCGTTCGGCCACCAGATGTCGGCCGACATCTCAAAGACCGTCACCGCCGGCGGCGGCACGGTGGTGGGCCAGGTGCGCTATCCCACCGGCGCTGCGGACTTCTCCTCCTTCCTGCTCCAGGCGCAGGGCTCCAAGGCGCAGATCATCGGCCTCGCCAATGGCGGCATGGACACCATCAATTCCATCAAGCAGGCGGCCGAATTCGGCATCACCGACGGCGGCCAGCGCCTGGTGGGCCTCGCCATCATGATCAGCGACGTCAACGCCCTCGGCCTCAAGGCCGCCAAGGGTCTGATCGCCACCACCGCCTATTATTGGGACCGCAACGACGCCAGCCGCGCCTTCGGCGCGCGCTATATGAAGAAGACCGGCCGCATGCCGGACATGATCCAGGCCGGCGTTTATTCCTCGGTCCTGCATTATCTCAAAGCCATGCAGGCAGCGAATTCCGACGATGGCAAGGTGGTGGCCGAGAAGATGCGCGAGATGCCGGTGAACGATTTCTTCGTCACCAACGGCAAGGTCCGCGCCGACGGCCGCATGGAGCACGACATGTATCTGATCCAGGTGAAGGATCCGAGCGAGTCCAAATACCCCTGGGATTATTACAAGATCCTGCGCACCATTCCCGCCGCCGAGGCCACCATGCCGCTGTCGGAAAGCAAGTGCCCGCTGGTCAAGAAGTGAGCCTTTGCCGCAGCGTCATGGCCGGGCGTGTCCCGGCCATCCACGCCCGGCGGCATGAACGACCGTCCCCGGCTAGATAAGCGGAACCGCGTGGCCGCCCGGCCCGAGGCCGGGCCGGGAAGAACAGGCAGACAGAACAGGCGGCCGCGCAGCCGCAAACACGCTCTAGGGGAGTTGAAATGCCAAACGTCACCTTCATCGGGCTCGGCAATATGGGCCGGCCCATGAGCGCGAACCTCATCAAGGCCGGCCATGGGGTCACCGGCTTCGATCTCTCGCAGGCCGCCCGCGACGCCCTCGTGGCGGCGGGCGGGCGGGCCGCCGGCAGCATCGCGGAAGCGGTCGCCGGGGCCGATGCGGTGATCACCATGGTGCCCACGGGCAAGCATGTGCGCGCCGTCTACGAGGGACCCGACGGCATCCTCGCCAGCGCCCCCAAGGGGGCGATCCTGATCGACAGTTCCACCATCGAC
The DNA here is from genome assembly GCF_043195135.2 of Roseixanthobacter liquoris. NCBI lineage: Bacteria > Pseudomonadati > Pseudomonadota > Alphaproteobacteria > Hyphomicrobiales > Xanthobacteraceae > Roseixanthobacter > Roseixanthobacter liquoris. The sequence continues at coordinate 4,836,021 of NZ_CM195537.1, forward strand.
GTGGACAGCGCGCGGGCGGTGGGCGCGGCGGCGGCCGCCGCCGGCTTCGACATGGTGGACGCCCCGGTTTCCGGCGCGGTGCCGGCGGCGGAGGCGGGCCGGCTCACCTTCATGGTGGGCGGCACCAAGGCGGCCTATGCGCGCGCCCTGCCGATCCTGGAAGGCATGGGCGCCAATTTCTTCCACGTGGGCGAAAGCGGGCTCGGGCAGGCGCTGAAGATCTGCAACAACATGATGTCCGGCATGAGCATGGTGGCCATCAGCGAGGTCTTCACGCTGGCGGAAAAGCTCGGCCTCGACAACCAGATCGTCTATGACGTCATCACCCGCTCGTCGGGCAATTGCTGGGCGCTGCAATCCTATTGCCCGGTGCCCGGGCCGGTGCCGACCTCGCCTGCCAACCGCGACTATGCGCCCGGCTTCACCGCCGCCATGATGCTGAAGGACATGCGCCTGTCCCAGCAGGCCGCGGGCGCGGGCGCCGCGGCGACGCCGCTGGCGGGGGCCTCCGCCGCGATCTACCAGATGGTGGTGGCCGCCGGCTATGGCGACCGCGACTTCAGTTGCGTGTTCAACCTGCTCTCGGGGCGCATGACGGCGCCGCAGAAGAGCTGACCGGACCCCGCCGCATCCCTTACGGATGCGGCGCTTCCGCCCCCGAACCGGAGCAAGGCAAATGAGCAAGGCGATCCGCGTGCACGAGGCCGGCGGCCCCGAGGTGCTGAGGCTGGAAGACGTGCCGCTCGCCGCCCCCGGCGCGGGCGAGGTGCTGCTGAAGCACACCGCCATCGGCGTCAATCTCGTGGACACCTACCACCGCTCCGTCACCTCCGGCCAATATCTCATCCCGCGCCCCGCCGTGCTGGGCGTGGAGGCGGCCGGCATCGTCGAGGAGGTGGGGCCGGATGTCACCGAGCTGAAGGCGGGCGACCGCGTCGCCTATTGGAACCTGCTCGGCGCCTATGCGGAGCGCCGCATCGCCCCCGCCTGGCGGCTGGTGAAGATTCCCGACGGCATCGACGACACGACCGCCGCCGCCGCCCTGCTGAAGGGCGCCACCGCCTTCTATCTCATCCACCGCATCTATCCCGTGAAGGCCGGCGACACCCTTCTGGTCCATGCGGCGGCCGGCGGGGTCGGGCGCATCCTGTGCCAATGGGCGACCCATCTCGGCGCGAAGGTCATCGGCACCGTGGGATCCGCCGCGAAGGCGCAGATCGCCCGCGCCTCCGGCTGCGCCCATGTGGTGGCGACCGACGAAGGGGATTTCGTCGCCGAGGCGCGCGCCTTCACCGAGGGTGCAGGGGTGGACGCGGTATTCGATTCCATCGGCCGCGACACGTTCGACCGCTCGCTGGATACGCTGCGGCCGCTCGGCATGATGGTGAATTTCGGCCAGGCGAGCGGGCCCGTGCCGCCGCTCGATATCAGCCTGCTCGCGCAGAAGGGCTCGCTGTTCCTCGCCAAGCCGACGCTCGCCACCTTCGTGAAGGATCGCGAAAGCATCCTCGCCCTCGCGCAGGGCGTCTTCAAGGCCCTGCGCGAAGGCGCGATCAAGGTGGAGATCGGGCTCAGCGCGCCGCTCGCGGAGGCCGCGCACGTGCATCGCGAACTGGAAGCGCGGCACACCACCGGCTCCCTCGTGCTCATGCCGTGAGCCTCGCAATGTCCATGAATCTCCATGATTTTCTCTTTCCCGCCTCGCGCCCCGGCACGGCGACCGCGCTGACCATCGGCGAAAGCGATGTGTGGACCCGCGCGCGCCTCGCGGATTTAGCCGGCCGCATCGCGGGGGTGCTGCGCGCGGCCGGCGTTGCCCCCGGCGACCGCGTGGCCGCGCAGGTGGAGAAAAGCGGCACGGCGGTAGCGCTTTATCTCGCGTGCCTGAAGGCAGGGGCGGTCTATCTGCCGCTCAACACGGCCTATACGCCGCCCGAGATGGCGGCCTTCCTCGGCGATGCCGAGCCGGCGGCCTTCGTCGGCCAGCCCGAGGCCATGGCCGCGCTCGCGCCCCATCTGCCGGAAGGCTGCGCGCGCTTCACGCTGGATGCGGCGGGCGGCGGCAGCCTGAGCGATGCGGCGGACGCGCAGTTTCCCCTGGTGGAAAGCGTGCCGCGCGGACGCGACGATCTCGCCGCCATCCTCTACACCTCCGGCACCACGGGGCGCGCGAAGGGCGCCATGATCACCCACGGCAACCTCATCCATGCCGCCGAGGCGCTCAATGCCCTATGGGGCATTACGGATGACGACGTGCTGCTGCATGCGCTGCCGGTGTTCCACGCCCACGGCCTGTTCATCGCCATCAATTGCGCGCTCGCCGCCGGCGCGCCCATGTGGTTCCTGCCGAAATTCGCGGTCGACCCGGTGATCGATCTGCTGCCCCGCTCCACCCTCTTCATGGGCGTGCCGACGCTCTACACGCGCCTGCTGGGCGACCCCCGCCTGACCCGCGACCTGTGCGCCCGCATGCGCCTGTTCACCAGCGGCTCGGCGCCGCTGTCCGGGGCCACCTTCGATGCCTTCCGCGACCGCACGGGCCATGCGATCCTGGAACGTTACGGCACCACCGAGACGGCGATCATCGCTTCCAACCCGCGGGTCGGCGGCCGCATCCAGGGCACGGTGGGCTATGCCGTGCCGGGCGTGGACGTGCGCATCTTCGGCGAGGCGGGAGAAGAGAGGCCGCGCGGCGACGTGGGCGAAGTGGTGCTGCGCGGGCCCAATGTGTTCGCCGGCTATTGGCGCATGCCCGAACAGAGCCGGGAGGCGTTTACCCCCGACGGCTTCTTCCGCACCGGCGATCTCGCCCGCATGGACGAGGACGGCCGCATCACCATCGTCGGGCGGGCGAAGGACCTGATCATCTCGGGCGGCTATAATGTCTATCCGCGCGAGGTGGAGGCCGCCCTCGCCCGGCTCGACGGGGTGGAAGATTGCGCGGTCATCGGCGTGCCCCACCCCGATTTCGGCGAGGGCGTGATCGCGGTCGTGGAGCGCGCGCCCGGCGGCCCGGCGCCGGACCCGGCGGCGCTGCTTTCCGGCCTCTCGGGCCAGCTCGCGCGCTACAAACTCCCCAAGCACGTGATCGTACAGGACGCGCTGCCGCGCAACGCCATGGGCAAGGTGCAGAAGACCGAGCTGCGCCGGATCCATGCCGGGATCTTCCAGGACGGCAGCGACTCAGGCTGATCTTGTGCCGACGGCTTGGGTCCTTTGCCGAGGCCGAGAGGCATTCAACGCTGAGCGAGACACGGTCTTTATTGTCATCTCGGCTTCCCTGCGTAAGACGACTCCATCCAAGCGGTGCCGCTTTCATCCTCCCCCCTTGCGGGGGAGGGCTGGGAGGGGGGTATCTCTCCGTTTATCCCGGCAAGGGTGGTCCCCCGCAGCGCCATACCCCCCACCCCACTCCTCCCCCACAATGGGGGAGGGAGAACGGCAACCCGTTCATCTTCAAATGTCGCTCGGTCCTATCCCTCGCTGGCGTAGCGGCGGATGAGGTGGGCCTTGAACACCGAGGCATCCAGCGGCCGGCCGGTGGCGCGGGTCAGCAGTTCGTCGGTCTCATACAGCGAGCCCTGGCTGTGGATGTTCGTCCGCAGCCACGCCACCAGGGGGGCGAAATCGCCGGCGGCGATGCCCGGCAGAATGTTCCCATCGGCCTTGCAGGCGGCGTCGAACACCTGCGCCGCCGTCATGGCGCCGAGCGTATAGGTGGGGAAATAGCCCCAGCCGCCGCTCGGCCAATGGATGTCCTGCAGGCAGCCCAGGCGATCGTCCGGGGGGGTCACGCCAAGCAGCTCCTGCATGCCCGCGTTCCAGGCCGCGGGCAGTTCGGACAAGGGCATGGTGTCGGCGATCAGCGCCTTTTCCAGGCGATAGCGCAGGATCACATGGGCGGGATAGGTGACCTCGTCCGCATCGACGCGGATGAAGCCCCGCTCCACGCGGGTATAGCGCCGCCACAGGGCATCCGCCTCCCAGGCCGGCCCGCTGCCGCCGAACGCCGCGCGCAGGATGGGCGCGGCATAGCCGATGAATTCGCGCGAGCGGCAGGCCTGCATCTCCATCAGCAGCGACTGGCTCTCGTGCACGCTCATGCCGCGCGCCATGGATACCGGCTGGGAGAGATAGGCCTGCGGGCGGCCCTGCTCATAGAGCGCATGGCCGGTCTCGTGCATCACGCCCATGAGGGCGCTGGCGAAATCGGCCTCGTTGTAGCGGGTGGTGATGCGCACGTCATTGTCGGCGCCGCCGCAGAAGGGATGGGTGGAGACATCGAGCCGGCCGCGCTCGAAATCGAACCCGACCACCGCCATCATCTTGAGGCCCAGCGCGCGCTGGGCCTCCACCGGGAACGGGCCTTCAAGCGCCCGCTCGGCAGGGCGGCGCGCCTGGATGGCCAGCACGTCGTCGGTGAAGGCGGGCAGGAAATCGGCCAGATCGTCGAACAGCGTGTCGATGCGGGCGGAATGGCCGCCGGGCTCGTAATCGTTCAGCAGCGCGTCATAGGCGGAAAGGCCGAGCCTCTCGCCCTTGGCGCGGCCGATCTCGCGCTGGAGCTTCAGCACCTCGGAGAGATAGGGCAGGAGCGCCGTGAAATCGGCGTCTGCGCGGGCTTGGCGCCACGCCATCTCGCAGGCCGAGACCGCCTTGCTGGAGGCTTCCACCAGGTCCGGCGGCAGCGCCGTTTCGACGGTCCAGATGCGGCGGATCTCGCGCAGATTGGCCCGCTCCCAGGCGCCGAGGGCGTTGTCCGCATCGGCGGCATCCAGCCACTCGCCGATGCGCGCGTCGGTCACCATGCCGTGGCGCAGCACCTGGAGCAGCGCCATGCTCTCGGACCGCGTGGCGGACGCGCCCTTCGGCATCATGGCCGAGGTGTCCCATTGCAGAATGCCGACGGCGTTGGACAGGGCGCTGATTCGGTCGAAATGGGCGGAGAGATCGGAATAAGCGGTCATCAGACAGTCCTCGGCCGCGCCGTTCCGCGCGTCGCATCCTGATAGCTCACTTTTGCGCCAATCTCGACCGGCGCCGTGCCGCGCCCGGCCGGCGTGCTCACATGGAGCCCCGCAGCCTTGCGGCGCGGCGGGGGCGACGCCATCTGAACGAAACCGAACCGAGCCTCGCCATGAATGCCCATTCCCACGCCCAGCCCGCCCCCGCCCCGGAAGAATCCGCGCGCCTCGCGCTCACCTATCGCGCGGGCATGCGCAAGCTGGCGGGCGCCGCGAGCATCCTCACCGTCGGCGAGGGGGAGAGCCGGAACGGCCTCACGACCACGTCCGTCTCCTCGCTCAGCGTGGAGCCGCCGACGCTGGTCGTATGTGTCAACAAGGCCGCCTCGGCGCGGGCCGAGCTGACGCGGCGGGGCTGCTTCGCCATCAACGTGCTGCGCCCGCACCACCGCTTTCTCGCCGAGCAATTCGCCGGCAAGGACGGCATGAAGGGGGCCGCGCGCTATGCGGGCGCGCGCTGGACCCGGCTCGAGACCGGGGCGCCGGTGCTGGAGGATGCCCTCGCCGCGTTCGATTGCGAGCTGGAAGAGGCGATCGAACGCCATTCCCATGTGATCCTGCTCGGCCGCGTGGTGCGCGCGCGCATCGCGGAGACCGGCGCGCCGCTGGCCTATTGGGACGGCGACTATCGCACCCTCGCCGTGTGAGCGCCGGGCGCTCGCCAGATTGATTTTTTCATTGCCCTTGTGTTTTCCCGGCAAGGGTCTATATTCAGCTTGTCGATAGACAGCCAGATGACTTGGCTTTGCGCCGATTAAATTCCGCGCCGAACTAAAACTCTTCTTGCCTGAAAATGCGATTTCGACAGCACGCGACCTTTGGCGCGGGCCAGCAACACTATGTTTATGAAGAGGGATTCCCATGTCTACGGGAACCGTGAAGTGGTTTAACGCTCAAAAGGGCTTCGGATTCATCGCGCCTGACGATGGCGGCAGCGATGCCTTCGTGCATATCAGCGCCGTCGAGCGCTCGGGTCTCGGCGACCTTCAGGAAGGCCAGAAGGTCGGCTTCGAGCTCGTCCCCGACCGCAAGAGCGGCAAGATGTCCGCCGACAAGCTCACGATTCTGGACTGATTGCAGCGTGGCCCGGCGCGGTTCTGCCCGCCGGCCGACGTTTCGCGGATGAGAAGACACCGACCACGGATGTACTGGCGGCTCTTCGTTTCCCCCGCGACCGCATGATGCCTGAACAGGCGCTTCGCGCCTGAGGGCCCCGCACCTTTCCCAAGGTCGCGGGGCTTTTTTTCGCTCCGACAGACGTTTTGAAAACGCAGGAGAGCCCCATGGCCAAATCCCAGAAACGCAGCAGCCGGGAAGTCCGCAAGCCCAAGGCCGTGAAGCTCGCCGCCCCGGCCGCGACCGGCAGCCTGATGACGAAGGGCCTGCTCACCCCCGTCACCATGCCGAAGAAGAAGGGCTGACGCTCGGGCGCGCCGATCCCCGGCCGCGCGGGCGATCTCACGCCGCCGGCGTCACCTCGAACAGGCAGAAGTCGTGCCCCTCGGCGGCGCATTGCACCTCGCGCGCGGCGAGCGTGCGGGGCGCACCTTGCTGGGCGCACACGAATTCCAGCGCCCCCGCGAGCCAGGGCGCGAACATGTAGCAGAGCTTGCGCCCGGCCCCGCGCGTCGCCTCCGTGATGAAGGACGAATGGTCGAGCCGGATGGTCGCCGTGCCCGCCGCGGGATCGATGGCAAGGATGGAGAACAGCCCCCATCCGCGCTGCGACAGGCGCTTCATGTAATGGGCGAACACGTCCACCCCTTCCAGGCCATAGACCTTGCTCTGCGTCTCGCACCACACATAGGCCGAGGTGTGCCCCGCCGGCGCCAGCGCCGCGTCGAACGCCTCCGCCCCCAGCGCCGCTTCGATGGCGAAGTGGTTGTTGTTGTAGAAGTGCTGGGGCACCAGGATCATGGGCATCTGGTCCACGAACCAGCGCCCGGTTTGCGGGTCCACGTCGATTTCGACTTCCGGCTTGGCCATATCGCGTCTCTTGTCTCGTCTCGTTCAGCGCGCGGCGGGAGGACGGCGTGCGAGGCTTAACTGCCCCACACGTCCTTCAGCAATTGCAGCCAGTTGCCGCCCATCACCTTCTCGATGCGCGCCGTGCTCCAGCCGCGCTGCTCCATGGCGGCGGTGAGATTGGGGAAATCGCCGATCTCGCGGAAGCCTTCCGGATTGATCACCGCGCCGAAGTCCGTGAGCTTGCGGCCGAACCCCTTGTCGTGGGTGATCCAGTCGAAGAACGGCTGGCCGTAGCCCTGGGTGAAATCGGTCCCGACGCCGACGATATCCTCGCCCGCGATGTTGATGATGTATTCCATCGCCTCGACATAATCGCCCACCTTCGCCTCCGGCCCCTTCTTCAGGAAGGGCGGGAACATGGTGACGCCGATGAAGCCGCCCTTGTCGGCGATGAAGCGCAATTGTTCGTCGCTCTTGTTGCGCTTGTGCGCCTTGAGGCCCGACGGCAGGCAATGGGAATAGGCGACGCGCTGCTTGGACGCGAGGATCACGTCTTCCGAGGTCTTCGGGCCCACATGGGAGAGATCACACAGGATGCCCAGCCGGTTCATCTCCGCCACCACGTCGTGGCCGAAGTCGGAGAGGCCGCTGTCGGTGCCCTCATAGCAGCCGGAACCGACCCAGTTCTGCGTGTTGTAGGTCATCTGGATGATGCGGATCCCCAACTCGTGGAACAGCTCAAGATATTCGATATGGTCCTCGATGCCGGAGGTGTTCTGCCAGCCGAGAATGATGCCGGTCTTGTTCTCCGCCTTGGCCCGCAGGATATCGTCCGTGGTGTAGACCTGGGTGATGATGTCGGCGTTCGCGCGAAAATTCTCCTTCCATTTCGCGATGTTGCGCATGGTCTCGGTGAAATTCTCCCACACGCAGCAGGTGCAATTGGCGGCGGTGAGCCCGCCCTTGCGCATGTCCTCGAACACCGGCCGGCTGAAATCGGAAATGATGAGCCCGTCGATGACGACGAGCGAGTCGTGAAGCTGGGACAAGATGCTGTTCCTCGTGAACGAAGGCTGGAAAATCGAGACGCGGCGCGCCTAGAGCGGCACCAGGACGCCCGCCTCGGGACGCCAGGACATCTGCACCGTCTCCCCGGCCGCGAGCGGCGCCGGGCCGCCCACGGCGGGCGAGGGACGGCGGGCGATCACCGTGAGGCCGCTCGCGGTCTTCAGCCGGTAGTCGATGACGAGGCCGCGATAGGTGGCAAGGTCGATCTGCGCGAACAGGGCGTTGCGGGCGAGCGGGTCGCCGGCATTGAGGCTCACGCTCTCCGGCCGCACCGCAATGGCGAAATCACCCACGGCCGGGCTCGCGGCGGGCACCGCCACCACCTCGCCGCTGGCGAGGCGGAACCGGTCCGCGCCTTCGCTCCGGCCCTGGAGCAGATTGGTGACGCCCATGAATTCGGCGACGAACTGGGATCGCGGATGGGCGAACACCTCGTCCGGCGTGCCCTCCTGCTCGATGCGCCCCGCGCGCATCACCACCACCCGGTCGGCCACGGAAAGCGCCTCGTCCTGGTCATGGGTGACGAAAATGGTGGTGATGCCCAGCGAATGCTGGATCTCGCGGATTTCCAGCTTCATGTCGTTGCGCAATTGCGCGTCGAGATTGGAGAGCGGCTCGTCCAGCAGCAACACGTCCGGCTCGATCACCAAAGCGCGGGCCAGCGCCACGCGCTGCTGCTGGCCGCCGGACAATTGCTTGGGCAGGCGCTCGGCGAGGTGCCCGAGGCGCACCCGGTCCAGCGCCACCTTCACCTTGCTCGCGATATCGGCCTTGGGCAGCTTGCGCATCTCCAGCCCGAAAGCGACGTTCTGCGCCACGCTCATGTGCGGAAACAGGGCGTAGTTCTGGAACCCGAAGCCCATGTTGCGCTTGGCCGGCGGCAGGCGGGTGAGATCGCGCCCGCCCACCGTGATGCGCCCTTCGCTCACCGGCACGAAGCCCGCGATCATGCGCAGGATCGTCGTCTTGCCGCAGCCCGAGGGGCCGAGCAGCGCCACCAGCTCGCCTTGGCGGATGTTCAGCGAGACATTGTCCACCGCAAGCATGGTCTCGTAGCGCTTGACGATGGACTGAAGGACGACGTCGGACATGGCTCACCCGTTTCCCATGGCCGGCCCCTAGAAGGCGCGGGCCAAGCGTGCGTAGCGGTCGCTGACCAGGAGCAGCGCGCCGATGATGAGGATCTGGACCGCGGCGACCGCCGCCACGGTGGAATC
>NZ_JBAFWP020000002.1:0-188838 GCF_043195135.2 Roseixanthobacter liquoris
ATTCCGACTGATCCGCGTCGCCCGGCCGTAGGCCGGGTTGCGCAGTCATCATGGCCGGACGTCGGGCTGGCCACGCGCCACGCTGCCTGACGACTTATCGGGAGAGGCGGCCTTCGTCATCGATCAGCACGAGCCGGGATGGGGGGCTTGCACCCCATCTCCAGAGCACGAGGTTGAGATCATCGGAGGCAGCGCCCGGGGCGAAGCTTCTCACAAGCAGGGCATGGTAGCCCGCGGTCATCAGCCGGCGCGCGAAAGCCTGCGTTCTCGCCTCGCCGCTTGTCTTCATCTCGTCGCGCCACGTCGTGTCCGCGAGAGTGGCGGCATCCATGCCCTCGGCAGCGAGCGCGGCTTTGTCCCGGCCATCGAACACGACGCTGATTTCCGCATCATAGGAGACGAGCGTCGTCGGTTGGAGGTTGCCAACCTGGTTTGCTTCCCTGAGCGCTGTCATCACCGACAAGGATGCATAGAGTGCCGGCACGCCTTTCGGATTGAAGCGGCCGCCATGAAGCGCGGCGCCGCGACCTGACAGCGGGTCGCGCGCATAGACCGGATTGAGCGCCCGGTAGAGCTTGCCGTCGTAGGAGATCGACACGGGCTAAACGTGCACGCCGGCGTCGACCGCGTCGATATAGTCGAGCACGTCATCGGCGCGCCCGCTGCGCACGAGCTGCATGGCCGTCTGGCCCGAAAAGCCGGGCAGGGGTTCCGAGCGGTACCAAGCATAAGCCATCAGGGCCGAGCCGAAGCGCGGCTCCACCTTGTTGATCACTTCGATCATTTCCCGCAGGCGCCGCTGCGTGCGGCTGGACCGAATCCGGTCCTTGCGCTGGATCGCATCCCTTCCGAGACCAGCCGTGCGCGCGACCTCCTCGCTGGTCGTGCGGAGGACATCCGCGATCTTTCGCGGCGCGAAAATCCCGTCATCCGCGTACTGGGCGAGGCCCATGATGTTCACCCATCACTTTGCCAAACATTCTGACGCAATATGGCGTCAGAATGAGTGGATTTCAATGGGGAGGGAAAAAGGAGGGAAAATCCCGCTCGCAGAGCGGCCGGACCGGCACCGCTGACGCGCAACCGCGGCGCGCGCGATCCCAACCCGTCGTCCTTCACGGGGCTCTGGCCCCGCTCGTCCTGCCGGGCGGGGATACTCAGCCGCAGTTGTGCCGGGCCGCCCGCCCCGCGGGCCCGGGGATGTCTTCGGGAAGAAGACGAGAAAGGGACCGCCGGAGGCGGTGCCCCGGAACCCCGCGAAGGAACACCCCATGCATCTCATGAAAATAGATCCGCGTGCGCTGAAGGAAAATCCCGACCGCTCGCGCCGGACGAAATCCTCGCCGCAGGCGGACACCCTGCTGCTGGCGACGATCAAGGCGCTGGGCATCGTTCAGCCGCCCGTCATCGCGCCGGAGGCCGGTGGCGGCAACGGATACGTCATCAACTCCGGTCATCGCCGCGTGAAGCAGGCGATCGCCGCCGGTCTCGAGGAGATCGACGTCCTCGTCGATGAGGCCGCCAGCGACAATGGCGCCATGCGCTCCATGGTCGAGAACATTGCCCGCGAGCCGCTCAACCCCATCGACCAGTGGCGGGCCATCGAGCGCTTGGTCGCGCTCACCTGGACCGAGGAGGCGATCGGCGTCGCGCTCGCCCTGCCGGTGCGCCAGATCAGGAAGCTGCGTCTGCTCGCAAACGTCCTGCCGGCCATGCTCGATCACATGGCGAAGGGCGACATGCCGAACGAGAAGCAGCTGCGCACCATCGCTGCGGCCTCGCTGGAGGATCAGAAGGAGGTCTGGAAGAAGCACAAGCCATCGAAAGCCGACCCCCAGGTCGCCTGGTACAACGTGGCGAACGGCCTCGAAAAGACCCGCATGTACGCGAGAGACGCCAGCTTCGGCGAGGATCTTGCGCAGGCTTACGGACTGCAGTGGGTCGAGGACCTGTTCGCTTCGGCGGATGAGGACAGCCGCTATACGACGGACGTCGAGGCCTTCCTCGGCGCCCAGCAGGAGTGGATGGCGAGCCACCTGCCGAAGCGCGGAATCATCGTCGAAGCCGACACCTGGGGACGCGCGAAGCTGCCCCCCAAGGCCGAGCGGGTCTATGGCAAGCCCGGCAGGTCTGACCATGCGGCTATGTTCCTCGATCGCGAGGGCAAGGTGCAGACCGTCCACTATCGGATGCCCGAGCCCAAGAAGGTGACGGGCAAGGGCGGCGATGCCACCGGCCTCGGAGGAGACGGTGGCATCGGCGTTCCCAAGCTTCGCCCGGATGTGACCCGCAAGGGCATCGAGATGATCGGCGACTTCCGGACCGACGCGCTGCACGAGGCGCTCGCCCGCGCGCCGATCGAGAACGACACGCTGCTCGCGCTGCTCGTCCTCGCCTTCGCCGGACGCAACATCTCCGTCGCCTCCGGAGCCTCGGGCGACGTCTATGGCTATGCCCGGATGGATCGCCACGCCACTCAGTTGCTCGGAGAGGACGGCAAGCTCGCGTTCGACCGCGAGACGCTGCAGCAGGTGGCCCGGGGCGTCCTCATCGACGTGCTGTCTTGCCGGGAGAACCGCACCGATTCCGGCATTGTTGCCCGGATCGCCGGCGATGCCATCGGCGCCGACAGCTTCCTGGTGAACATGGGCACGGAGGAGTTCCTCTCCTGCCTGTCGCGCGCCGCCCTTGAGGGCTCGTGCAAAGACACCTCGGTCCTGCCTCGGCAAAAGGTGAAGGACACGCGCGCCGCCCTGGTCGAGCACCTTAAGGAGGAGAGGTTTGTCCACCCCACCGCGCTGTTCGCGCCGGACGCGGAGAAGCTCGCCAACTGGCTGGTGAAGCATGAGGCGGGCGAGGGCGGCGATCCTGCGGATCGGGCCGTGGACCCGGACGCCTATGATCACGACGAGGGCTACGGAGATCCCACCTCAGAACGGGGCGCTTTCCGCGAAGCGGCGGAATAGTCGCGCCCGTCATCCTTTTTCCAGTGACGACCCACCGCCGACGCTTGCCGGCGGTGGCTTCGCTTTCAATGTCTTGAAACGGAGGACGTGGATGTCCGATTAAGGTTGGCGCACGTTCTCAGGCCCGTGCGCACGCAGGTTGATTGACATAGGCCATCAGGAAGCCTGGCCGGCCAGGGCCTTTTTCCGGTTGCTTCCGGCACCGGGAGGTCCGGCGCCGCCGATCACCCCCTCGGGTTTTGCTGCGGTCGTAAACCGGCGGCCAGAGGTTTCAAGGCCGCTTCGCGCCGCAGAGCGGCCGGCATCGTCGCGCTCGGCAGATCGGGCCAGCGTCCCGCGCGAGGGCTGGAAGCCCTGCTTGTCCGCAGGCCATCTCTGCTCGCTTTGGCGAGGCCGGACCCGGAAGCCTCCGGCATTCGCCGGTTTCTCTCGACCGCACCCGAAGGGCAGATCGGCAGGGTGCCGGTTCGAGCCCCGGGAGCATCCGAAGAAAGGACATTCCATGGCCAAGATCGTCGCTTCCCGTTCGCCCGCCCGTGTCGTTCCGCTCCGCAAGGGCACCAGCCTCGAAATGGTCCGCCTCGCCTGCCCAAACGCCACCCAGGCCGCACTGATCTCCGAGAGCTTCGGCCTTGCCGTCCTCGACAGCGAGGGCATCCGCGAGATCCATGAACGCCTGATCGTCGAGACCGCGGAGAGCCTCGGCGAGGGCCTCGGCGAGCGCGCGATGCAGATCCATCTCCAGCGCATCGTCGGGGCGTTCGTCGGTTCCGCGTACGGGGCAGGGCAGTTCTACACCCGGTCCGTCACAGAAGCCCGGGATGCCACCGCCAAGTCCGCCAACGACACCCGGGATGAGGACCTCGATGGTCCCGTCGGCTTCGACAGCGCGGCGCAGCGCAAGCGCGAGTTCGCCGCCGATATGGGCCTCCAGTCTCATGCCCTCTGCATGGCTGCCGAGGGCGCCGTCGCCGCCTACGAACGCGTCGTCGGTGAGTGCTGGAAGCCGTTCGAGCGCGTGGCTGAGACGACAGGCCAGAGCGTCCGCCGCAAGGCCGCTGCGCTTCAGATGGCGGCTTTCGGCTGAGCCGCCTCGGGCGGGGCTTCGGCCCCGCCCTTTATTATTTCGCAGGTGTGCCAGGGCCGGTCTCGCAAGAGGCCGGCCTATTCGCATGTCGCGCCTCTCCGGAGAGCCCATTCGGAACAGGAGGCGGGCAACGGCGCGCCCTTGCGGCCCGTCCCGGTGTTGGTCCTGCCGGGGCCAGGAGCCGGCGCATCGGCTTCGCCGCCCTTCACTTCGTTGCGGCCCCCTGGGTGCGCCGTTCCCTTGAATCCCCGGCCTCGGACCCCGCGACGGGCCGCAACGGGTGCGGCTCCGGTACCGGAGATTCAGGAAAATGAGCAGGAAGGAAGAAGGACGGCGCGCGGACATCTATGCGCGCATCACCGAGCGCATCGTCGCGGAGCTGGAGAAGGGCGTTCGCCCCTGGGTGCGGCCGTGGAGCGCGGCGAACACCACCGGCCGGATCACCCGACCGCTGCGCCACAACGGCGAGCCTTATACGGGCATGAATGTCCTGCTGCTGTGGTCGGAAGGCGTGGCGCGGGGCTTTGCGTCTCCCATCTGGATGACCTTCAGGCAGGCAAACGAACTCGGCGCACACGTCCGCAAGGGCGAGACGGCGGCGATGGTCATCTATGCGAGCCGGTTCACGAAAACCGAGACCGACGGCCATGGTGAGGAGGTCGAGCGGGATGTGCCATTCCTCAAGGCGTATAGCGTGTTCAACGTCGACCAGGTTGAGGGTTTGCCGGAGCACTTTTATCACCGGCCGTCGCCGGCTCTCGATCCCGTCGAGCGGATCGAGCATGCTGATCGCTTCTTCGTCCACACCGGCGCTGCGATCCGGCATGGTGGCTCGCAGGCATTCTACTCGCCCTCGACCGACCATATCCAGATGCCCCCGTTCGAGACGTTCCGCGATGCGGCCTCCTACGTCGCCGTGCTCAGCCATGAAACTGTGCATTGGACGGCGGATCCTCGCCGCGTCGGCCGAGATCTCAGCCGCTACGCGAAGGATCGCTCCGAGAGGGCACGCGAGGAACTCGTCGCGGAGATTGGCTCCCCGGGGTCGACGAAAATGCGAATTACGAATTCGCCGTAGCACTACGATTGGACACGCCACAGCCGCAGAAAATGCGAAAACGTGACCGGGACCGCGCGGAAGCACTACGCCTCGCAGGCGGGCCGCCGCCATCGCTTCGGGATCGCGCGGTCGCGCTTGTCCGAAAGCGAGGGATAGTGCGAACGCGCGATCTCACGAACATCGGTATTCCCCGCTGTTACCTGAGCCGGATGTGTGGCGAAGGTCTGCTCGTCAAAGTTGGCTACGGACTCTATCGAGCCGCCGACCGCGAGGCGGCTTGATCCGATATCGCCTCCTTCCGGAATAGCGTCTCTATCAACGGGCATTCCGGCAACGTCCCGTCCGCACATTGCGCGACCACGTCCTTCAACACCCGCTCCATGCGTTTCAGATCGGCGATCTTCGCACGCACGTCGTCAAGATGAGCGGCAGCGACAGCGCGCGCCTCTGCGCAAGGTTGGTCGCGCTCGTCGACGAGACGCAAGAGTTCGCGGATCTCGTCAAGAGAGAAGCCAAGCTCGCGCGCCCGCAGGACGAAGCGAAGGCGCCGCTCGTGCGTCGTGTCGTAGCTGCGATAGCCGCTGGTCGTGCGTGGCGGCTCGGGCAGAAGGCCGACTTTCTCGTAGTAGCGGACGGTCTCCAGGTTGCAGCCCGTCCGCTCGGCGAGCTCGGACCGCTGTAAGCCCTTTCCCTTTACCAGAGCGTTATCGCGCATCGCAAAAAACCTCTTGACCCTGTAGTGACTACAGACCGCATGCTACGGCACGCTTGGGATTTCGGCAAGGGAAGAGAGGTCGGACATGGTTGTATCACGATCGGAAACAGCAGACGCAGCGCCCGCTGCGGCCAATCTCTCTGCGTCGGAACGGGGCGAGGTCGGACGGCAGCGCTTGATCGCCGTCGGCGGCATTCTCGGCGCGCTCGCCGCCTCGTCCTGCTGCGTCGTGCCGCTGATCCTGTTCAGCCTCGGCATTGGCGGCGCTTGGATCGGCAATCTGACGGCGCTTGCACCCTACAAGCCGATCTTCGTCGCCGGAACGGCAGGCCTTCTCGGATACGGCTTCTATCTCGTCTACTGGAAGCCACGGCGAGCCTGCGCCGACGGCGCAGGCTGCGCGCGCCCCATTCCCAGCCGCCTCGTGCAGCTCGCGCTCTGGATCGCGACTATGCTCGTGATCGCCGCGTTTGCTTTCGACTACGTCGCCCCACTGTTGCTTCGCGCCTGACACCAAAAAGGAGACCCGACCCATGAACAAGTATTTGAGCGCGTTCGCTCTGGTCATCTCGATGATGTTGGCTCCGGCCGCCTGGGCCGGCGAGCGCACCGTCACCTTCGCCGTCGACAACATGACCTGCGCCTCATGTCCCTATATCGTGAAGAGCTCGATCGCGGCGGTCCCCGGCGTCGCGAAGGTCGCCGTCTCGTTCCAAGCCAAGACCGCGACCGTGACCTACGATGACACGAAGACGAACCCAGCCGCCATCGCCACCGCCAGCATCAATGCCGGCTATCCGGCCCATCTTATGCAACAGGGCAGTTGAGATGAGTGACCGCGCCCTGGTCCGTGCAGGCATGGTTGGCGCCATTCTCGCCGCGATCTGCTGCGCAGCGCCGTTCCTCGCCGTGGGCCTGCCCTTGGCCGGCCTTGGCGCGTGGCTGGCAGGTGCGGGTCTGGTGGTGCTTCCTCTGATGGTCGCGGGCCTCGGTCTCGCCGCGTGGGGCATCCATCATCGCCGGGCAAGGGTTGCGGGCTGCGAGATGAAGATTCACAAGGAAGGCGTGAAGCCATGAACGATTGCTGCGCATCGTCCTCGCCTCGGAACAAGGCTGTGGCTTCGGAAGCCGCGACACTGCCGAGTTACCCGGTGCGGCCAAACGTGACGTTTCCGGACTGGTCCGTGATCACATCGCCGGCGGTCCAAGACGCCCTGCTGGCCATGGTCGGCTCCGACCATGTGTTCGACCGCTGGAGCGGCTATGACACCGCCACGGACCGAGTTCGCGTCGCGCTGCTGCAGCTCTATGCGGAAGATGGTCGAGCCCCGACTCCAGACGCGCTCGCCGAGCGTGCGGGAGTGAATGAGACGGCGATCCAGGCTCTGCTCGAAGAGCTCCGCCGTCGCGACCTGCTCGTTCTCGACGGCGAGCGGATCGTCGGTGCCTATCCCTTCACCGACCGGGACACAGGCCACCGGGTCACACTGGACCGACGTGTTCTCAACGCCATGTGCGCGGTCGACGCGCTCGGCATCGGCGCCATGACCGCTCGCGACATCGCAATAGCCTCGCGCTGCCGCCACTGTGGCGCGCCGATCCGGATCGCCACGCGCGACCAAGGACGGGCGCTGGCCCAGATCGAGCCGCGGACCGCGGTATTGTGGCAAAGCGTCCGCTATGAAGGCGCTTGCGCCGCAGACTCGCTGTGCGCGACGACCGCCTTCTTCTGCTCTGACGACCATCTCTCTGCCTGGCGCCGTGAACAGGCTCCGGACGAGCTCGGATTTCGGCTGTCGATCGAGGAAGGCCTGGAGGCCGGTCGGGCTCTCTTCGGGCCGAGTCTTGCGGGCCTTGATGCGGTGCCGCGACCGTCGGCCGGCTCGACATCGACGATCGGCTCATTAGCAGACAGCCCGTTCCGCGCGAACGGTCGCAATGGTGGCACCTACGATCTCGTTGTCATCGGCGCCGGCTCGGCCGGCTTCTCGGCTTCAATCACGGCCGCCGATCAGGGCGCACAAGTGGCTCTCGTCGGCAGCGGCACCATCGGCGGCACCTGCGTCAATATCGGATGCGTGCCATCGAAGACCCTGATCCGCGCCGCCGAGACGCTCCACAACGCTCGCGTGGCGGCGCGCTTTGCCGGCATCGCGGCCGAAGCCGAACTGACCAACTGGCGCGGAACCGTTCGTCAGAAGGATGCGCTCGTTTCCGAACTGCGCCAGGCCAAATATGCCGACCTGCTGCCAGCCTATAACGGCATCGCCTATCGCGAGGGCGCGGCGCGACTCGTAAACGGCGGCATCGAGGTGAAAGGCGCGCGTATTCCCGCCGGCAAGATCATCATCGCGACCGGCGCGCGGCCAGCGGTGCCCGCCATCCCTGGCATCGAGGCGGTACCGTATCTGACCAGCACGACGGCGCTCGACCTCGAGGAGCTGCCGCGATCGTTGCTCGTCATCGGCGGCGGCTATATCGGGGCGGAGCTCGCCCAGATGTTTGCCCGCGCCGGCGTCAAGGTGACGCTCGTCTGCCGGTCTCGTCTTCTCCCCGAAGCCGAGCCAGAAATCGGCGCGGCGCTGACGGGATATTTTGAGGACGAAGGGATCACCGTGGTCTCCGGCATCGCCTACCGTGCGATCCGCAAGACCGAGATCGGCATTTCGCTCGATGTTTCGCGCGACCGCCAGAACACGACGATCGACGCCGATCAGGTGCTGATCACCACCGGGCGCGCGCCCAACATTGAAGGTCTTGGGCTTGCCGAGTACGGGATCGCCGTCTCGCCGAAGGGCGGCATCGTCGTCGACGACCGCATGCGCACCACCATCGCCGGCATCTATGCTGCCGGCGACGTCACCGGCCGCGACCAGTTCGTCTACATGGCCGCCTATGGCGCCAAGCTCGCGGCCAAGAACGCTCTCAATGGCGACAACCTGCGCTACGACAACAGCGCCATGCCGGCCATCGTGTTCACCGACCCGCAAGTGGCGAGCGTCGGCCTGACCGAGGCCGCGGCGCGCGCGGCCGGGCATGCCGTCCGTGTCTCGACGATCGGTCTCGACCAGGTGCCCCGCGCGCTCGCCGCTCGCGACACTCGTGGGCTCATCAAGCTCGTGGCCGACGCCGGCAGCGGTCGGCTGCTTGGCGCGCATATCCTCGCGCCGGAAGGGGCTGACAGCATCCAGACCGCGGCGCTCGCGATCCGGCAGGGCCTCACCGTCGACGACCTCGCCGATACGATCTTTCCGTATCTCACCACCGTCGAGGGTCTGAAGCTCGCGGCGCTGTCGTTCGGCAAGGACGTCGCCAAGCTGTCCTGCTGCGCTGGTTGAGCAATGCCGCCACCCGTTGGCCACAACCAAACCAACACCTTCATCAAGGTCGCGAACCCAACAGTGTCCGCAGAGCGATGTTCGCTCGACCCGATCCACTGCGCCGGCTGGAGATGTACTCCGCTGGGGAAGCCATGCTCGCACGGCTGGTCCCGGTCGTGAGCTACGGCATCGCAGGGGCTTGTGTCAGAGGCTAGTCGCCGCATTCAGAAGCCACGCGGGCATCATGTCTTCCAGCGCGACCTGTATCGCACGATCAAGGCCTGACAGCGTCAGCAATCCGGCCAGAACCAGCAATGCTCCCAGCACGGTCTTGAGCGTCGTCGATGCGGCCAGCATTTTACCGCGCCAGCGAAGAAGAGCTTCTCGCGACATTGTTGCAAGTAAGAGCAACGGCACGGACGTACCGACCCCAAAGGCAAGCATGGTAAGGGCGACCGAGCCGAGATTTTCCCCGCGCGCCGCCATCACTGAGGCTGCGCCGAGGGTCGGTCCTACGCATGGGGTCCATACAGCGCCAAGCAGAAGTCCCACACCGAATTGGCCGGACACTCCTGTAGTAGAGAAGCCGCCGAAGCGCTCTTGAACCCAGCCGCTCACCGGCCCGGCCGCCACTGCGAACCCAGCCTGGAAGCGGGGAACTACGAGGGTCACACCAACGATCAGCAGCAGCACTGCGGCGGCGGAGCGAAAGGCGTTCATGTCCAGTCCGATCGAGAATCCCACTGTCGCCACGAAAAGTCCTATCGTCGTGAATGATAGCGCGACGCCGACTGCAAGACACAGTGGTGCGAGGCGGTGCTGGGCGATGGCCCCGGTCAGAACGACCGGGATCAGGGGAAGCACGCAGGGTGATAGGATCGAAAGGACGCCTGCCAGGAACGCTAGCACCATAGTCAAAGCGCCTGCTTGAAAAAGGTCGCAAGGGCTTCGGGGTTCGTCTCGCCAATTGAACGACCGACCTCCTTGCCATTCTTGAAGACAAGCATGGTCGCCTGCGTTTGCACCCGGAACTTCGACAGGACTTCCCTTTGGCTGTCGAAGTCGACATCGATCTTCGTCAGTGTCCTAAACTCTGGCTTGGCGAGCAGTTCGGCGACGATCGGCTTCTGCCGTCTGCAGGTGCCACACCACGGCGCGGTCACATGGGTAAGAAGCGGCTTGCCCGACGCAATTGCAGCCTCAATCGCTTGGAGCGAAGCGGCGGCCGCAAGTGCCGTTTTGGCCGTGGCGGCTACGGCTCCTGCCGCCGCGAGCGCGAGAAAGTGTCGACGGTGCATCATGCGATCTCCTTGTTCTTTGATGCTGCAAGTTCTGGTGCGAAGTGGTCGAACAGCGCGTCGGCAGCCTCGGCGGCGGCGGCTGGCGCCAGGATCGCGACTTCAATGGCGTCTGCCGTCTCCCTGACTCCGAAGGTCAGGAACGGACAGCATTCACTTTCCTTCGCGACGAGCTTGCGAACTTCGTCGGCAGCTTCGATGCCGTAGGTCAGGGTGAGCGAAAGCGGCTTTCTGACTGCGTGCCGGAGTGAGCGCCTGGCTAGATCCCGGATTTCGCCCGCGCGAGTCTTGAAGTCGTTCGCGCCCAAGGTGCAGGCTATTGCGGCGTCCGTCTGTCCGGTGGGTCCGCAGCCGCATGTTTGGCTACGCGCCGCCGCGATCAGGTTTCTGGCGTTCGTTCTGGCTGGGGTCGGCGAGTGCTTGCGTTGTGCAATGTAAATGGCCCCGCTTGCTGCTGCGATTGCAAGGACGGCTGCACCACCACCCCATGCCCAGGCAGCACCGCCCATCGCCACCAAACCAGTACCCGCGAGGATCGCTGGCAATATGGTGGCGGCGCAGCACAGGGCACATGCGGCCAGTAGGCCACCCCCGACCTTCATTGTTGTTTTCATAGTCTCCAGCCTTTCGAAAACGAGGACTGGCGCGTAGATACTCCTTCAAGTAACTTGAAGTTCAAGAGCAAAAATTTCGAGAGGCATGATGCCGGGTTATAAGATTGGCGCACTCGCCGAACGGACGGGCACGAACACCCCCACGATCCGCTACTACGAAGAAATCGGGTTGCTCCGCCGGCCGGATCGACAGGAAGGAAATCAGCGTCGCTATGGCGATGACGATGTCAGCCGCCTGACGTTCATTCGACGCTGTCGAGAGTTTGGATTTCCAATCGAGCAGGTGCGTATGCTCGTGTCGCTGGTCGAAGATCGGTCGCGGTCCTGTATGGAGGCTCGCGACGCCGCGCACGTTCATCTCATGGCTGTCCGCGCAAAGCTCATGGAGTTGCGCGAGCTTGAGAAGAGCATCGCCGGCTTCGTGGCGACCTGCGACGCCGAGTGTGCAGGAGGACCGGGGCCTGACTGCGCGATTCTAGAGGATCTAGCTAGCGCAACATCATCGCGCTGTTGTGGCTAAATGGCCCAGGGCCTAAGCCCAACTAATCGTCTTCCCCTTCGACGCTGGTTGAATCTACGTCATTGTTTCGCTCTTTTGGAGCGTGAAGATGGCGGCGCAGTACGCAACGGGCGCTGCAACTCCTCCATGATCACACATTCGGGGCCTGAGCCTCCAAGGCATGTCGCATTACAGTTTGTGACAAAGCTCGCGATTGCATTCTCTAAGTCTTTTAACTCCAACAACTTTTTCCGAACCGTTTCCAAGTGTGCCTGGACGATGTCTCGCGCGCCAATGCATGAGACCTTTTGATCCTTAACGAGAACTACAAGCGATCTCACTTGATCGATAGAAAATCCGAAATCCCGGCAGCGTCGAATAAAGGACAGCCTTTCCACGTCCGCGTCACCGTAGCTTCGATGGCCGCCGGTGCTGCGGCTCGGTTCCGGCAGCAATCCGATTTCTTCGTAGTAGCGGATCGTCGGAACATTGGTGACGGCGCGCTTGGAGAGTTCGCCAATTTTCATACCTGACATCGCGAAACCTCCGCCTCGAAAAAACACTTGAATCTAAAGTTACTTGAGATTGTATGATCCCGCTAGAGATTGGTGGAGCGTTGGCAAGATAGCCACGCGCCGCCCGCTTGCGCTCCAATTTGCTCTGGTGAGTCGATTTGGGCTGTGGCGATCCGTGATGGATCGAGGCCTGCTCTGACGCCATGTCTGGCGATAGGTGTGGTTGGAGATGGTGTTATGAGTGAAGGGATTGCGTGAGTGACAAGGTTCAAGGAGCATCTAGAAGGCTTTCAGGTTTGGATTTATTTCGCGGCGATCCTCATCGGGGCGCTCGTCGGTCTGGTATTTCCTAATAGCGCTTCACTTGAGCCGACGATCAATCCGGCGCTCGCATTAATGCTATTTGTTACCTTTCTGCAGGTGCCACTCGCACATCTAAGAGAAGCGCTTCGAAACATTCGCTTCCTGGGCGCGCTGATCGTTGCAAACTTTGTGGTTATTCCGCTGCTGGCGGCAGGTATCTTCCTATTCCTTCCGAACGAACCGATGCTGAGGTTGGCCGTTCTTCTGGTCTTACTCACGCCATGCATCGATTACGTGGTCACGTTCACGCATCTCGGACGCGGTGATGCGAGGCTGCTTCTTGCCGCCACCCCGATTTTGCTGATCCTTCAGATGCTGCTGCTTCCAGCATATCTGAACGTGTTCATGGGAGCGGCCGCTGTCGACCTCGTCCAGCCGGGGCCATTGATCCATGCGTTTGTGTGGCTGATCGCCATTCCGCTGTTGCTGGCGGGTGTGGTTCAACTTCTCTCGCCCCGATACCGAGCCTTTTGCCGGACAGCCGCTTTCCTAGAGTTGCTTCCGGTTCCCGCCACTGCTCTTGTGCTGTTTCTGGTGCTGGCATCCGTCATGCCCCAGGTTGGCCATGCCGTAGACGCGGCATTGAGCGCTCTGCCGTTCTACGTCCTGTTCGCCATGATCGCGCCTATACTCGGCCTTGTCGTAGCCAAAGGCTTTCGGTTGTCTGCGCCTGCCAGCCGGGCGGTGATCTTCAGTTCGGCGACTCGGAACTCGTTGGTAGTGCTGCCACTTGCATTTGCGGTGCCTGGTGGCGTGCCGGTGCTTCCGGCTGTTATCGTGATGCAAACAGTCGTCGAGCTGTTGAGCGCGCTCATATACATTCGCGTGGTTCCTAGGTTCACCGCCATCGCATTGAAGGATGTCGGCGAGGTGCAGCCATGACGGTGGGTGTTCAGCAGCGAAAAGGAGCGATCAGCCTCGCTCCGATGACCCGGCGCAATGGGGGCGCGGATTGCGCCACGGTCTTACTCTCTCGCCGGCCCGGGCCGAAGGCCCGCGGCCGTAGTCTCGATCGAAACATGTCGCGGTCCTGTGCCCGATCTCGCGCTTGATCTCCGCTACTTGAAGTATGCGCTACTTGTTGCCGAGCACGGGAGCTTTCGGCGCGCCGCCGCGATGCTTAATTTGTCGCAATCCACGGTGAGCCGCCGCATCCAGTTACTCGAACGCAGGCTCGGTGCGCCGCTTTTCGAGCGCAACCATACCGGAGCGCACCCGACACCTGCCGGTGAGCGCTTTATGCGCGACGCTGCATTTGGCGCGGGACACCTTCATCAAGCCATCAACGATATAGCTAGTACGCGACGCGGTGAGATCGGCGAGCTGAGGATCGGGTTGATGGCCTCTTTGGCGAGCGGCTTCCTGTCGGATCTGCTGGGGACCTATCGTCGGAAATTCCCTCGCGTCGAGGTCAAGGTCGAAGAGGCCGCATCGCAAGCGAACGCGGCAGGCGTTCTTAATGGGCGGCTCGATGCGGCATTTATAACAGGAAGCCCTAAAATTCCTGGGTGCGAGGCGGAGCACCTTTGGGACGAAGGCATCTTTGTAGCGCTGCCTGACGGACATCTGTTTGCGAGCCGCGTTGAGGTTGCGTGGGAAGATATTCGCGAAGAAGTTTTCTTGGTGAGCGCCGACGCCGCGGGACCGGAGATCAAGGACTATCTCATGCGGCAGTTATCCGGCTCTGGATTTAGCCCGAGAATCTCGGTTCAGCGGGTTGGTCGGGAAAATTTGCTCAATATGGTGGCGAAGGGCTTTGGCCTCACACTGACGACCTATTCAACCCTGGGGGCGATCTATCCAGGCGTAGTATTTGTTCCGATCGGCGCCCCAGCCGAGAAGGTCGGCTCCAGCGTCATATGGTCTGCTACGAACCGGAATCCGGCACTGAAGCGGTTGCTCGAACTCAGCGTCGTCTTAGCCGACCAGCACTAGCGAGTCCGCACCACCAGGGAAGTGATCTTCACGTCTTGAGGAGATCCGGTATTTTAGAATGTTTAGGTCCGGCTTCCCGAGGAAGATGACTGTCTGGCTTTGGAGAAGCCGCGATCGGTCGAGATGAAGCGCTCAAGCATCGGCACAATCAATTTCACTGGATCAGAGATCGTCTGGCCTTGCTCGCGGCTTAGTGCTTCCGCGTATGCGGTAAGGTCACGATACAGGGCTGCTGGCAGCTCCACGGTAGCTTTGACCGGCTTGTCATCGGCGATCAGACCGAGCTTCAGCTTCGCCATCATGATCCTCCATATGGTTCGAGCACGATATCCCGCGTTACGATCACGCGAACCGGAAAGCCGGGGCGGATCGTCAGCGTCGGTGCAATGTTGAGCTGACGGCGCACGATCTGCTGGCCGGCGTCATTGATGGTGTCCTGGCCGCCGTTTCGGATCGCTTGGATCAGGCGATCATCATTGTCCACGGCCAACTCTGCGCCGACGCTGAGTAGCGTTGACAGACCGGCCGCCTTGGCAAGATCCCACCAGTGGTAATCCACGCCATCCTGTAGGCCGGCATACCCTTCGGCGTCGGCGCCCGGCAAGCGCTCGAGCACGATCGAGCGGCCGTTCGGGAGGATCAGCGTAAGCGTCGTCTTCAGGCCACGTTGCTGAGGACCGGCTGTGCTGGGTAGGCCCATGGCATGAGGTCATCGATGCGGCTGTTGGGGTGGCCGTTGACGATGCGGGTGATGACGTCCGCGAGGTAGGCCTGGGGGTCGATGTCGTTGAGCTTGCAGGTCTCGACCAGCGAAGCGATGACAGCCCAGTGCTCGGCGCCGCCGTCGGAGCCGGCGAAGAGCGCATTCTTCCGGGTCAGGGCCAGGGGTCGGATGGAGCGCTCGACGATGTTGTTGTCCAACTCGACGCGGCCGTCATCGAGGAACAGGGTCAGCCCCTGCCAGCGCGAGAGCGCATAGCGGATCGCCTCGGCCAGCTTGGTCTTCTGGCTGATCAGAGCCAGCTTCTCGCGCAGCCATGGCTCCATGGCCTCGATGATCGGCCTGCTCTTCTCTTGGCGCGTGGCTCGGCGCTCATCTGGGGTTCGGCCGTGGATCGCAGCCTCGAGGCGATAGAGCTCGGCGATGCGCTGCAGGGCTTCACTGGCGATCGGCGCCGGGCCTGCCTGGGCGAGCTCGTAGAAGCGGCGGCGCACATGCGCCCAGCAGAACGCCAGCTTCACCGTGTTGCGTCCGGCCAGCGCTTTGTAGCCGCCATAGCCGTCGACCTGCAGGATGCCGCTGAAGCCGTCGAGATGGGCGATGGGCCGCTCGCCCTTGCGATCCGGTGCATAGACATAAGCGACGACAGGCGGACCCGCGCCGCCCCATGGACGGTCATCACGGGCATAGGCGAAGAGCTGCCCGGTCTTGGTCCGGCCTCTCCCGGGATCGAGCACCGGCGCCGTGGTCTCGTCGGCGAACAGCTTGGGCGAGGCCCTCAGCACCGCCAGCAGCCGTTCATGCACGGGCCGCAGCAGGAAGGCCGCCCGCCCGACCCAGTCCGCCAGCGTCGAACGGTCGAGCGCGATGCCCTGGCGCCCGTAGATCTGGGCCTGGCGATACAGGGGCAAATGGTCGGCATATTTGGAGACGAGCACATGAGCGACGGTCGCTTCGGTCGGCAGTCCGCCCTCGATCAGCCGTGCCAGCGCCGGAGCCTGCACCACCACGTCGGCGCAGGAACGGCAGGCATATTTCGGCCGCCGCACCACCAGGACGCGGAATTGGGCGGGCACCATGTCGAGCCGCTCAGCCACATCCTCGCCGATACGGTGCAGTTTGCCGGAACAGCACGGGCAGATGTCGCTTTCGATATCGACCACGGTCTCGATCCGCGGCAGATGGGCGGGCAGAGCCCCGCGGTTTGCCCGGCGCTTCGCGACCCGCTCGGCCTTTTCGGCCGGCGCCTGCGCCTCGGATGCGGCGAAGCCGGCGGCTTCGACTTGCTCCGCCTCTTCCAAAGCCAGCAGCAACTGGTCTTCGGGGAGGCTCTCCGCCCGCCGTCCGAAGCGGTGACGCTGTAGTTCCTTGATGATCTGGCGCAGGCGCTCGATCTCCGCGTCCCGCGCGATCAGCATCGCCTGGAGCGTCTCGGGATCGTGGGGAAGCTTGGTGGAGAGCGAAGCCATGGCCAAGATAGAATCATATTCGCCTGGCCCCTGCGAGCCTCTTCAACTGGCGGCGACCGGTGTCGTCGTACGCTGTGCCTCATGCACCCGCCGCCAATCGAGCCCCTCGAGCAGGGCCTGGAGCTGGGCCGCCGTCAGCTGCAGGGTGCCGTCCTCGATCTTCGGCCAGCGGAACTCCCCGTCCTCCAGCCTCTTCGCCACCAGCACGACGCCGGTCCCGTCCCAGAACACCAGCTTCACCCGGTCCGCGCGCTTGGCCCGGAACACGTACACCGTGCCGGAGAACGGATCGGCGCCCATGGTCTCGCGCACCAGCGCCGCGAGCCCCTCCGCCCCCTTGCGGAAGTCCACCGGCCGCGTCGCCACCATGACGCGGACTGCGCCGCTCGGGCCGATCACGACCCGGCCTTCAGCACGCCGATTACCGCTGCGATGGTGGCCGGCGAAGCCCCGTTATCGATCATCACCCGAACCCCGGCGACGTCGACCTCGATGGCCGCCGCGCGACGTTGCCGGCCCCGCCGCTTCGGCCGCGACGGTGGGGCGGACGGCTCCGATGCGGGAACCGGGTCCGGCGCGACTACCGCCGGCACGAAAGCCGGGATCGTCTCGCTCGCCTTCCGAGCCTCGCGGCGCCAGGTGAACAGTTGCTGCGGTGTCAGGCCGTGGCGACGGGCAACCGCCGAGACCACGGCACCGGGAACGAGAGTTTCTTCCAGGATCCGTGCCCGCTCGTCCGCCGTCCAGCGTCGGCGCCCCATCGCGCCGGTGATCACTTCGAAGCGCCGGACCTCAACCTCCGGCTCAAGTCTATGGTCAAGCCCAGACACAAAACGATCCTCCATACAGGATCGTCAAACTGCGCTCTCGCGCCCTGCCAATGAAGGTGCGCTCGGGACGACGCTTACGGATCAGCCGATTCCAGACCAGAAGGACGCGGCTCTGCCCGAACTGCACATTGTTGTCGTACTGGCCGATGACGCGAGTGCCCTGCGGCACGAGGAGGATGCGGCCGGTCGGGCTGTCATAGATGTTTTCCGTCACCTGGGCAGTGATCTGGCCAGGTAAGTCCGAGCGGATGCCGGTGATCAGCGCCGCCGAAATCACCGCGCCGGCCTGGAGAATATTAGGTGATGCCGGCGCTGCGACACGATCGGGCGCTACTGTCCTGCGATCGGCAGCAGCGTTCAGGAATGCGCTTTGACGATCCTGCGCTGATGGCGTGGCTGGTGGCGGAGCGAGGCCAAGGCTTGCCAGGTCTGGCGCGGGCGGGAGCGCTGGAACAGCTCCGGCTGTAGCGGGTGCGCCTCTGCTTTCCGATCCGGAGAAAAGCCGACTGGTACGGGCCGTTTCGATCTCCTGAAGCCGACGTTGCTCCTCCGGGCTGATACCGGGATTGGGCGTGGCGATGCCGGGCGTGGGCACTGGCTGGCCACGATCCTGCGAGCTGAGGATCGGTCGCCCCAGATCGCCAGGCAGCGGAGGGCCGAGTTGCGGAACACCGCTATAGTCTCGTGGCAGCCCGGCAAGGCCATCGGCGGTCGAGCGGTTCTCTGTCGAATAGAGTTCCTCGTTCGGCCGACCGCCATCGCGGGTCTGGAGCGCGTAGATAAGCGCGCCACCCAGCCCGACGCTGGCGACCAGGCCCACGCCGGCGAGAACCTTCCGCGACAACCGGGTGACGCGCGGCGGCTCGGCACGCAGGCGCATGGGCGCAGGCCCGACCGGCTCGCCGGTCAGAGGCTGCGTCTCGCCATCCGGCACTTCCTCATTCCGGCGATCAGGCTCGCTCACGATGCCGGCCTCCCATCGGTGCGCGTGATGCGGACGCGCTTCTGGCGATCACCGGAACCGAAGCGAAGCTCGGCGGCGGCGAACAGCCGGTCGACGATCATGTGACGGCCACGGACTCGGTAGTTCACCAGTTCCGAGGTGTTGCCCTCGGGGCCGACGACAAAGAGCGGCGGCATCTCGCCCTGTCCGATACCGCGCGGAAACTCGATGAAGACCTGGCGGCCGTCGTCGAAGGCGCGTAGCGGCCGCCATGGCGCGCGGTCGCCCTCGATCGCATAGCGGAAGTTGACGTTGGCGAGATCAACGCCGCTCGCTACCGGCTGAGCTGCTTGCGCTTCGGCGTTCTGGCGACGCAGGGCGATGAGCTGATCCTGC
Organism: Roseixanthobacter liquoris; assembly: GCF_043195135.2. NCBI lineage: Bacteria > Pseudomonadati > Pseudomonadota > Alphaproteobacteria > Hyphomicrobiales > Xanthobacteraceae > Roseixanthobacter > Roseixanthobacter liquoris. The sequence goes on from NZ_JBAFWP020000002.1 coordinate 18,732, forward strand.
GGATACTGCCAGGAGACCGATGCCATGTAGGTGCGCTCGGTCGAGCGCAGTTCTATGTGATAGGTGCGCATGTTGGTGTTGATGACGAGGTTGCATGTGAACGCCTTGGTCTCGATGCGAGCGCAATAGCCGCAAGCAGAATAGATTTGTTGCAGCATTTGCGATCGCGGTAGCAATCATTGCGAGGCCAATAGGCTCGGCACCCATAAGAAACCTGCGCAGGACCTCGACAAGCAGCGCTGTGCCTAAGGTGATCAACAACACACCAGACAGAGCTGCGACACGCGACTTGGCTGCGACGGTTCGCCCAACCGCATAGAGACTCACCGCATAGACACCCGCGTCTGCCAGGTTATCGAGCGCGGCGCCGAGCAGGCCACTTGAGTCCGCGACAACGCCTACGGTGCCCGCAACGAGTACTTGCAAGAAATCGATGGCGAGCACCCATATCAAGGTGCGGCGCTCGGCCACGTTTCTCGCGTCAAGCTCGATCTCCAATTCGCCGTTCTGAGATTTCGTGCTCAACCGATCGCGCCCAGCGACGGGAAAGTCGTCAGCATCCAAATGGCGATGTCCTGTAGCCGCCCGGTTATCATCAGAATGCCTATACCGATCATCACGGCACCTGCGCCGATATTCAAAGCAGCACCGGCTCGCCGCATGCGCTTCAGAGCGGCGGCAGCATTGCCCATAAACAGCGCCGCGATGAGAAAGGGCACACCGAGCCCGAGACCGTAGGCACCCAGAAGAATCGCACCATTGCTTGATGAGGTTGCGGTGACTGTTAGGATTGAGGCCAACACCGGACCGATGCATGGCGTCCAGCCGAATGCAAAGGCGATGCCGAGCAGGAAGGCGCCGATCGGCCCACGGACCTGACGGGGGCCCTGCCATCGATGGTCCGCCATGAGTGCGGGCAAGCGAAGAAGTCCGGTCATTGCCAACCCGAAGACCACGACAAGGGCTCCGCCGACCAGATTGGCTTCCATCTGAAACCGTTGCAGAACGCCACCCAGGGCCATCGCGCTTACCCCGAGCAGCACAAACACGGTCGTAAAGCCGAGCACAAACAGGAGTGCCGGTCGGATGACTTGGAGCCGGGACATCGCGGTGCCGCCACTCGGCGCGTTGGCACCGCCAGCAACATAGGACAAGTAGCCGGGCACGAGTGGCAGAACACAGGGCGACACAAATGAAACTGCGCCGGCAATCACGGCGGTTGCCAGACTAATCAGGGATAAGTCCAACGGCCCCATTATCAGCGCTCCGCGTTATTCGGTGACGCTTGCACGTGGAGCGACGGCCGCGCGGGCCGTAGGGACTCCATTAGCAGCAGCGCGACGCCAGCGCAGATCGCCACATCAGCCATATTGAAGGCTGGCCAGTGCCAATCGCCCAGGTGGAAATCCAGGAAGTCGGTCACGCCGCCTTGACGCACGCGGTCCACGATGTTTCCGGCTGCCCCACCTGCAATCAAGCCTAGCGCGATCGCCTCGATCGCTTTCTCTGTGCTCATTGCCCAGACGAGAAGCCCGGTTGCGATCGCGACTTTGATGGCAGCCAGTACCATCGGACGCTCAAGAAAGAAGTCCTGAAACATCCCGAAGCTGACTCCGGGATTGAAGCCAAGCGTCAGGTTGAAAAACGACGTAATCTCTATGACGCGGGGCGGCGCCATCACGACCGTCACGATCAGCCACTTCGTGGCCACATCAACGAGAAGAGCGGGGACGAATGCGAAGCCCAACCACATCGCACGCTTTCTAACAGAGGCTACCGCCACGGTGTTCCCTCCCCTTGCATGTCGTTTTCATCGACATCCTGATGGCGACGGTCGCCATGCCTTGGCGACCGTCGATGCGTTTCAGTGGGCAGATGCGGGTCGCATCCCTGCCTGATGGCGTTCACCGGCCGGAGCCCTGGCGCCTCCTGATGGACCGGCCTCCGCTCCGCCCTGTCCGCGGTTGAGGAGGCGCAGGCCGTTGAGAACAACCAGCAGGGAAGCGCCGACATCAGCCGCGATGGCGCCCCAGAGCGATGCCAGACCGAACACGGTCAGAACCGTGAACAGGAGCTTCACCGCGATCGAGAACGCGACATTCTGCCGAATGACGGCGAGCGTCGCGCGCGAATGACGCACCAGCCAGGGCAGCCTCGAGAGATCGTCCGACATGAGCGCGACGTCGGCCGTCTCGATTGCCGCGTCGCTGCCCATCGCGCCCATGGCAATGCCGAGATTGGCACGGCCCATCGCAGGGGCGTCGTTGACCCCGTCGCCGACCATGGCGACTGACCCATAACGTCTCACGAGATCCTCGACGGCAGTGACCTTGTCACCGGGTAGAAGTTCCGCCCGGACCTCATCAATGCCGGTCTGCTTGGCAATGGCTTCGGCAGTGGCTCGATTGTCGCCCGTGAGCATCACCACCTTTTCGATGCCAGCGCGATGCAGCGCCGTGACGATGTCCTTGGCTTCCGCCCGCACCGCATCGGCAACGGCGATCAGCCCCCACACCTCCTCGCCATCGCCGACCGCCACGATGGTGCGACCGGCGCCGGACAGCGAGTCGGCTTGCTCCAGAATGGCCTGCGAGCCGATCTTCCGTTCATCGAGGTAGCGGCGCGACCCAAGCCAGGCCTCGCGTCCGGAGACCCGGCCGGTCATGCCCCGACCGGTGATGGCCTGCACGGCCTCGGCAGGCTGAGCTACAATGCCACGTTCTGTTGCCCTCGCCAGAATGGCCCGGGCGATCGGGTGTTCGCTGCGCGCCTCGAGGGCTGCGGCCAACCGAAGCAGGTCACCCTCGCTGCGGCTGCCGAGCGGCACGACCTCGACCACCCGCGGACGCCCTTCGGTGAGCGTTCCGGTCTTGTCCATGGCGATCGCCCTCAGGCGAGCCGGCGTCTCCAGATGGACGCCGCCCTTCACCAGGACGCCCTGCTTCGCGGCGCCGGCGAGGGCGGCAACGATGGTCACCGGCGTCGAGATCACAAGGGCGCAGGGGCAGGCGATCACGAGCAGCACAAGCGCGCGATAGAACCAGACCTCCCAGCCGCCACCGAGCAGCAGAGGCGGAATAAGGAAGACCGCAATGGCGAGAACCATCACGACCGGCGTGTAGACGCGCGCGAACTTCTCGACCCACTGTTCGCTCGGGGCGCGCCGGCTCTGCGCGGAGCCGACCATGCGGATGATTTGCGCGAGCGTGGTGTCGTTCGCCGCCTTGGTGGTCACGACGTCGAGGGCGCCTTCGCCGTTGATGGTGCCGGCGAACACCTCGTCGCCCTCGGCCTTGAACACGGGAACGCTCTCGCCGGTGATCGGCGCCTGATTGACCTCGCTCTCGCCGGAGGCGACGCGACCGTCGAGCGGTAGCTTGTCGCCGGGACGAATGATGACGTGCGATCCGACTCGAACCTCGGCCGCCGGCACGTCGCGCTCGGTGCCGTCTTCGAACCTGACGCGCGCTGTCGGCGGCGCGAGCTCCATCAGGGCGGCCACGGCGCGCCGCGCCCGGCCAAGGCTCCAGGCTTCGAGCGCGAGGGCCAGCGCGAAGAAGAAGGAGACGGTCGCAGCCTCGAACCAGGCGCCGATGCCGATGGCACCCGCGACTGCAACCACCATCAGGAGGTTCATGTCGGGGCGCACACGTCGCGCCGCGAGCCAAGCCTTGGGGGCGACGTAGCGCACGGCGCATAGGACTGCGAGCGTATAGAGAACCATGCTCGGCAGCGGCGTCGAGCCGACGGCGTGCTCGCCGGCCTCGAACGCCGCGGCGACTCCCCCTCCGAGCCAGGCGTGAACCGCAAAGCCGAGCGCCGCGAGCACGCCGCTCGCGGCCGTCAGCCATGACTGGATGCGCCTCCGGCGCTCTTCGGCCTGCGAGGCTTCGCTGGTGGCGCCTTCGCTCCAAGGCTCGGCGCGCAGACCCGCGCGCGAGACGGCCTTCTCGATGCGTGCTTCGAGCGCTGAATCAGGCGCGATGTCGATCGACATGCGGCCGTTGAGGAGGTCGAACGCGAGCTTGTCCTCGCCTACGAGCGGGCCAACCTCCCGCTTCAATGCTGCGATCTCGTCGGCGCAATCCATGCCGTGGATGCGATACACCACGCCGCCTGGCAAACTCGTCGGGACCGGTGGGCTGAGGGCTTCGTGGACCTCCGCCGCGCATCCGCATCCGGCGGCAGGTCCAGCAGCTTCAGAGATAGCCGGTGGCGACCACGGCTCAGCTCGCATGCCCGTTCGCGCGACGGCCTCTTCGATCTGATGAAATGTTGCCCGGCTCTGGGGCGCAATCGTCAGGGTGCCCTGCGCAGTGTCGAACGCGAGCTTGTCCTCACCAACGAGCGGCCCAAGTTCCCTTGTCAGCGCAGCCACCTCGTTCTTGCAGTCGAGGCCGCGCACGCGCAGGAGCATCGCATCGGCCGGGCCATCTTGAATGAGGGATGCAGACATTCCAGTCGTGGAGACCTGGAGCAAGAGCTGGTCGATCGAAGCACGCCGCTGCGGCGCGATGGTCATCAAGCCCTTGGCAGTGTCGAAGGCCAACCAACTCTCTCCTCCGACCAATGGGCCGATTTCGCGCTTGAGGGCCGCGACCTCGTTCTTGCAGTCCAGTCCTTCGACCTTGAACAGCCATGCCGACGGGGATGGGCTGTCCAGCTCAGGCAACAGCTGGGCCTGCATCCCGGTCGTGGCGACCGCCTGCGCGATGGCATCGAGAGCTGAGACACTCTGGCCAGCCACCGCCATGACACCGCCCTTGGTGTCGAACGACAACTTGTCGTCGCCTCCCACGACCGGCCCGACCGCGGCGCGCAGCATCCGAACTTCGTTCTGACAATCCAAACCCTCGACCTTGAAACGTAATGGGCCTGAAATCCTTGTCTTGGCATCTGTGGTCATAGCCGACTCCTTAACTGCTTGATTCTCTTGAGCTTGGCTCAAAATTTGAATGATCATACTTCCTGTAGTCGCTACAGAATCAAGAGGTGCGCCCTTCGACTCTTCCGCGATATGCAAGGGCCATTTGCGTGCGGTCGTCAGCGTCCGACAACGACCAGTCCGATAGCCAGCCCGTAGCTCGCGATGATCGTTGCGGCGGTCAGGGCCATCCCGAAGGCCCGGCCTGAGGCGCCTTTGGCGTAGCCGAAAGCGAACGCCACCCGGCCGACCAGAAACACGGCGACTAGCAGAGGAATGAGCACCAGTTCGGGCCCCCGCAGGAGCGTTGCAAGGGTCAGGTGTGCAGCGAAAGCCAGCACCGTCTGCTCCAGCGAATTCTGCAGCACCGCAGCACGCACCGCGATCGCCGGGCTGGGTGACCCAAATGCAGATCCCCTTATATCCGCTGGTGAGTAAAATCGGCCTCTGCTCACGGCACCCACGCAGCCGGCCAGCCAGACGAACATGAGAATATTCGCCTTAAGCGTGAACGCGATCCGTCCGCCGAAATCCATGGCTGGGTTGAGACCGAGCACCCCAGGAGGCAACCAAATATAGCCAGCCGCTACGACGGCCGCAGCGAGGATAAGCGCCGCGGCAGAGCCCTGTACGATTCCCATCTGATCCGAACTAAATCCCACCAGCTTTCTCCCTGCTTCTTGTTGTCCTCCGCCGAGACGCGCGGTCTAACGAAGCTTGCCTGCCGGAGCCGCTCATCATTTCCGGGTTCACAGCCCTCCAGTCGCTTGTTATGTCTACATCCTGTAGTCACTACAGAATCAAGCTGCGGTGAGGATATGCGGTCGCAACGGGCGGTAGGACCGTAAGCAATGAGCGCGAGATCTTCGGATGAGCTTCAATTCCATCTATCAGCAGGGTTTCGTCCGGGTCGCGGCCTGCACGCCGAAATGCGAAGTTGGTGATCCAGGCTACAACCTCGCTGAGACGCTCGCCTTGGCCAGGGATGGCTCAGGCCAAGGCGTCGCGCTGATGGTGTTCCCGGAATTGGGCCTGTCGGCTTACTCCATTGATGATCTTCTTGGGCAGGCGGCGCTGCTGCAGGGGGTCGAACAGGCGATCGAAGAGTTAGCGGCTGCGAGCCGTGAGCTTTCACCGGTCCTTCTTGTCGGCGCGCCACTGGAGCGGGAGGGACGGCTCTACAATTGCGCCGTTGTAGTCCATCGCGGGCGGATTTTGGGAGTGGTTCCCAAGGGTCATCTGCCGAATTACCGCGAGTTCTACGAAAAGCGATGGTTCGCGTCCGGGCGGGACTTGAAGGGCACGATGATCAAGGTCGCTGGTCAGTCCGTCCCATTCGGGATGGATCTCATCTTTGCGGCCGAGGATTTGGCAGGGTTCATCTTCCACACCGAGCTATGTGAGGACGTGTGGGCACCGGCTCCGCCTAGCGATTTCGCGTCCCTGGCCGGAGCTCTGATTCTTGCGAACCTCTCGGCTAGCAACATCACCATTGGCAAGGCTGAAACGCGCCGACTACTCTGCGCGACCCAATCGGTGAGGTGCTGGGCCGCCTACATCTATTCTGCGGCCGGTCCGGGCGAGTCGACGACGGACCTCGCTTGGGACGGTCAAGCCTGCATTTATGAACTCGGCAACCTCCCCGCAGAGACCGATCGTTTCCCGAAAGACTCGCAGATGGCGATTGCTGACGTCGACGTTGATCGGCTCAGGTTGGAGCGTCTGCGTACCGGCACCTTCAACGAGGCCGCGATCGCCCGAGACATGCCGGCAGATCGGTTCCGGCGGATCGGCTTCCAGTTCGAGCCCCCCGCGGCCGATCTTGGCCTGCGTAGGACAGTCGCACGCTTCCCATACGCTCCGTCCGATCCCGCACGTCTCGATCAGGACTGCTATGAAGCTTTCAGCATCCAAGTGCAGGGGCTGATGAAGCGTCTGCAGGCAACAGGTATCCGGCGCCTCTGCGTTGGCGTGTCAGGCGGCCTGGACTCCACTCACGCCTTGATCGTAGGCGCCCAGGCGTTCGATCGGCTTGGCTGGCCACGGTCCGACATACTCGGCTTCACCCTGCCTGGCTTTGCGACTGGAGAAGCTACCAAGGCGAATGCGTGGGCGCTGATGCGCAGCCTCGGGGTGACTGCCGAGGAGATCGACATCAAACCATTAGCGCAACAGATGCTGGCGGCCCTGCAGCACCCGTTCGCACGAGGCGAGCCAGTTTACGATGTGACGTTTGAGAATGTGCAAGCGGGCCTGCGCACTGACCTATTGTTCCGCGCAGCCAACCAACGGAGCGCGATGGTACTTGGTACTGGCGACCTATCTGAAATTGCACTGGGTTGGTCGACGTATGGGGTCGGCGATCACATGAGTCACTACAATGTCAATGCCTCCGTTCCGAAGACACTCATCCAGCATCTCATCCATTGGGTGGCACAGTCGAACTCCTTCGACGAAAAGACGAGCCACACGTTGCTCTCGATCCTCAATACCGTGATCTCGCCGGAACTTGTGCCAGCGGGCGAGGACGGCGCCTTGCAAAGCACGGAAGAGAGAATCGGGCCTTATGAGCTACAGGATTTCACTCTGTTCTATCTGACGCGCTACGGCCTGAAGCCGTCGAAGATTGCGTTCCTGGCCTTCCACGCTTGGCGCGATGTCGCCATAGGCGCATGGCCACCTCAATACCCGGATGAACGCCGCCGTGCCTATGATCTGGCGACGATCAAATCTTGGATGGAAGTCTTCCTGTATCGGTTCTTCACGATCAGCCAATTCAAGCGTTCGGCGTCCCCCAATGGGCCTAAGGTCACCGCCGGAGGCTCATTGTCGCCGCGCGGCGATTGGCGCGCGCCATCGGATGGGAACGCCCGGCTCTGGCTGGAAGAGTTGCGAGCGAACACGCCGTCGGACTGAACCAGCGGCCTTGCTGAGCTGTTACCGTAGATCCGTAGCCAACACAGAATTGAATCGTGATGATCACTATTGGAGCGCTGTCCCAACGAACAGGGGTGAATATTGAGACGATCCGCTATTATGAGCGGATCAGCCTCATTCCGTCGCCGCCCCGGACGGACAGTGGACGACGCCTCTACGATGCCGATGACGTCCGGCGGTTGACCTTTATCCGGCACTCCAGAGATCTTGGCTTCGACATTCCGGTCATAAAGCAGATGCTCGCTCTACAGGAAAGGCCGGAGGCCTCTTGCGAGCAAGTTAGCCGAATTGCCAGCGATCAGCTCGAAGCGGTCGAGATGAGGATATGCCGTCTGCTCGGCCTTAAAACTGAACTCAGGCGAATGATTCATGAATGTAACAATGGGAACGTCGCCACCTGTCGAATTATAGAGGTCCTTGCCGATGCTACTGGTCAGCAAGGCACATCTTAAATTGCAAAGAGGGAAGCGGTAACGTTGTAGATAGACGGGACGTTGTTTAGCAGGTGCGCCCGAATACCCCATCTATAATAGTCGTTCTTGACGGCGTAACCAAGCCTGCTTAGGCAAATTAGGTTGTATCAAACTGGGGTGATTCGGCTTGGCGGTGATGCGGCTATTGTGGTCGGCCGCCCAACCCAGGCACGCTGCGGCGGAGGGCATCCGCCGCAGCACGGAATATTCCAGTCCAGAGGCATCAGGTTTCCCGTTACGACATCCGTCGGGTCGCAACCGCGGGAAAGGCCCCGGCCCATTGGGCCGGGGCCTTACTCGGGGCCTCAGTCGCCGTTTCGGCGATTGGGGCGGGACCAGATCAGGCTGTAGGTGTCGCTGTCCTCGTCGTCGAACAGGTTGGCGAAGATCGGGGCGTTGAAGCTCGGATCGTCGAGCTTGAGGCCGAGATAGTCGCGTCCCTCGTTGGAGCGCTTGGCCCAGGCGGCGCCGATCTCGGCGCGGCCGACGAGGATGCGGTGGCTTGGGGCGTTGTCGCCGGTGGCGCGGGTTTCGGGGACGATGCGGACGCCCTTGGCCTGGACGCTGAGGGTGACGATGTCGCCGGTGAACTCGTTGTTGCCGGTCTTCTTGAAGGTGCCGATGGTCGCCATTGTAGTTCTCCTTGAACTCTGTTCCGAGCCCGCACCATTGCGGCCTCGATGGCGATCGGTGGGCCGGAGGCGATCGACGCGGCATCGCTTGCGACCGCAGCGTCAGCGGAGGATGGCAGACAGGCGACTTTGTTGTTGCGCGAGGAATGGCGGCGCAGCCGACAGGGGAAGAAAGTCGATCGGCGCCATTGCGGCATAGGCGATCGAGGCGTAGCCGACCTTCGGCCAGATCAGCCCATTGAAGAGGCCGTTTTGGAGCGGTCGAGCAGGCAGATTCCAGTCAAGGAGAACATGGCGATCATATGCTCCGATCAGGCAACGGACGCAGGTTCACGGCTTCATCGGCACATTGGCCATGCTGGGTTTCCCGAACTCCCGATCCCATTGGGACCGCGAACGGACATTGCCAACGACGTTGCGCCTGCCGTGACGCACGGTGCCTCCGATCCATGCTCTAACGAGGGAGGCGGCAGACAGGCAGGTGGCAACAGCAAAGATCCAAACGACGTGTCTGCCTTCCCGACTTCGACGACGAGGACGGCGACACCTACAGCTTCGTCTGTTTCACCGACGCTCGTCTGGCGTCAGGCCCGAGCCATCCCTTGCCCATTTGGTCCGGGCGCCGCCATTCCGATCACGCGAACGAATGCCGTGACACCGACCAGAACCGCGCCGATGACTGAGAAGGTGAGCTGCCAGCCTTCCGACGGCATGGTGTGTTTCACGATGCCATGGGTGGCGTGATAGCCGGCGATTGCCGCAGGCGCGACGAAGGCTGCCGCAATGGCGAGTCGCAGCCAGATCGAACGAACGACGGCAAGGAGGGCTTGGCCGAGGCCGAGCGTCAGCGCGGCGGCGGCCAGGCCGACGAGGATGGCGCCGAGCCAGCCGGCGCCGGTGCCATAGGCCCAGGCCCCGGCCGTCGCGCCTGCAAAGGCCGGCAAGGCGAATACCGCCAAGGTGAATAGGAGCCAGCATAGTCCGCCAATGGCGGCGATGCTGAAGAGGATGCCGAGGATTATCATGATGGTGGTCTCCGTGAGAAAGGTCTGACGGTCGCGCCTCCACCACCACCACGGCGCGCTGACAGTATAGCCGAAGAAAAGACGCGACGGGAGCGGAAATCCAACAGGATTTCCGCTGGCGATCGTGACGCCTTGCCCGCGGTCAGCGGGCGAAGGGATCGACCTCGTGAACGATGGCGGCGGCTTCGCCGTCATATTCGCCAGCGGGCATGACGCCGATGGTGCCGTCCCCGGCCTGGAAGATGACGATCGAGACCATGAGGGTGGTGGCGAGGCTGAAGGCGAAGGCGTGAGCTTGTTTGAGAGACATATGACCGGCTCCTGTCTTGGAGGCGGGAGACCATCTCCCGCGCGACAGGCGCCCGATGTGTCCGGCCGATGGCCGCAATCATCGCGAAGGCGAAGCTGGAGCGGCGGCACGCTTTGCGTAGTCCGACCCTTTACGGGTTGATGGCGTCAGGCAAGCGGCTGGACCAAGGATTAGCGCAATGGAAGCGGGGGATGGTTTCTCGCTTCGACCGGGTGCTAGGATCACCCCTCAGCAATTTCACTGCGTTGGATTCGAGCCGTGTCCTGGTCGTCCGCGTTGGAAGGCAGGAGGACGCGAGCAAACGATGGCAGCCGGATTCCACATACCAGACGGCAACGACGCCCTTCGAGATGATCTTCCCGCAGTGGTCGAATTGATTGAGCGGACTGCCCGGTGGGTGAATCCTGAGACTTTCCGGCGTCTGCCGGTATGGGCGCCGCATACGGCTCGCGGCCGGCCGCTCTATGACGCTGCGTGGTCACGCCGGTACACGAATACGAAAAAGGCGACCAAGATCACCGCCGAGAAGTTCGAGGGCAATGTCGCCGCGCTCAATGCGCTCGTGGCGGCTCTTGGCGTCGCGGCTCCGAAGCCGAAGAACTGGACCGTGTGTCACATCTGGGGATACGACGATCCCTCGTTCGCTCAGCAAAGCAGCGTGGTCCAAGATCCGCGCTACTTCTCTTGCGTCGCCAATATGGTGTGGCTGCCGACGCCGCTCAAAGGCTTCACGGACACAATGCCTGAAATCAAGGCGATGCTGCGGGTTTGCGCTTTCCACCTTTACGGCTGGGCTTGCGAGCATCCATCGGTCGCCGAGCAATACGAGAAGGTCAAGAACGGCTGGATTCCCGAAGGCTATCCGAAAAGCTGGCCTTGTCTGGAGCGCCCTGGACTGCTTCCGCCTGGGACAGCGCCGTTCGGGGAACGGATCGAGCGTGAGATTGCCAAGCGCAAGGGCAAGCTGAAGGCCGACCTCGCGAATGCGGCCTTCCTCCACTATCCGAAGGAGGAAGTGCTCTCGGTGCTGAAGTTCTGGGGCGTTGAACTGGGTTGACGGCGCTCACGCGCCGCCTCCCTTCGGGCGGAAGTCGAAGACCGGGATGCCGAGCTTTCTGGCCTTGTCGGCGAGATTGTCCTGAATGCCCGTGCCGGGGAAGACGATGACCCCGATCGGCAGGATGTCGAGCATCTGATCGTTGCGCTTGAACGGTGCGGCCTTGGCGTGTTTCGTCCAGTCGGGAGCGAAGCCGACCTGCGGCACCTTGCGGGCGTCGGCCCATTTGGCTGCGATCTTCTCGGCGCCTTTCGGCGACTTGCCGTGCAGCAGCACCATGTCCGGGTGCTTGGCGTGGACCTGATCGCGCTTGGTCCTGATCAGGCGGTGATCGTTGAAATCGAGCCCGCCGGTGAAGGCCATCTTCGGACCGGCGGGTAGCAGTACCTGGTTGTCGGCGCGCTTCTTGGCGGCGAGGAAGTCCCGGCTGTCGATCATCGCCGAGGTCAGATTGCGATGGTTGACCATCGATCCGCTGCGCGGTCGCCAGTTCGACCCGGTGTGGCGCTCATAGTGCTCGGCGGCCTGGTCGCGCATCAGCTCGAAAGCGTTGCGGCGTTCGATCAAGGTTTGCCCCTCGGCCGTCAGGCGTTCCAGCTCGACCGCCTTCACCTCGCTGCCGTCCTGTTCGCGCTGGCCGCGACGCTGTGCCTGCTCGTTGTCGTCCAGCTCGCGTTCGATCCGGTCGGTGGCCCGGTGGAAGACGTTGACGGCCGACCAGAGGAGATCGTCAAGGTCGGGCTCGAGGCGGGTGTCTTCCAGGGTGCCGATCAGGGCATCGAAGATGTCGGCGATGGCGCCGGCGACGTGGTTGCCTTCTGGAAGCGGTCGGGGATCGGGTTCGTCCGTGAAGGGACGGTAGCCATAAAGCTGGAGTTCGCTGAGGATATGGTCGGTGGGTGAAGAGGCGTGGTGCGGTTCGTAGTCGTCGTGCTCGCTCATCGGAATGCTCCGTCGGTTCGACCGCGACCCTCGCGGCCTTCATGGCGACGAAAGCCGGCGGGCGGACCGGACCTGCATCCGCAGCGAAGCGGAGGGCCGAAGCGCAGCGGAGGATGGCGAAGGCGGGCTATTTTGCCTCGCGATGGAAAGCGGCCCTCGGCCGCGCCGGAAAATAGTCCGCCGCAGACATTGCGGGTCCGGGCCGTTTGCTGGCCGATCGCCCTCTAGAAGGCCGGGGCGCGGTTCTCTCCGACATGGGGATCATGCGAGCGATGCCGACGACAGCGCTCCTGCTGACCGCATTCTCCTTCCGGCCTAGGCGCGCAGGCGATCCCGCATGGCGTCAGTGAAGCCGGAAAGCTCGATGCGGTTGGCGCCCATGACGCGAACGCGGCGAAGTTGAAGACCTTCGGCGAGATCGAGGATGGTCTTGCCGTCGATCAGCGCCATGAAGGCGTCGTCCGGCGTCAGGGCCGATGTGCCGGTGGCCAGCGCCCCGGCGACCCAGGCCGGCGAAACGCGGCGGCCGACGATACGTTCGCCGTCGTCGGTCTGGAGCCGATAGACCCGCGTCGACTCGTTCGGCAGCCGCTTCCAGATCGGCAGCAACAGACCGCTGACGATGTGGATCGTGCTATCGGCAAACTCCGGCACTTCGGCCAGCTCGGCATTCCACAGCTCTGTAAAACCAGACTGATCGGCCTCAACCCAATGGGTCTCGTTCATCATCCTGATGGGGATGTTGTGCGCTTCCATCGGGCGGATCAGCCGCACGCGCCGTTCAATCTCGCCATCATCCAGCATGATGCTGGAGGTCGGGATTTGCACCGCGGCACGGCCGGAGCGCTCATTGATCAGCAGCTTCGCGCGCGGATCGTCCAGTTGATCGAGGGCGTCGGCCAGCGTCACCGGACGATTGCGCTGGCGCTGGGTGATGGTGAGCAACCGGGCTTCGGCCCCGGTGCCGGCATGGACATGGATGGTCTGGCGATCGGTGACGATGAAGCTCTCGGCTTGCAGGGTCTCCAGCCCGACATCGTAGCTGCCGGACGCGATGGCGCCTTCGATCTTGGCGTTGAGCAGGCGCTCGAACGCTGTGAACAGCACGCCCTGGAGTTCGATGGTCAGCGCCAGCAGCCGGTTGAGGAAGGTGGTGATCGGCGGCAATTCGTCCTTGATGCCGGTGGAATCGGTTAGCGAGAGGCCGGTGGCGCTCTCGAACATCTGGAGCGAGCATCCCTCGACCTTGCCGCGCACGAGCAGCAGATAGAGCTGCCGCAGCGCGTCGCGGGCATAGTGGCTTTCCAGATTGTCCTCGGGCCGGAACAGTCCTTGGCCACCCGTCTGGCGCTGGCCGCGCGTGATCGCGCCGAGCGTGTCGAGCCGACGGGCGATTGTGGAGAGAAAGCGCTTCTCGGCCTTCACGTCCGTCGAGATCGGCCGGAACAGCGGGGGCTGCGCCTGGTTCGTCCGGTTGGTGCGACCCAGGCCTTGAATGGCGGCGTCGGCCTTCCAGCCGGGCTCCAGCAGATAGTGGACGCGCAGCCGCTGGTTCCGCGCCGACAGCTCGGCGTGATAGCTGCGGCCGGTGCCTCCCGCATCGGAGAAGATCAGAATGCGCTTCTGGTCATCCATGAAGGCTTGCGTTTCGGCGAGATTGGCCGACCCGGCGCGATTCTCCACGGCAAGACGATCGATGTCGCCGGGGCTGGACCTGCGGACGATGCGGCGCGAGCGTCCGGTCACTTCCGCCACGACGTCGGTGCCGAAGTGCTGGACGATCTGGTCGAGTGCGCCGGGGACTGGCGGCAGCGAGGCGAGCGTCTCGATCAGACGCTCACGCCGCGCAACTGCCTCCCGGCTTTCAACGGGCTGGCCATCGCGGAACACAGGCCGCGACGACAGGTTGCCTTCGCCGTCGGTGAATGGCTCGTAGAGCTGGACCGGGAAGGAATGGGCGAGATAGTCCAGAACGTACTCGCGGGGTGTGATGTCCACGCGGACGTCGTTCCATTCCTCGGTGGGGATGTCTGCGAGACGGCGTTCCATCAGCGCTTCGCCGGTCGAGACGATCTGGATCACGGCGGCGTGGCCGTCGGCCAGGTCGTGCTCGATCGAGCTGATCAGCGTCGGCGTCTTCATCGAGGTCAGGAGGTGGCCGAAGAAGCGCTGCTTGGCGGATTCAAAGGCCGAGCGGGCGGCGGACTTGGCCTGCCGGTTCAGCGTGCCGCTATCGCCGGTGATGTTGGCGGCCTGCATCGCGGCGTCGAGATTGTTATGGATGACCGAAAAGGCCCCGGCATAGGCGTCGTAGATACGGGTCTGCTCGGAGGTAAGCTGGTGTTCGACCAGCTCGTACTCGACACCGTCATAGGAGAGCGACCGGGCCGTATAGAGGCCGAGCGAGCGCAGATCACGCGCCAGCACTTCCATCGCAGCCACGCCGCCAGCTTTGATCGCTTCGACGAATTCGGCGCGGGTGGAGAACGGGAAATCCTCGCCACCCCAGAGGCCGAGGCGCTGGGCATAGGCGAGATTGTGGACCGTGGTCGCGCCGGTCGCGGAGACATAGACGACGCGCGCATTCGGTAGGGCGTGCTGGAGCCGGAGGCCCGCTCGTCCCTGCTGCGAGGCGGCAACGTCACCGCGTTCTCCCTTGCCACCGGCGGCATTTTGCATGGCGTGGCTCTCGTCGAAGATGATCACTCCATCGAAATCGGAGCCCAACCATTCAACGATCTGCTTGACGCGGGAAAGCTTCTCGCCGCGGTCGTCGGACCGTAGCGTAGAATAGGTGGTAAAAAGGATGCCTTCGGAGAGGCGGATGTCCTTGCCCTGGGGGAAGCGCGAAAGAGGCGTGACCAGCAGGCGCTCCATGCCGAGGGCCGACCAGTCCCGCTGCGCGTCCTCCAGCAGCTTGTCGGATTTCGAGATCCACACCGCCTTGCGCCGGCCCCGCATCCAGTTATCGAGAATGATAGCGGCCGACTGGCGGCCTTTGCCGGCGCCGGTTCCGTCCCCGAGCATGAAGCCTCGGCGGAAGCGCACGGCGTTCTGCGCGTCGTCGGCTGCGGCCGACACGACGTCGAAGGTCTCGTCGCGCGTCCATGAGCCGGCGAGAAAGTCGGCATGGGCCTCACCGGCGTAGATGACGGTTTCGAGCTGCGCGTCTGAGAGAAGCCCGTCGGAGACGATGTTGGCGGGGAGCCTCGGCCGGTAGCTCGGCTTGGGCGGCGCAACCGAGGCCATTGCCACGGATTGCACGAGCTTGTCGGGATGAGCATGAGCGCCGGGAATGCGGATCGACTGCAATCCGTATTCTTCATAAATCGCATCGGTGATCCGGCCATCTTCGGCGGGCGCCCAGTCCATGGTGTCATAGGCGAGTTCGACGCCTTCGGGCTCGGAGACCGCGCGGGTCAGCGATGTGGCGGCGGCGCGGTCAATGTAGCCGCGAACTGTCCGGGGCGTGGGCGCTGCCGATACCGTGGCGATGACGGACGGGTCTATGGGCAGCCGCGCCGGGACGTGTTCGCCGATCCGCGCGATGAGCGTCGCCGCGTCGGCCGCAGCGCCGGACGATGCTGGAAACGCCGTTGGATCATCGGCAGGCATCTTGTCGATGACGGTCAGGCGTGTTTCGATGGTCGTGCCGTGCTTGGCATAGACCGCGCCATCGATAGCGGCAGTGAATACGATCCGACCCTGTTCCTGCAGGCGCGTGAACGCGGTCCGCCAGGCCGGGGCGTCCGGCGCGAAGCTGGCTCCGGTGATCGTCACCAATCGCCCGCCGTCCGCCAGTCGTGCCAGCGCCGAGGCGACGTGCCGGTAGGCGGCGTCGGCCATACGGCCTGATACGTTCGCCAAGACCGAGAACGGTGGATTCATCATGATGACGCTCGGCACATTGCCGGCGTCGAGATGGTCGTCGATCTGGGCGGCGTCGAACCGTGTGACGGGAACGGCCGGAAAGAGGGCTGAGAGGAGATCGGCGCGGGTGCCAGCCAGCTCGTTGAGCATGAGCGCGCCGCCGGAGACCTCGGCCAGGATGGCAAGGAGGCCGGTGCCGGCGGATGGCTCCAGCACGCGGTCGGCGGGCGTGACGACTGCGGCGGTCAGCGCGGCCATGCCGAGAGAAAGCGGCGTCGAGAACTGCTGAAAGGCCTGGCTTTCCTCCGATCGCCGGGTGTGGGTGGGGAGAAGATTGGCGACCTTCGACAGCATAGGCAGGGCTGCGGCCGGAGAGCCGGCTTTGCGGAAAAGTGCGTTTCCGTATTTGCGGAGGAAGAGGACCGTCGCGACCTCGCCGGCCTCATAGGCCGACTTCCAATCCCAAGCGCCCGTCGTGTCCGAGGCGCCGAACGCCGTTTCCATCGCGACGCGGAGAGCTGCGGCATCGACCCGCTGGCCGCGTTCAAGGTGAGGAAGGAGCAGGTCCGCGGCCCGGAATATGGCTGCGGCAGAAGGATCGGGGACATGACCAACGTGAGGCGACTTGGCCGGCGGTGCGGCCACGGATGCAGAGAATATCGTCATGGGAAGAACCTCGGAGAGCGGATCGGGACGAACCGGCGGCGCTCTCTCTCGACCGGACCGGCTCAAACCCGTCCCGGCCGTCCTCTCACTCTGACGTGCGCAATGACCCGTTGATCGCTTGGACTTTCGAGGTTGGCGATGCGGCGCTACATTCGTTCATCCAACACATGGCGGGCGGTGACTTCGACGATCGGGGACGCATGTCCGTCCGATCGAGCGAGGTCGAAGGGAGACGGCGATGAAGGGAAGCGTAATCGGCATTGTTGCGGCGGGATGCCTGGTGGTCGGTTTTGGAGCGGGGTTTGTTCTGCGGCCCGTCATCGCTCCCGTAGCGGCGTCGCCAGCGGCCGTGGCCGGTGTCGCGCAGCCGACCGAGGAAGAGGCGACGGCCGCCGTGCGCCGGCACCGCCTGTTCACGGGCACATCGCTCTCCAATGCGACGTTGAAGCTTGGTGATTGCTCGCCCGGCGGCGTCGGCCCCGGCGTGACCTGCATGACGCAACTCACCATGGACGCGACCAAGCCGAACGCGACGCCGCAAAACCGGCCGGTCGGCTTTGCGCGGGTTAGTGGCCAGTGGGAGGTGGCGGTCTGGTGAGTCCGGCTGATGGGGGCGAGCCTCCCTTAGCCCGACGATCACGCGATGTCCGGTCGCGAGCCGAGGACTATCTTGGCATGGCGGAAAGCTATGTCGTTGCCGTGGAAGGCCTCGTTCCTCAGGCGGAAACAGCGTCCGCTCCCTTTCACATGCTTGTCGGACATGCGCTGGAGCTATTGCTGAAAGCAGTTCTCGCTCAGGGTGGCCGGGATGAGGAATGGCTGATGATGACGGGCCACAATCTGGCCTACTGTTACCGGGAGGCACTTTCGATCGGCCCTTCGGGACTTGCGGACGAGAAACTGGCCTTGCTCGTCGATACTCTTGATGGACAACATCGCGACCAGCGCTTCCGATATCCTATGGTGCTTGGTGGCGCTGCCTACCTGATTGCCGGCGATGCCGCCGAGACGCTGCGGCGTCTTCTCGAAGACGTCAGCACATGGCTTTCAGCCCGCCTGCCGCGTTCCGCTCTCGCCGATC
Organism: Roseixanthobacter liquoris; assembly: GCF_043195135.2. Taxonomy (NCBI): domain Bacteria; kingdom Pseudomonadati; phylum Pseudomonadota; class Alphaproteobacteria; order Hyphomicrobiales; family Xanthobacteraceae; genus Roseixanthobacter; species Roseixanthobacter liquoris. The sequence continues at coordinate 36,649 of NZ_JBAFWP020000002.1, forward strand.
ATCGCGACCGCCGCCATGAGGCTGTCGTCGGCAGGCGTCATCGGTAGTGGACACAGGCCGGTAAGATCGAGGTTGGACCAGCAAAACTGAAACACAAACAGCCCGGCGCTCTTGCGAGGCCGGGCTGTTTGAATCGGGATGGGGTCCGCGATGCGATCAGGGGCCTGCCGGCTCCTGGTCCGACGGCGGCAGGTAGGCGTCGTAGGGATTGCCGTCCGCCAGATGGCCAAACGGCGTAAAGACATAGTCACCGCCGTTGTTGCCGACCGCGCAGATGACGTAGCGGGGCTCGCCCGTGGCGGCGTCGGTGCATTCCATGAGTGCCAGGTCGCCGCTTTCGGCGGCGCGCAGCAATGTCTGGAAGTTGGCGCGGGCATGGCTGGGGATGCTCATCGCGCGCCTCCTTCAGCAAGGCGGTCAGCGAGCCAGCGGCCGGTGCTGGTCCACTCAACCGTTTGGCCGGTCGCGAGATCGAGAAGATGGGCGCCACCGGAGAAGCCGTCGACGACAGGGTTGGAGGCTATGTTGGCCCACTGGAATCCCCAGCGCCCGGTCAGTCCGAAGGTCTCGGCACAGCGCGTCACGAACGTGATTGCGAGCTGTTGGTCGGCACTGCCGGGATCGCGAAGCCAAAGGCGGGTTGGCCCGTGGTCCGGTGTCAGCGAGAGCTGGAACGGCTCCGCTGGCGGATCTTCCCGCGCGTTGTCGGCCATCAGCGCCGAATAGAGGTCGAAGGCCCGCGCGGCGTTGGCGGCTGTGCCGACATCGAGCAGGCACGAAAAGCGGGTGAGGAAATCGGTCATGTCGGGCTCCTGAAACGAAAAAGCCCGGCGCTGGGCCGGGCTCGGAAGGCTGGGAGGTGGGGCAAGTGGGCTAGTAACCGAACTGCCAGGACGGCCACGATTGGCCGTCATCTGCGGCCGCGATGGCGTCGGTCGGATAGGCGGGATCGCCCTCGACCACGGCAGGATCGCGGACAGGTGTCTCGTCGATGACCGTCACCTGGACAACGAGGCCATCTTCGCCCTCGACATGAACGGGGACGAGATACTGGAAGACGACGCGCCGGGTCGGCGTGGGGCTGGATTGCACCATGCGATAGTTCCTTGAATGTGAGGAAGGTGCGGAGCGGCCGAAGCCGCCCCGCAAGCCGGTCATTCGGCGGCGATGAGCTGATGTTCGTCATCCTCGCCGTCGGCTGGTACAGCCTCGTCGTCGTCAGCGCCGAGGAAGGCAGGCAGCTCGGCGCCGTCGTCCGCGCTGCTGGTTTCTGCGTCCGGCGCGACATCGGCGTCAGCGATGCGAAGCGGCTCGGGCAGCCAGCCGGTATCGGCCAACAGGCGCTCGGCTTCCTTGGCCATGTCGCCCTTCTTCAGATGGTCGATGAGCTGGGCGGCGCGCTCGCCGGCGCCCTCGCGGACGGCTTCGAGGATACGCGGCTTGGTGACACGGTTGAGGTAGTTGCCGAATGTCGGCCGCCAGCCAGCCTGCACGATGTCGAGGCCGGTCGCGCGTGCGAGGCGGTCGGCCTGCGCGAGCCGCATGTCGAGCGTGTGCTGGGACACGCCGCTGCCGCTATGCGGGTTCGGCCGCTCGTACAGGGCGTTCACCCCATAGCTGACGCAATGTGCCAGCAGCGCCATGCGGCTGGCGTCGTCGAGGCCGGCAAGCCAGTTCCAAAGGTCGTTGTCGTCCTTCGGAATATCCGCCGACCAGGCATCGTGGCGTTCCTGCATGGCGCGCGCGGAGGGGCTGTCCTTCAGCGCTTCGTCCTGGACCGGGAAGTAGATGTGCTTCACGCCGGCCTCCATGGCCCCCGTGTACATGCGGGTCATGAAGTTGTCCGAGACAAGCTTGTGCAGGAGCGCCGTCATGGCGATGTGCGGATTGTCCGCCACGGCATTGCGCAGCGCGAGGGTGCGATAGGCCGTTAGCTCGATGACCAGGCGTTCGGGCAGCGGCTTGATGCCGTCCTCTTCGTCGTCGTCCTCCGGATCGGTCGCCTGGCCGCCGATGGTGATGACGGCTCGCTGCACCGTTGCGCCCGCGGGATCGACAGGCTCGCCGTCCGTCTCATCGTTGCCATCGGTGCGGACCGGGGGCAGATCTTCAGGCCGGACGAAGCCCCGATCGACGCAAAGCGATCCGTCGGCATCGATGCTCACGAACACGCCGGCGATGGCGATGTCGGCCGGATCGAATTGCTCGGGACGATCATCGAAGGCCGCCAATGCGGTCTCGATCTCGCCCAGGCGTTCATCGATGTCGTCGGGCAGCTCGTCGGCGTCTTCATATTCCGCTTCGAGCTTGGTCTGTTCGGCGCTGAGCGCCTCGATGGTCGCCAGCTCCTCGGTGGTCAGGTCGAGCGGCGTGCCGGAAACCTCGCGCAGACCGCGAGCGGCGTCGAAGGGAAAGCTGACGGCGACCTCGATCCACTTCCAGCCTTCGGCGGCGATCGCCTGGGCCTCGGTCTTGAGCTTTTCCGCGACGAGGCGATCGAGCAGCGCGGCATCCTGCAACCATCCGCCATCGTCGGACTGGAAGAGGTCGCGCATGACGATGCCGCCGGCCGCCTCATAGGCTTCGGTGCCAAGGAAGACGGCGCGCTTGTCGGAGGCGCGCACCGTTGTCTCGGTGAGCATGCGCCGGATCTGGTGGGCCTCCTTCGACCAGGCGTCCTTGATCGCGTCCCACACCTGTTCCTGGCGGGCGTGATCCTCAGAAACGGTGAAGGCCATGAGCTGCTCGAGCGTCATGCCGTCGTCTGCATAGACGTCGTGCAGCGCGGGCGATACGGTTGCGAGGCGCAGCCGCTGCTTGACCACGTTGACGGGCAGGAAGAAGGCCGCAGCAATCTCCTCCTCGGTCATGCCCTTGGTGAGCATGTCGTGGAAAGCGCGAAATTGATCGAGGGGATGGAGCGGCGCCCGTTCGATGTTCTCGGCCAGCGAGACCTCTTCAGGGAGGATCGCGCCGTCGCGCTCACGCACGACGCAGGGCACGGGCGCGATTTTGGCGAGGCGCTTCTGCTTCATCAGCATTTCGAGCGCGCGGAAACGGCGACCGCCGGCCGGCACCTCGAACATGCCGGTTTCGACGCCTTCGGCGTCAACAACAGGAAAGACACTGAGGCTTTGGATCAGGCCGCGGCGGGCGATCGAGGTGGCGAGATTCTCGATCGAGACGCCCGCCTTCACGCGGCGGACGTTGGACTGGCTCAGCACCAGCTTGTTGAAAGGGATGTCGCGCGAGGACGACAGGGCGATCTTCTGAATGGCAGTAGCCATCGGGATTTACTCCGCGACGGGCGGCCGAGAGCCTCTCTCTCGACCTCCAACCCGTCACGAAAATCCGATCCTCCCTCTCACTCTCTTCTTTCGGCACCGCTGGGCGCGGAGCCCAACCAATCTGGATCAAATCGACCTCAAAACCTCTGGCGCTGACGGAAAGCGACTATAATAGATGGTGTATTCGGGCGGTTTTGCCCCCAAGCGTTTCAGTTCTATCGGCGCTAATATCTAGCCAAGGCTTCCCGCAAATCGCTCGGCCAATCGATCTCGTTTGAACGCTTCCGCGACCAGATCGACGAAGGCCCGTGTCTTGGCTGGCAGGAGGGTGCGCGAGGCGTAGTAGAGCGAAATCGCCCCCGCATCGGAATACCAATGTGGGAGAAGGCGAACGAGGCTGCCGTTTTCCAGTTCGGGCAGGACATCGGGCACGGCGAGCATCGCCACGCCGAGGCCGAGCCTTGCCGCTTCGCGCATCGCCGCCGGGTCGTTGACGACGATCGTTTCGCGCAATGGCGCCGTAATCTCGGCTCCCGCCGCGTTGCGCATTGCCCAATGACGGACGCGGCCGGTCCTAAGCGAGCGCATGACGATCCCGTCGAGTTGCGAGAGCCCGGAGGGATCGATCGGCGGCATGCGTTCGGCGATGTAGGCGGGTGAGGCCACAGCGATGATGTGGGCGGGCGCCAGCGTCCGGGCGACGATGCCCGGCGCCAGGTCGAAGCCGCCGCCGATCGCCACGTCATAGCCCTCGGCAACAAGATCGACGGGTCGGTTCTCGAAGTGCCATTCCGGCCGGATCAGCGGGTATCGGCGCAAAAGTTCCGGCAACAGCGGCAGGATATGGGTGATGCCAAAGGTAGGGCTGAGGCTGACCTTCAGCACGCCCGCCGGCTCGGATGCGCCAGATGAAGCATCGGCGATGGCGGCTTGCAGGGCGTCAAGATTGCCGCCGATGGACTGAAGGAAGCGTTCGCCCGCCTCGGTCAGCATTAGCTTGCGGGTCGAACGCTGGAACAGCCGCACGCCAAGATTCCGTTCCAGCATCGCCACGTTGCGGCTGACGGCGGCCGGGGTAAGCGCCATGCGCCGCGCCGCCTCCGAGAAGCTGGAGGTTTCCGCGCTTCTGACGAAGCTTTCGAGGTTAGCCAGCGTCTCCATATTTCTTTCAACGGTTGCTTGAAATCAGATCAAGACATTACCGTCTAATCAAGAGGAAATAAACAGGCCATCTTCCCTCCATCGAAACGCAAACGGAGTGAAGACAATGACCAACCCCACCCATTTCCTGACCGGCAAGGTCGCTCTCGTCACCGGCGGCTCGCGCTCGATCGGCGCGGCCATCGCCAGGAAGCTCGCCGCCGATGGCGCAGCGGTCGCCATCACCTATAGCGCCTCGCCCAACAGGGCCGCCCAAGTCGTCGCCGACATCGAGGCGGCGGGCGGCAAGGCCATCGCTATCGCGGCAGACGCCGGCAACCCCGAAGCCGTCCGGGCCGCCGTGGCTCAGACCGTCTCGGCCTTCGGCGGCATCGACATTCTCGTCAACAATGCCGGTGTAGCGGTGAACGCCCCCATCGAGGACTTCAAGTTCGAAGACTATGAGCGGATGATCGCCGTCAACGTCACCGGCGTTTTCGTCGCCACCCAGGAAGCGGTGCGGCACATGACGCCGGGTGGGCGCATCATCCATATCGGCTCGTCCATGACGCGCTATGCAGCGTTCCCGACTGCCTCGGTCTATACGCTGACCAAGGGCGCGATCACCGGCTTCAACCGCAGCCTTGTGCGCGACCTCGGTCCCAAGGGCATCACCGTCAACACGGTCCATCCCGGCCCGACCGATACCGACATGAACCCGGCGGACGGCCCTGTGGCCGCCATCGTCGGCCCCGGTATGGCGATCGGCCGCTACGGCCAGCCCGCCGAGATCGCCAGCGTCGTCGCCTTCCTCGCCAGCCCCGATGCGGCCTTCGTCACCGGCGCAGACATTGTCGCTGACGGCGGACTGACCGCCTGATCCTCCTGACAACGGAACCCTGAAAGGACTCTGCCATGAACAGCATCGGCATCATCGGCGCTGGCAATATCGGCCGCGCCTTCGCAACGGCTCTTGCCAACAACAACATCCGCGCCACGCTTTCCAACAGCCGTGGCCCGGACAGCCTGAAGGATGTGGTGGCCGCCATCGGCCCGACCATCGAGGCCGGCACCCGTGAGGAAGCGGCGTCGAAGGATATTGTGCTCGTCGCGGTCAACTGGTCGAAGCTTCCCGCGGCGCTCGCCGGCCTGCCGGACTTCGGCGGCCGCATCGTCATCGACGCCAACAATCCGATCGAAGCGCCGCTCTTCAAGCCCGCCGAACTCAATGGCCGGCTTTCTAGCGAAGTCTTCACGGGCCTCGTGCCCGGCGCGCGGGTGGTCAAAGCCTTCAACCACCTGCAACCGCACCTGCTGTCGGGTGATCCTCGCGTCGAGGGTGGCCGTCGTGTGCTGTTCTATTCCGGCGATGACGCCGGATCGAAGGCGGAGGTCGGCGCACTTATCGACCGGCTCGGCTTCTTCGGCATCGACCTCGGACCGATCTCGGTCGGCGGTCGCCTCGTCCAGTTCCCCGGTGGGCCGCTCCCGGCGCTCAACCTCGTGAAGTTCGGCTGATCGGACGCCGCCCATCGCATGAACGCATCTTCTCTGAACCGGCGGCCATGACGCTGAAGGACATGGCCGCCTCCCAGAAAACAGGAACCGCAACCATGTCCAAAGACCATCCTCCTTATCCATGGCGCCTGGCTGACGCCCGCCATCTGGCATGATCCTCGCGGTGCGCCAGGCCATCTTCTCGTCGACACCATGTTGGCGAGTGGCGATCTGCGCGGCGAAGAGCGGCAGGGCCTCGCGCTCCACGGAGAAACGCCGCGCGTTTGCGCGACGTCTGCCGATAGGCGGTGGGTCTGGGCCAGCGGCGGAAGCGCATCACCGACCCTCCCGACGTGATCTGGCAGCGGCGTGCAGGACACGCTCCGCCGTGGTGATGCTGCCGGTCTGGCGGGCTGCCTCGGCATAGACGGAGATCGGGAACGCACCCTCGAACAGGATGTCGCGCTCGATGCCCATGCCGAATGGAAGGCGCACGGCCGCCATTTCGGAGAGGCTGAACGAGCCAAGCTCGGGCTCGCCGAGATCGGCAAGGCCGAACAGGGTGTCGCCATCCTCGTCGAGTTCGGTCGCCAGCCAGGTGCCGACGCCGAGCGGGTTGAAGAAGCGGACGACGGGGACATGGTCGCCGTCGCGCTCGCGGCCGTTGGCGAGCAGGCGCTCGCGCAGCTCGGGGGTCAGGAGGATCATGCCGCCCTCCGCTCGATCGAGATGTCGTCCGCGTCTGCCGCTGGCTCCGCGTCAGGCAGGAAGCCGAGCAGATAGTCCGCCGCCTTGCTGGCCTGGGATGCAGCACGGACGATCGCGCGGTTGTCCTCGCGCAGCACTTCGAGCCAAGAGCCGATGTAGTCCGCGTGGTGCACGGTCGGGACGATGCCGAGCGAGGCGCAGCAGAAGGCCGCGTTCATCTCCGCGACCAGCTCCTCGAAGGCGTACTTTTTCGTCCCGAAGGAGCCGGTGAGATCCCGGTCGAGCCGGCTGTGGTGGCCGCTGGCGTGCCCCAGCTCATGCAGGGCCGTGCGATGCCAGTTGATCGCCTCGAAATAGGCCTGCGGCGGCGGGACCATCACATAATCGAGGCCGGGCGCGTAGAAGGCGCGATTGCCGCCGATGCGGAAGTCGATGCCGGTGGCTGCGATCAGGGCCTCGACCTGCGGCTCGATCAGGCCGGGCGGTGGCGGCGGGGCAACGACGGCCACATCCTCGGGCAGATTTTCGCACTGCGCCGCGTTGAAGACCGTGAAGCGCTTCAGGAACGGGATCGCCTGGGCATCCTCGCCGGTCTCGCGGGCGCGCTTTTTCTCGTCGTCCGGTACGAAGCGGTCGGCATAGACGACGGTCGTGCCGTGCTCTCCCTTGCGGACATTGCCGCCGAGCGCCAGTGCCTGGCGAAACGTCAGCCAGCTCTGGCAGGTGAAGCCGTGCTGGGTGACGCTTCCCCAGAGGATCAGCACATTGATCCCTGAATACTGCCGGCGGGTGGCGGCGTTCCTCGGCATGGCAAGCGGCGCTTTGGCCGCCGCTGTCCCCCAGGGCTGGACCCAGGGCACACGGCCGGCCTCCAGCTCCGAGATGATCTTGCTGGTAATGTCGTCATAGAGGCTCGTTCGGTCGGAGCCGGTACGGGCGCGAGCGGTGTTTCTGGACATCGCGGTTCTCCGCGACGGGCGCCGGAGGCCTCTCCTCCAGCCCTCAACCCGTCACGGCAAAGCCGATCCGCACTCTCACTCTATGGGGGCGTTGCGGGGTCTCCCCGCAGAAGGGGTCGCCCGAGACCTTGGGCTCGGGCGCAGGGGAAGGCTTTCCCCTCCCGGTCATCACGCTGGCGCGATTAACTCAACATTTAGCAAAGTCGATAAATCGGAATTCATCTGCGGCGACTATTATAGTCGCATTCACAATTGGCTATTGGGTGGCGAGGGTATTGCTTCGTTTTCAAAACAACATCTTGCGAATGATCGCAAATGGCGACCCGATTGAGGAAACGGCTCGTCAGATTTGCTTGGGTGTCGAAGACGCTTTGCCGGGTGTCATTTGCTCGATCCTGAAAGTCGATCATGCTGGACTGTTGCATCCGCTCGCCGCACCAAGCCTGCCGGAGGCGTTCAACGCGATACTGGACGGCATGATGTTCGGCCCGGAGGTGGGGTCATGCGGTGCTGCGGCCTATCTTCGAACCCCGGTGGCGATCGAGGATGTCGAACATGATTCTCGCTGCGCCAAGGTCATAAAGCTGCTGCTGCCGCTCGGCCTCAAGGCGTGCTGGTCGGTTCCGGTCGGCGATGCGGCGGAAGCACCGATCGGCGTCGTTGCCATGTACTATCCGGAGCTGCGTGGACCGGGTGAGACGGATCGCGCGGTGATGGCTTCGTGTATCGAACTTTGCGAAGTGGCGCTCAGACGTCATGTGCGGGTCGAGGATCGGGAACGCCGGGCGAATGTGGACGCGCTCACAGGGTTGCCGAACCGCTCGGCCTTCAATTCGGCGATGGCAGGCTTGTCTTGCGATATCCCCGGTTCCTGGGCGCTGTTCATCGTCGATCTCGACAATCTGAAAGTGATCAACGACACCTTTGGTCATCTGGCGGGGGATGCCCTGATCCGCACGGCGGCCAGCCGGATCTCGCGGGTGATGTCGCCGGACGTGACGTTCCGGCTCGGCGGCGACGAGTTCGCGATTATCGTTCAGAACCATGCCGCTCTTGTCGATTTGGATGCGACTGCCGAGGCGATCTTCAACACCCTGGAGGTGCCTGCCGATTGCGAGGGGCATATGGTCGTGCCGAAGGCGACGATCGGCGGGGCGGTGGTTGGGCCGGGCGATGTGACCGCGATGGTCGTCAACCAGAATGCCGATTTCGCGCTCTACCACGCCAAGGAGACCGGCCGTGGCGGGTTCGTCCGGTACTGGCCGGGGATCGGCACCAGGATCACCCACCGCCGCGATGCCATCCGCGACGTTACAGCGGCGCTTCGAGAGGGGCGGATCGATGCCTATTATCAGCCGATCGTGAGGCTCGACAGTCAGGAGATCGTCAGCGTCGAGGCGCTATGCCGGATGAGGACGCCCGAGGGCGTCATCCTTCCGGCCAGCGCCTTTCAGGAGGCGACCTGCGATGCCCATGTCGCGGCCGAGCTGACCAACCGGATGTTCTCCATCGTGGCGGCCGATGTCCGGCGCTGGCTGGATGACGGCATCCCGTTTCGGCAAGTCGGAGTGAACATTTCGACGGCGGACTTCTATACCGGAAGCCTGATGGGCAAGCTTGAAGATACGTTCGGCCGCGCCGGCGTCCCCTTGCATCACCTCTTTCTCGAAGTGAAGGAGGAAGCCTACATGGGTGAGCGGGATCGGGCGGTAGCGCGTGAGATCAAGGCGCTACGCGATCACGGCGTAAGCGTGGTTCTCGATGATTTCGGGACAGGTTATGCCTCGCTCACGCATCTGATCACCGTGCCGGTCGATGCGATCAAGATCGACAGATCGTTCATCGCGCGCCTTTGGCCCGACGATCCGAGTCTGGTGATCGTCGAGGCCCTGATCGACATCGCGCGCAAACTCGGCATCAGTGTCGTGGCCGAAGGGATCGAAACGGAGGTCCAGGCCAGTCAGCTTTGGGCGATGGGCTGCACGCTCGGGCAAGGTTTCGCCTTCTCGAAGGCGGTGGATCGGCATGCGATGGGGGCGCTGTTGCGCTGCCATGCGCAGGGCGATGGAGCACTGCCACTTCAGGCGCTAGTCGATGACCCAGTGCCTGATGAGAACGGCGGTGCGAAATTCGTCCACGGTAGCGGCGGCATGATGCGGCTGCGGGCGGCTTAAAAGTCGTCCAGTTTTCCCTTTCTGCGGCAGCAGGGAGGGCGTGGGGATTTACAGCGTGGAGCTATATCTGAGAGTTCGTCAGGCTTGTGCGGAGGGCATGAGCCAGCGGGAAGCGGCACGGGTGTTTAATGTGTCGCGGGACACGGTTCGGAAGATGATGTCGTTTTCGGTTCCGCCCGGCTACCGTCGAACGGTCGAAGTCCGCCGCCCGAAGCTCGATCCGTTTATCCCGATCATCGAGGGGTGGTTGGAGGCTGACCGGATCATGCCACGCAAGCAGCGGCATACGGCGAAGCGGGTGTTCGACCGGCTTCGCGATGAGTGTGGCTTCACCGGCGGCTATACGATCATCAAGGATTACATCCGGGAACGTGAGCGACGTGGCCAGGAGGTGTTCGTGCCGCTGTCGCATCCGCCGGGCCACGCTCAGGCCGACTTCGGCGAAGCCCTGGTCCGGATCGGCGGGGTCGAGCAGAAGGCACACTTCTTCGTGCTGGACCTCCCGCACAGCGATGGCTGTTACGTCCGGGGTTATCCTGCAGCGGTGGCCGAGGCCTGGGTGGATGGCCATATCCATGCCTTCGCGTTCTTCGGTGCGGTTCCCCAGTCTGTGCTCTACGACAACGACCGGTGCCTGGTGGCGAAGATCCTGCCGGATGGAACCAGAAAGCGTGCCTCGCTGTTCAGCGGGTTCCTGTCGCACTACCTGATCCGGGATCGCTATGGCCGGCCGGGCAAGGGCAACGACAAGGGGAATGTCGAAGGCCTGGTGGGCTACTCTCGGCGCAACTTCATGGTGCCGCTACCGGAGTTCGCCACTTGGGACGCGTTCAATCTGTGGCTGGAGGAGCAGTGCCGCAAGCGTCAGCGCGCAGTCCTGCGCGGCGAAAGCGAGACGATCGGTGAGAGATTGCAGCGTGACCTTGCTGCGATGCGCGCCCTCCCGGCGGCGCCGTTCGATGCCTGCGATCAGGACAACGGCCGGGTCTCGTCGCAATCTCTGGTGCGCTACAAGACCAACGACTACTCGGTGCCGGTTGCATACGGCCACCAGGATGTCTGGATCCGGGGCTATATCCATGAGGTGGTGATTGGCTGCCGGGGCGAGGTGATCGCCCGCCATCCCCGATGCTGGGATCGCGACGAACTGGTCTTCAACCCGATCCATTACCTCCCGCTGATCGAGCAGAAGATCAATGCGTTGGATCAAGCCGCCCCGTTACAGGGCTGGGACCTGCCGGAGGAGTTCGCCACCTTGCGCCGCCTGATGGAGGTGCGGATGAACCGACAGGGTCGGCGCGAATATGTTCAGGTCCTGCGGCTGTTGGAGGCCTTCGATCTGGCGGACGTGCGGGCGGCAGTGCTCCAGGCTCTTCGGATGGGGGCGCTCAGCTTCGATGCGGTGAAGCATCTTCTCCTGTGCCGGGTGGAGCGTCGTCCGCCGCGACTGGACCTCGACTGCTATCCCTACCTGCCGAAGGCGATGGTCGAGAAGACCAAGGCCGGGTCTTACATGCGGCTGCTGTCGGATGATGCGGCATGAGTGATGCCCCGGAAATCCTGCTCGCCCATCACCTCAAAGCGCTGAAGCTGCCGACCTTCCTGCGCGAACATCAAAAGCTGGCCCGCCAATGCGCGGCGGAAGGGCTGGACCATGTCCGATACCTGGCACGGCTTGTCGAACTCGAACTGATCGACCGGGAAAGGCGAATGGTCGAGCGGCGCATCAAGGCCGCGAAGTTCCCGGCCGTCAAAAGCCTGGACAGCTTCGACTTTGCGGCCATTCCGAAGCTGAACAAGATGCAGGTGCTGGAACTGGCCCGGTGCGAATGGATCGAACGGCGCGAGAATGTCATTGCCCTCGGCCCGTCCGGCACCGGCAAGACCCATGTCGCCCTCGGCATCGGGCGGGCCGCTTGTCAGAAGGGCCTCTCGGTTGGCTTCACCACCGCCGCAGCGCTGGTCAGCGAGATGATGGAGGCCCGCGATGAGCGCCGCCTGCTGCGCTTCCAGAAGCAGATGGCCGGTTACAAGCTTCTCATCATCGACGAGCTCGGCTTCGTGCCCCTGTCGAAAACGGGTGCCGAGTTGCTGTTCGAACTGATCTCGCAGCGCTATGAGCGCGGATCGACCCTCATCACAAGCAATCTGCCCTTCGATGAATGGACCGAGACATTCGGCTCGGAGCGCCTGACCGGCGCACTGCTCGACCGATTGACCCACCACGTCAGCATCCTCGAGATGAACGGCGAAAGTTACCGCCTCGCCAACAGCACTGCCCGCAAGCGGCGCTGATCAAGATCCAGGCATCTTACAACTACTGGCCCTGACGGGCCAGCGCGCCATGGCACGCGCCAGCTATGTGGGAAGCGCGCGCGCCATGGCGCACATCCTCACCAACTGGCCTGGTTTTGCTCCGCCGCCGTGGTCGACTTTTGCGCCGCCGTTGACACCGGCGCCGCAGCCGGCATCTCGCTCGCGGCGATCAGCACCAAGCCTGCTATGGCAGCCGAGTTCAGCTTCAAGGTCGCGACGGGGCAATCACTGACCCAGCCGATCAATGCGCGCCTGGAGCAGGCATGCAAGCGGATTGAGCAGGGCTCGAATGGTCGCATCGAACTGAAATTCTTCCCGGCAAGCCAGCTTGGCACCGACACGGACCTCATCACCCAAGTACGATCCGGCGGAATCGAATTCCTAAACATCGCTGGTTCGGTCATCTCCACTGTGGCGGCCGGAGCCGCCATAACGAATGTTGGCTTCGCCTTCTCCGATTACGACCAGGCTTGGCGCGGAGTCGACGGCCCTGTTGGTGTCTACGTTCGCGCACAGATCGAGAAGGCAGGCCTTATTGTCGCTGCCAAGGCCTCCGATAACAGCTTTCGCCAGATCACGTCGGCATCGAAGCCGATCAAAACACCCGACGATCTAAAGGGATATCGGATCCGGGTACCAGTCTCGCCAATCTTCACCTCTCTCTTCTCGTCACTTGGCGGGAATCCGACATCGATCAATTTCAGCGAGCTTTACACGGCGCTTCAGACGCACCTCGTCGACGGCCAGGAGAACGGGCTAGTCGCGATTGAGGCTGGGAAGCTTTACGAAGTCCAGAAATACGTCTCGGAGACGAACCACATCTGGGATCCCTTCTGGCTCGTAGCAAACCGGCGCGCCTTTAGTCGGCTGCCGAGCGATCTCCAGGCGATCGTTCGACGAGAGTTCGACCAAGCCTCGATGGAACAGCGAGACGACGTTGCGAAGCTGAACGGAACTCTCAAGGCGCAACTCACGGCGAAGGGCCTGACCTTTGAAAGTGCCGATAAGGACGCTTTCCGAAAGGCCTTGACGCAGGCCGGCTTCTACAAGGAGTGGAAAGGCAAGTTCGGCCCCGAAGCGTGGAAGGCGCTGGAAGAAGTGACGGGTCCCCTAGCATGAACGCCGTGGATGGCACCCACGAGGCAGCCCGCTCGGAGTTGGCTCACCATTCGGTTTGGGTTCGCGTCGGCGAACATTGGCTACGCCGTCTGGTGGAGGTGCCCGCCGCCCTACTTGTGATCGCGGAAGTCGTAATCCTGTTTGCCGGGATTTGCGCTCGATCCCTCGGACATCCGATCATCTGGTCGGACGAGCTCGCGTCCCTGCTCTTTCTGTGGCTTGCAATGCTCGGGTCTGTAGTGGCAATCCAGCGCGGGGAGCACATGCGCCTAACCTTCGTGGTTGGGTCCATGTCCCCGCGCGCGCAAGCCTGGTGCGAGACGCTCGCGGTCGGTGCGGTTTTCGTCTTCGTCATCCTGATGCTTCATCCGGCTTACGACTACACGGATGACCAATCCTTCGTAGAGACGCCCGCTCTGGGCTGGTCGGGAACGGTAAGGGCCCTGGCAGTTCCGGTTGGATTCGGACTGGCGCTCCTTAGCTGCACGCTCCGGCTGGCGCGACATAGTCTCGCTGATCTCGCGAGTGTCGCAGGCGTCCTCGGAGTGTTGGCCGTCGCGCTCTCGATAGCTTCTCCCCTGCTCGCCGGCTTGGGCAATTGGGCACTTCTCGTCTTTTTTGTTGGTCTGCTGGGGGTTGCAGTAACCGCGGGCGTTCCGATCGCCTTTTCGTTCGCTCTCGCCACCTCTGCATACCTTCTGACCGTCACATCAACTCCGCTTACAATCGTCGTCGGCCGTATCGACGAGGGCATGAGCAGCCTCATGTTGCTTGCTATCCCGCTCTTCGTCCTTCTTGGTCAACTCGTTGACGTGACCGGCATGGCTCGCGTGATGGTGGAGTTCCTGGCGTCCCTGCTAGGCCATGTGAGGGCTGGGATGTCGTACGTGCTGCTGGGCGCGATGCTTCTGGTGTCTGGCATCTCTGGCTCGAAGACCGCGGACATGGCCGCGGTCGCCCCGGTGCTTTTTCCCGAGATGCGTCGCCGCGGCATGCAAGACGGCGAGTTGCTGTCCCTCCTCGCGGCCTCTGGCGCGATGAGCGAGACGATCCCGCCCTCGATCGTGCTGATTGCGATCGCATCGGTGACGGGCGTCTCCATTGCGGCTCTGTTCACGGCAGGGATCCTGCCCGCGATCGTGTTGGCGCTCGTACTCGCGCTGGTAGCGCGTTATCGCGCCGGCAAGGATGATGACCGTGTCAAGGTAACCCGTGCCCCTTTGTCTGTGGTGATGAAGAGCCTCGTCGTGGCCCTCCCGGCCTTGCTGCTTCCGTTTCTCATCCGTACCGCCGTCGTCGAGGGCTTCGCCACCGCAACGGAGGTTTCCACCATCGGGATCGCGTATTCGCTTCTTCTCGGCCTCGCGGTGTACCGCGGCGGCCTTAGCTGGCGCGCAGCAATACCAATGTTGGCCCGTACGGCTTCGCTCTCGGGCGCCATCCTGTTCATCGTGGGCGCTGCAAGCGCCATGGCTTGGGCCCTCACCCAATCCGGGTTCTCGCACAGCCTCGCACACGCGATGGCAGCAGTTCCGGGCGGCCAAGCCGGCTTCCTGCTCGTCTCGCTCATCGCCTTCGCAGTGCTAGGCAGCCTCCTCGAAGGCATCCCGGCCATCGTTCTGTTCGGGCCCCTTCTTTTCCCGATCGCAAAGCAGTTCGGCATCCACGAAGTGCACTACAGCATGATCGTGATCCTCGCGATGGGTATTGGCATCTTCGCGCCACCATTTGGCCTCTGCTACTATGCGGCCTGCATCATCGGGCAGGTTTCGCCCGAGTCGGGTATGCGGCGGATCTGGATCTATCTCGGCGCGCTCTTCGTGGGGCTGCTAGTTCTCACCTTCGTACCCTGGTTCTCGATCGGCTTCATCTAAGGCGGCCTCTAGCCGAAGCACCGGCTGCATCGCGGCATGCTGGGGCTCGTCGGCACCATCAGAGATCCGGCATCGTCTCGTCAACGTCGAAGAACCCTGGCTGCCCGTGCAAGCTCCAGCCTCCGAACTGCCGAGCCCGATTGAATCACGCTCGGCTCGAACACGCGAGGTTTTTGGAGGTGTGCAGCTGGCAGGCCCGGCGTGCCCTGCGCCCATTTGACAGCCAAACAACTCCGCTCATATCATCCAGACATGGACACATCGTCCATATTATGGACAGGAGGCGGCGCATGAGCGACACACAGCTAAAAGCGGACCCGGCAGAAGGATTGGATGCTGCCACGCTCAAGCGCATGCCCTACCAGTTCGCCCAACCTCGGGAATGCTTGCCCGACCTGGTGGTCGCCCCGGCGGTTCCGGTCGACGAGCGCATCTGGGTGCCGCAGGCCGAGAACGTGTGGTTTCGGCCTCTCTGCCTGAACGTGTCGTCAGGCTACTGGATGAACCTTCTGAAAGTGCGGAAGTCGGGCATTCTCAGCCGACATCGCCACCCGGCCCCTGTCCACGCCTTCGTGCTCAAGGGAAGCTGGCGCTATCTGGAGCATGACTGGATCGCGACCGAGGGCTCCTATGCCTTCGAGCCCCCGGGTGAAACCCACACGCTGGTCGTGGACGAGGGCGTGGAGGAGATGATCACGCATTTCCAGGTCAACGGATGCATGTACTACGTTGACCCGTGGGGACGTCACACCGGATACGAGGACGTCTTCACGAAGATCGACATGTGCCGCAAGCATTTCGGTGAGATCGGCCTCGGCGCAGATTACGTCGACCAGTTCATCCGCTGATGGCCGAGTCAGCTCGCTTCGATCTCGCGGGTCGTGTTGCCGTCGTGACGGGTGGCGCACGCGGGATCGGCGCCGCCATCGCCAAGGCGCTTGGCCGTTGCGGGGCAGTTCCAGTGATTTGGGACCGCGACCCGCTGGCGGACGGCGGAAACGGCATCGCGGTTGATGTCACCAATGCGGACTCCGTCTCGTCGGCCCTCACCAGCACCCTGCGCCAACATGGTCGGGTCGACATCCTCGTGAACAACGCCGGTTATGCGGGGCTCACGACCCCAGTCCTCCAGTACCCCCTCGACGAGTGGCGCCGCATCCTGGACGTGAACCTGACGGGCACTTTCCTGGTGTCCCAAACCGTGGCGCCGATCCTGGTCGAGCGGGGCTGGGGCCGCATCGTCAACCTCGCTTCCCTGGCGGGCAAAGAGGGCACGCCGAACGCAAGCGCTTACAGCGCGGCGAAGGCCGGGGTGCTCGCATTGACCAAATCGCTCGGGAAGGAACTCGCGAGAACCGGCGTCCTGGTCAACGCTATCGCACCGGCTGCCGTACGCACCGCCCTGCTTGAGCAGATGAGCCCGGCGCATGTGCAGACGATGGTCGACAAGAGCCCCATGGGCCGCCTCGGAGAACCGGATGAGGTGGCCGAGCTCGTGCTGTTCCTCTGTTCCGAGAGCTGCACCTTCAATACCGGATCCGTGTTCGATCTATCCGGCGGGCGCGCCACTTATTGACCCCATCAAGCAAACACTAGTCACAAGGGAGGAACGAGCATGCAGACCGGCAAAACGGCGCGGCTCCGCAGCATTCAATGGATCGCAGTGGCCTTTCTGACCGCCGCCGGTATTATCAACTATGTTGATCGGTCTGCGCTGTCCATCGCCAACACGGCAATCCGAGACGAGATGAGCCTCACGCCTGCCCAGATGGGCTGGCTTCTGTCGGCGTTTTCGCTGGCGTACGCCTTCTCACAGCTTCCAATCGGGGCCCTGTTGGACAGGCTGGGCTCGCGCATCATGCTCGGCGCCGGAATGTTCTTCTGGTCGCTCGCTCAATTGGTCTCTGGCTTCGTCGGTTCCTTCCAGCAGTTCCTTGTGGTGCGTGCGGTGCTTGGCTTGGGCGAGGCGCCCCAATTCCCGGCTGGCGCTAAGACGGTGAGCGAGTGGTTCAACGTCCGCGAGCGGGGCACGCCAACCGGCATCTTCGTGGCGTCGTCCTGCATTGGTCCATGTATCGCTCCACCCTTGCTGACCGCGCTGATGCTGCTCTTCGGCTGGCGCTGGATGTTCATGCTGACGGGGGTGGCGGGCATTATTGTCGCTGTCGGTTGGTACCTCCTCTACCGCAACCGCAACGAGGTCGCTCTGCTGCCCGAGGAGATCGCCCATCTCGACGAGGGTGGCACAGCGGAGCCGGTGGCGCGGAGCATGACCCTGGCCGAGTGGCGCGGCTTGTTCGCCCACGGCACCACCTGGGGCATGATCCTTGGGTTCATGGGCGTCATCTACATGGTCTGGCTCTACTTGACTTGGTTGCCGTCCTACCTTGAGCACGAGCGCGGCTTGAGCGTGGCGCGGACCGGCTGGGTCGTGGCTGTTCCCTACATCTTCGGCACCTTGGGCATGCTTTCGGCCGGGCAGGTCGCCGATCGGCTGCTCGCTCGCGGCCTGAGCATCGTCAACAGCCGTAAATGGCCGGTCTGCATCGGCCTACTCGGCGGCGCCGCCTTCACGGTCCCGGCGGCTTACACCCCGAGCGTCACGCTGGCGGTGGTCTACATCTGCCTTGCGATGTTCTTCATCAATCTTGCCAGTGCGGCGGCATGGACGCTGGTGAGCGTGATCGTGCCGAAGCGGCAGGTTGCATCCCTGGGCAGCATTCAGAATTTTGGCGGCTACTTCGCCGGCTCCTTCGCGCCTGTGATCACCGGTTACATCGTCGAGGGCACGGGCTCTTACGTAAACGCCCTGCTCGCCTCCGCGGTGGTCGCAGTCGCGGCCGCGGCCGCTTACTTGCTCCTCGTGCGCAAGCCCCTGGAATCGCCCAACACCCTTTCCCTGACGGAGCGCCTGGCATGACTTTTCAACCGAACCTCCTCGCTGGGAAGACAGCCCTGGTAACCGGAGGAACGACGGGGATTGGCGCCGGCATCGCCGAGGTGTTGGGCGGGTTGGGTGCCAGGGTTCTGGCTGCCGGGCTGGGCGCAGCAGCCTACCGAGCGCCAGCCGGAATAGACATCATGGCCCGGGAACTGGACGTGACGAATGAGGCCGGAGTTCGGGACTTGGTCGAGGCTTGCGAGCGGATCGACATCGTCGTGAACTGCGCCGGTATCATTCGGCGCGCCGATGAGCACCAGCTTGACGTCTTCGAGCAGGTGCTCGCCGTCAATCTGACCGGCACGATGCGCGTTTCCACGGCTGCCCGCGCGAAGCTTGCGTCAAGCGGAGGGTGCATCGTCAATCTGGCGTCGATGCTGTCCTTCTTCGGCGGTAGCCTGGTCCCGGCCTATAGCGCGAGCAAGGGCGGCATCGCTCAGTTAACCAAGTCTCTGGCGCTCGCCTACGCACCGGACGGTATTCGGGTCAATGCCGTCGCTCCGGGCTGGATTGCGACGCCGTTGACCCAAGCTCTTCAGGACGACCCGCTGCGTGCGCAGCCGATCCTGTCCCGGACTCCGCTTGGCCGCTGGGGCACGCCGCACGACGTGGCTCAGGCGGTTGGCTTCCTCGTCAGTCCAGCGGCGAGCTTCATGACGGGGGTGATCCTGCCCGTTGATGGTGGGTATCTTATTGCCTAGGAGCCCTGGATGCTGTCCCAAAAACCGGACCAGAACGGCTCTCGACCCGACGTACCGGGAACAGCGGCCTTCGCGAAGTTCATGCGGGTGCTCCAAGCGGTGGCTGACCGGCCGGGCGAAATGACGGTCGGTCGCCTCTGCCAGATCACGGAGTTGCCACGACCGACGGTGCACCGTATCGCGGCCGCACTCGTGACGGAGGGCATGTTGTCCGAAGGGGACGACGGCCGTCTGTGCCTCGGTCCGCGCCTGCTCACGCTGGCCTTTCAGTCCTGGGACGGGTCGCTTTTGCGCCAGGCCGCGCAGGAGCACCTCGTGCGTCTCCGGGACAGCCTCGACGAGACCGTGCACCTAGCGGTGCACGACCGAGGAGAGATGGTCTACATCGACAAGCTGGAGAGCCGACGCACCGTCCGAATGGCCTCTCGCATCGGCACTCGCGTGTCACTGCATTCGACCTCGGTCGGCAAGGCGTGGCTGGCCACCCTCCCGGACGAGGAGGTTGGTCTGCTTTTGGATCGCGCCGCGCTGATCGCGCGGACCCCTCACAGCATCATCGCTGTAGACCGTTTGCGGGACGATATCGGGGCAACCCGGGCGCGCGGCTACTCACTCGACCTGCAGGAAAACGAACTCGATATCTGCTGCTATGGCATGTCCCTTCACGGACGAGGCGGCCAGGCGCTCGGCTGCATCAGCGTGAGCCTGCCACGCTATCGGTTCGAAACCATGCCGGAAGCCACGACACTCGAAGCGATGCAGGCGTGCCTGGACGGGATCGGGCGAGCCGTAGGGGGTCGATCGTAAGGGCCGCGAGGTTGCACTGGAATGCAGTTCGAGCGCCAGCGCGGGCCGGCCCCGCAACAGTGCTGAACGCCAAAATAAGCTGGAAGGAGTGTCATGGATCTGAACTTGTCGGGCAGGAACGCCGTCGTATGTGCGTCGAGCCAGGGGCTAGGACGCGCCTGCGCCGTTGAGCTGGCCCGGGCAGGGTGCCGGGTTGTGATCAACGGACGTGATCGCACATCTCTGGAAGCTGCCGCCGCCGAGATGCGAGCCCAAACAGGCGCCGAGATCATCCCAGTCGCGGCCGATCTTGACACCGCTGAGGGGCAGCGGGCGCTCATCCAAGCCGTTCCGCAGGTGGACATCCTCATCAACAACAACGGGGGGCCGCCCTTTCGCGACTTCCATGACGTCGATCAGGCGGCGATGTTGGCTGGGCTGACCGCCAACATGGTGACGCCGATCGCCCTGTTTCAGTGCGTGATCGACGGGATGGTCGAGCGTCGTTTCGGGCGCATCGTCAACATCACATCGAGTTCGGTGAAGATGCCTCTGCCTGGGCTGGACCTGTCTAGTGGGGCACGAGCCGGTCTCACTGGCTTCCTCGCCGGCGTGGCACGCTCAGTGGCGCACGCCAACGTCACCATCAACTTCCTTCTGCCCGGCGCCTTTGACACGCGGCGGCTCAAGGCCGGACAAGAAGCCGCTGCCCGTCAGCAGGGGCTGGACGTCAGCGTCGTGCGCGATCAGCGGCGTGAGGCAATCCCAGCAAAACGGTTCGGTGAACCGTCCGAGTTCGGGGCCGCTTGTGCATTCCTATGCTCGACGCAAGCCGGCTACATCACGGGACAGAGCTTGCTCATAGACGGCGGAGCATATCCGGGAATCCTCTGAGCGTGGCGAGAGCCCGGCGGCAGGCTGCCCTGCTTCAGGCGTGCCCATCCCGGGGGGGGGCGCGCGTGCTTGCCGCTCTGGCCTCCTGCACGGCGATGCCGCGCGGCCGCCCCGGGCTTCACGCCTGGGACGAGCCGACGCGCTCCGCCCTGGAACGTGGTCGGGGGTGTAGACGCGGAGCGCCCGGTCGGATCGTTGACGCGGCGGTTTCCAGAATCGCCCCGATGATAAGCGACAAATAAGGGATGCGCGTTCCATTCGGCGAAATGCGTTCGTCGGCGAGTGGTAAGGTAGGGCCATGCTCGACAGCAAACCTGAACCTGCCCGAGCCCCGGCCCACTCACGGCAGACTCGATCCGTGCTACTGGGCGCGGATGCGCTATGAGCGATGTTGCACTGACGTCCGCGTGCCACCGTCGTGAGATGTTGACGCTCAATCCATAGTGTCCACTTCGGAGCAGGTTCGCATCCTCGCGGGATGTCCATGGGCCCGAGGCCGAATGGCCGCTTCCGGGCCGGCAGCCAACTTCGGCTCACCACCCAAAGCGGCTGTAGGCCTCGGGTACCAAGGGTCTAACTCTCACCACTAGCTCCACTTCGGCTCCTGCGCCCTGCGTGCCTGGCAGCGGAGCGAACTCGTCCCTCATCAATGGCGAGGGAGCCGGGCTCGTGTCATAAGATCGTCTATGAGGAACTCGCCCATGCGCGGGATATCAGGCGGCCGCCCGCCCGCCGCTCTCCGCCATAACGCCGTCGTACGCGGCGCCGGCCGGGCAATGGTCTTCGCCCACGGCTTCGGTTGCGACCAGAACATGTGGCGGTTCGTGGCTCCCGCCTTCGAGCACGATCATCGCGTCGTTCTCTTCGACCACGTCGGCGCGGGCGGGTCCGACCTCTCCGCGTATGATCCGGCCAAGTACGACAGCCTTGAAGGGTATGCGGACGACGTTGTCGAACTCTGCCGGGCCCTCGACGTAAAGGGGGGCGTGTACGTCGGCCATTCCGTCAGCGCGATGGTCGGGGTCCTCGCGTCCAAGAAGGCGCCGGATCTCTTCGATGAGTTGATCCTGATCGGCCCGTCCCCGCGCTACGTCGACGAAGGCGACTACGTGGGCGGCTTCAGCGAGGGCCAGATCGCGGAGTTGCTGGAGTTCCTCGACAGCAATCACATGGGCTGGTCCCAAGCCATGGCGCCCGTCATCGTGGGCAACCCCGACCGGCCGGAACTCGGCGAGGAACTCACCAATAGCTTCTGCCGCACGGACCCGGAGATCGCGAAGCGGTTCGCCCGGACCACGTTCCTCGCCGACAACCGCGCAGACCTCGCGGACGTGACCGCGCGCTGCCTCGTCCTGCAATGCGCCGAAGACGTGATCGCCCCGCAAGCGGTCGGCGAGTACGTGCACGCCCGGCTTCCGCACAGCGAACTGGTCCAGATGAAGGCGACCGGGCACTGCCCCAACCTGAGTGCGCCCGAGGAGACCGTCTCCGAAATGCAGGCCTTCCTCGGGCGGGAGCGGCGGGCGACCTGAGACGTGAGCCAGCCCGTCGACGACTTCGAGGACCTCTTCGATCACGCGCCCTGCGGCTACCTCTCCGCCGACGCCGGCGGGCGCATCACGAGGGCCAACGCGACCTTCGTGGCCTGGACGGGCCACCCGGTGGCCCGGCTCGTCGGGCGCAAGTTCCCCGAAATCCTGAATATCGCGGGCCGCATCTACTTCGAGACGCATTTCGCCCCGTTGCTGCGCATGCAGGGCTTCTTCAACGAAGTCGCTCTTGAGGTCGTGAAAGCCGATGGTTCTACACTCCCGGTGCTCGTCAACGCCGTAGAGCGACGCGACGAAACGGGCGCGGTGTCGTTCGTTCGCATCACCGTCTTCAACGCCACCGACCGGCGTCGCTACGAACGCGAGATGTTGGAAGCCCGCCGGGTGGCAGAATCGGCCACCGCTCAACTTGGTGAGTTGAACGCGACACTAGAGGCCCGAGTGGAGGAGCGTACCCGCGAGCGCGACCGGGCGTGGCGCCTGTCGCAGGATCTCCTCGTCGTCGCCGGCACGGACGGTAGGCTCGGCGCCGTGAACACCGCCTGGACGATGCTGCTGGGCTGGCCCGAGAAGGAGCTCGTGGGCTCTACCTTCATGGAGTTCACTCACCCCGACGATTTGACCGCAACGCTGGAGGCGTTCGCCGGCATCGTCGAGGCGCCCCTCGCGGTCCCGTACGAGTACCGGCTCCGGCACGCGGACGGCAGTTATCGGTGGTTCGCCTGGACGGCCGCCTTCGAGGACGGGTGCGTCTACGCGAACGGACGGCACGTAACTGCTGAGCGGGAGCAGCGCGATTCGCTGGCCCGGGCCGAGGAGGCGCTCCGCCAAGCGCAGAAAATGGAGGCAATCGGCCAACTGACGGGCGGCATCGCTCACGACTTCAACAACCTGCTCGCCGGCATCAGCGGATCGCTCGAACTCATGCAGAACCGCATGGGCCAGGGGCGCTTCGGCGACCTCGACCGCTACATGAGCGTGGCGCAGGGCGCTGCCAAGCGCGCTGCCGCCCTCACCCACCGCTTGCTGGCCTTCTCCCGCCGCCAGACGCTCGATCCGAAGCCGACCAACGTGAACCGGCTGATCGCCGGCGTAGAGGAGTTGATCCGGCGCACCATCGGACCACAGGTCACCCTCGACGTAGTCGGCGCCGCGGGTGCGTGGCCGGCGCTGATCGACCCGGGGCAGTTGGAGAACGCGCTTCTCAACCTGTGCATCAATGCGCGTGATGCCATGCCTGAGGGCGGGCGCATCACGGTCGAGACCGCGAACAAGTGGCTCGACGAGGCCGGCGCGCGGCGGCACGACATGCCCCCGGGCCAGTACCTCAGCGTTAGCGTTACTGACACCGGGACCGGCATGCCCCCGGAGATCATCGCCAAGGTCTTCGAGCCCTTCTTCACGACCAAGCCGGTCGGCGAAGGTACGGGGCTGGGGCTTTCCATGGTCTACGGCTTCGCGCGTCAGTCGGGCGGGCAGGTGCGCATCTACTCGGAGGTGGGTCAGGGGACGACAGTGTGCCTCTACCTTCCCCGGCACCACGGACCATCCGACGAGGACGACATCTCCGGACAGCTAGCCACGGTCGGTCGGGCGGCGTCGGGCGAGACCGTGCTAATCGTCGACGACGAGCCGTCCGTCAGGATGCTGGTGACGGAGGTGCTTGAGGATCTAGGTTACACGGCCGTGGAGGCGGCAGACAGCGTAGCCGGCCTGAAGGTGCTGAGATCAGACGTGCGCCTCGACCTCTTGATCACGGACGTGGGGCTGCCGGGAGGCATGAACGGCCGTCAGATGGCGGAAGCCGGCCGGGCGGGCCGGCCGGGATTGAAGGTGCTGTTTATCACGGGGTTCGCCGAGAACAGCCTGTTCGGCCATGGCCACCTCGACCCCGGCATGCAGGTGCTCACGAAGCCGTTCGCCATAGAAGTGCTCGCGTCCCGCGTCAGGGATCTCATGCCGCCGCCAGCGGCGTCCAGGATCTAGGCTCCCAAGCTGTCGGGTAGCCGGCGACATGGCATTCATCACGTCATTCCGGCTGTCCGGCATGGACGAGGCTTTCGCGCGCGGCGCTGGCGACCAACCGCTTGGGAGCCACCGCGCGCCATCGCCGCTCCACGAACGGTCGCAACATCTCCGGCTGAAGTGCATCTAGTCGGGCGAGCACGATGGCGGAACGTGCGGATTCCGTCGTGGTCGCAGGGTAGCGCTACCCGCTACGCGCTACTTCCGGAGTCGAGAATCCTGCCTCCACGCACGCTACGGAGCGAGATCGACAATCCGCCAGGAGGTTGCCAGCCTTGCCGGCTCGTCGATGATGAGGTCAGAAAAGCTCAACATGGCGAGGCCGCTATCCGGTCATCTTTCCTGCAGGGCCAATCGGATGCCGAGCCCCAGATAGATCACGCCGATCACGCGACCTTGCCAACGACCGATGCCGCGATGACGTGCGAGCCAGCCAGCGACATGCCCGGCGGCGAGCGCGATCAGGGCTGTGTAGACGGCACTCATGGCTACGAAGACAAGGCCGAGTGTAGCCAGCTGTCCCACAACTGAGCCCTGCTCGGGGTGCACGAACTGCGGCAGGAACGCGAGAAAGAAGAGCGCCGTTTTCGGGTTCAGCACCTCGGCCAGCACCGCCTGCCGAAACGCGAGCGGCGCATCTACCAGCCGGGCAGAGCTTAGGTGAAAGTCCTCACCATGTTCCAGCAACGCGCGGATACCGAGATAGATGAGGTAGGCGGCGCCCGCATATTTCACCACGCTGAAGGCCAGCGCCGAGGTCATCAGGACCGCGGAGAGGCCAAGCGTGGCCATCACCGTGTGCAGCAAGTCACCGGCTGCAATCCCGAAGCCGGTGGCGATACCAACGCGCCGTCCTCCGACTGACGCGCGAGCGAGCACGAGAAGTACGGCTGGCCCTGGAATGAGGAAAAGACCGAGAACCACGGCGACGTAGGTCAGAAGCGTATCGACATGTGGCATCGTGGTTCCCCACCGGCTTCGGTAGATCGCCAAGCCAGAACGGAGATCAAATTGCAAGCCCGTCAGCGGTCGGTTCGTAGCTCCGCTTCCACCGATGTTGTGTGACCACGATCAGGTCGAGCCAGGGCGCGACCGGCCTCTCACCGGCGTGATCAAGCAGGTGAATTGCTGGGTGGACGCGCCCCCGGCGCAGGGAACACGACAGGAATGCCTGCCCTGTGCTAGCCCGCATTTCTCACCAGTGTGAGGCTGCGCAGGTTGGATAGGGTTTAGCGTGGCGCGCCTGGCGAGGGCGCGCGTTTGTGCGACCGCTCGTTGCGGAGTGCCGGCTCGACGATGATCGTGTTGGTTGAAGGGGCGGGGTGGATGCGGCCGTCAGGCGGTGGCGTTTCGTAATCGCGCATGGACCAGCGCCCATTCGGGCTGGTTTGGGCAGCCGGACGCCATGGCGAACCTGATGCGCCGCACCGAGACCGTGACGAGGGCGCCGATCTTGAGAAGCTTGAGGCGGATGGTGCCGCAGGTCGCCTGGGCGAACTGGGTGTGGGCAAGGCCGATGCGGCGCAGGGCGCAGAGCAGCACGTAGGCCATCGAGGCGAACCAGAGCCGCAACTGGTTGGCGCGCATGGTGGCGGCCGATGTGCGGTCGGCGAAGAGGTCGCCCTGCGCCTCCTTGAGGCGGTTCTCCATGTCGCCTCTGGCGCAATAGACCTCTTCGTAGAGGTGGCGAGCCGCGACCTCGGCCGGCTTCAACGAGGTCACGATGAAGCGCGGATTGGCCTCGCCGCCGGTCCACTCGGCCTTGGCGATCACGCGCCGCCGGCGCGACCACGAATCGAGCGTCGACCAGTTGAAGTCCCTGAAGCGCCGGGCCGGCTTGCCGGTTCGCCGGGCCTCCTCCTCGGCCTGGATCAGGGCGACCGCGATCTCGGCAACGAGCCGCTCGTTGCGCGCCAGGCCGAACACGAAGTCGACCCGGTTTCCTTCGCACCAGGCCATCAGGGCGTCGCGGGCGAAGCCGGAATCGGCCCGCAGCAGGATGCGCACCCGCGGCCAGCGCGCCCGGATCTGGCCGACGATCCGCTCGACCTCCTCGATCGCACCGGCCGAAGCGTCGATGTTGGAGCGCCTCAGCTTGGCGGCCAGCAGATGCCGCCCGCAGAAGATGTACAGCGGCAGGTAGCAATAGCCGTCGTAGTAGCCGTGGAAGAAGCGGCCCTCCTGCTGGCCGTGGATGGGGTCGTCCGTTGCGTCGAGATCGAGCACGATCTGTTTGGGCGCCGTGCGATGCGCCTCCAGGAACAAGCTCACGAACAGGTGCTCGACCGCCGCGCCGTCGCAGCCGACCCGGTGATACCGCGTCGGCTCCGGCCCCGAGAGCTCGAGCCGGTTCAGCGTCGACTTGCCGGCGAGCGGCGCGCAATCCGAGCGTCGCGCCGCGAGCTTGCCGGCGAGCACCGCCAAAGCAGGGTCATGGCGCAACTCGTCGTGGTCGACGAGGTCCTCGTAGCCGAGCGCGATCCCGAAGACCCGCTGGCCGACCAGTGTCGCCACGCCATGCTCGATGCGGGTGGGAGCGCGTTCGTCCCGGAAGCATTGCGCGAACCGGTCCACCAGCCGGATGACCCGATCCGTCGCGCCCAGCAGCAGCGCGCCCGCATCCGACGTGATCTTGCCGCCATCGAACCCGGCCACCACCGACCGCCCCGCCACAGGTGCAAAGCCGAACCGATCCGGGCTACACTGTGTCGGCATCGGGGAGCTCCTCTGGCTCAGCATAAGTCGTTGCAGCACAACAACTTTGCCTCACTCAGAGCCCCGATGCACCTGCCCGTAGTGAGAAATGCGGGTTAGGTGATTGGGTGGCAAAACGCGTCTAGGCGATCAGTTGGTCGACCACATTCCGTTCGATCCCGTCGATACTGCAAAGATAAACGTGCGGCGGCACCGCTGTCTCAAGGAGCAACATGGTTCTCGATCCGGCTGCGGTCTACGACGCTCTGGTCACGCAAGATCGCCTTCGTCTTCCAGAGCTACCCCGAACGCACGGTATTTACGCCCTCTACGATCATGCTGGAGACATGCGCTACATCGGCATCACACCTGTCGACCCGCACGGTTTCCATGGTCGGATCAACAATCGACACGTCACAGGCTCAGAGGGCCGCAGCCACAAGTTCTCTCATGCCTACAACACGGGTCGCATGTGGCGGAACAAGAGGGACAACGGTGCGGATGCCAAAGTTGCAAAGGATCTGAGAAGCCACTTCGCCCGCCGCTATTGCCGCGCGACAATCGTTCCTGTCGAGCGAGAGCTTCACGCCTTGCTGCCAACGTTCGAGAAGGCCGTCCAGGCCAAGGCGCCGGCAGGACAACTGCTTTGGCTCAACAAGCGAGGCTTTGATCCCTACGACGAGCCAGTGGCACTCGTGGACAGCTTGCTCTCAGAGCTCGCGTTCACCTCCGAACAGCATGCTGCCCTTGGCAGGCAGCAGGCCCGCTGGTCCGCGTCGTAGCACCTGGCCAACGGCGCTGTGCCTCGATGGGTATTCTGTCGCTCGGTCACTGCGCTCAACCCGCTGCATCAGCCCTTCTGGCGCGCCCCCCCGCCACGACCGCCGCGAGCGCCAGCTTTAGGTTGGGAGGGTAACGCTGGTCACGGGCAAGGACGGCCACCCAGTCCGCCGCGTCAAGGTCGCCATCAGCCACATCGTCGAGGGCGCCCGCATCATCGTAGAGCGAGCTCCCGTCATTCGGTGACCGAGCATCGAACCAAGCGGCCAAGCGCCGTGCAGCGAGTCATGGCGCCCTGGCCGCATCAGCTAATTTGCGAGCGCAGTTCACGCCGGTGCGAGCTCCGGCACGCTGTCCGTCCGAGGTCCGGTCGCCACAATCTGCAGCGAGCCGTCCGCGAGCGGTCGCTGCAGCGAAGCCGCCTCAGACCAAGGTGCTCGAAGCCACGCCTCGCGCTCCTGGTCGGTCGTCAGGATCACCGGCATAGCCTTCGGATGGACGGCCCGGACCTCCCGGTTCGGGTCGGTCGTTAGGAATGCATATAGGTCCGCAGTCTCCTGACCCGCCTTGATCTTCCGCACGCCAGTCCACTGCGGCAGCCAGATCCCGGCGAAGCAGGTCAGCGGCCGGCTCTCATCGAAGGCGAACCAGACGTTCCCGCCCGCGCCTTTGTTGAACTCGCTGAAGCTGTTGAGCGGCACGAGGCAGCGATGAGCCGGTTCGAGCCAAGGCTTCCAGTGCCGGCTCGACGTGTTGCGAACGTTCGTCGTCCCGCCATCCGGCTCCATGCGCAGGAGCTCGTCGAAATCGACGTCCTTGCCCTTGGCCCGCAGCTTGTCGGCCCTCGCCTTCGCAGCCTCGAACAGTGCTTGCTTGCTGCTCGGCATGCCCCAGCGCGCCATGCCGAGCGCGCGTGTCCCGTTCTCGCCCGTGCGTACGATAGGCGCGGCGTAATCCGGGTAGATGCCCGGCATCGGTGGCAGATTGCCAGTCAGATCGGTGTCGACCCGGAAGAGGCGCCGGATCGCTTCCTGGTTCGTCGTTGCGCTGTAGAGATTGCACATCGCGGGTCAGCGACGAGACCGCGCAGCGCCAATGATGGCGGCGACGGCAAGCAGGATGCCGATCACCATCGCGCCGATCGCCGCGATGAAGGGGACATCGGTCCGAGTGCGCAACGTCAGCTTGCCGGCCTGGAGTTCGGTCGCCGCACCGGACTTTGGGAGTTCGGCAGGATTGAAATCGTTGGTCATGCTTGGACCATATTGCCTTCGGACTGTCACTGCGAGGCTGCCGCTAGCCAGAACTCGTCAGTTGGCTGAGGATAATGTCCTCTGCCAACTATCTGCAATGCTCGCCCTAGCCCCTGTAAAGTATGCGTCAGCCGATCCCGGCCTTGAGTTGATGGTGGTGGTTCGCCGAAGTGGCTGTCATGACGGACAGCACGACGACGGCATCACTCGCTAACCCCTCTTACGACGGTAGTATGAGCGGCTCCGGTGCCCGCGCGGGCCGCGGCGTCGAGGTTCGTGTGCGGGAGGTCCGGCGCCGGAACTGGTCGACGGAGGAGCGGCTGCGGATTGTCCGGGAGACGCTGGAGCCCGGCGTGATCGTCCAGGCGGTGGCGGACCGGCACGGCGTCAGCACCGGCCAGCTCTACACCTGGCGCAAGCAGATGCTGGCCACGGCGATGGCGGGCTTTGTGCCGGTGGAGGTGGTCCCGGAGGCGCCGCAGCTCCCGCCGCCCGGCCCGGTCATGTCGCCTGACAGCTGCGTGCCGTCTGGCATGATCGAGATCACGCTGCCCTCCGGCGCCAGCATTCGCATCACCGGATGCGCCGACGCCGCGACGCTGCGCGTCGTGCTGGCCGGGATGGGTGGGCGCTGATGCTGGGCCCGCCGCCGGGTACGCGAGTGTTCCTTGCCTGCGGCACGACGGATATGCGCAAGGGCTTTGACGGTCTGGCCGCGCAGGTGCAGACGGTGCTGGCGCAGGATCCCTACGGCGGCGCGATGTTCTGCTTTCGCGGCCGCCGCGGCGACCTGCTCAAGATTCTGGTCTGGGACGGACAGGGCCTGATCCTCATCGCCAAGAGGCTGGAGAAGGGCAGGTTCGTCTGGCCGCAGACGCAGGCTGGCGTCGTCTCGCTGACCGCGGCGCAGCTCTCGATGCTGTTCGAGGGGATCGACTGGCGCATGCCCGCCTGGACTGCGCGGCCGCAGGCCACGGTGTAGCCAATCCGCCATTGCAGCGGCCATCGCGTTGCGTAGAATCATGATGTGCACGCTGCGTCGTTCGACACGCCTGACGCCGAGATCGCAGCGCTCCGCGCGCTGCTGGCGGAACGCGACGCGGTGCTGGCCGAGCGCGATGCCGAGTTGCGCAACGCGACCTTCGAGATCGAGAAGCTAAAGGTCCAACTCGCCACGCTGCGGCGGGACCGCTACGGCAAGTCGTCGGAGAAGCTGGCCATCGAGATTGAGAACGGCGGTGCGAAATTCGTCCACGGTAGCGGCGGCATGATGCGGCTGCGGGCGGCTTAAAAGTCGTCCAGTTTTCCCTTTCTGCGGCAGCAGGGAGGGCGTGGGGATTTACAGCGTGGAGCTATATCTGAGAGTTCGTCAGGCTTGTGCGGAGGGCATGAGCCAGCGGGAAGCGGCACGGGTGTTTAATGTGTCGCGGGACACGGTTCGGAAGATGATGTCGTTTTCGGTTCCGCCCGGCTACCGTCGAACGGTCGAAGTCCGCCGCCCGAAGCTCGATCCGTTTATCCCGATCATCGAGGGGTGGTTGGAGGCTGACCGGATCATGCCACGCAAGCAGCGGCATACGGCGAAGCGGGTGTTCGACCGGCTTCGCGATGAGTGTGGCTTCACCGGCGGCTATACGATCATCAAGGATTACATCCGGGAACGTGAGCGACGTGGCCAGGAGGTGTTCGTGCCGCTGTCGCATCCGCCGGGCCACGCTCAGGCCGACTTCGGCGAAGCCCTGGTCCGGATCGGCGGGGTCGAGCAGAAGGCACACTTCTTCGTGCTGGACCTCCCGCACAGCGATGGCTGTTACGTCCGGGGTTATCCTGCAGCGGTGGCCGAGGCCTGGGTGGATGGCCATATCCATGCCTTCGCGTTCTTCGGTGCGGTTCCCCAGTCTGTGCTCTACGACAACGACCGGTGCCTGGTGGCGAAGATCCTGCCGGATGGAACCAGAAAGCGTGCCTCGCTGTTCAGCGGGTTCCTGTCGCACTACCTGATCCGGGATCGCTATGGCCGGCCGGGCAAGGGCAACGACAAGGGGAATGTCGAAGGCCTGGTGGGCTACTCTCGGCGCAACTTCATGGTGCCGCTACCGGAGTTCGCCACTTGGGACGCGTTCAATCTGTGGCTGGAGGAGCAGTGCCGCAAGCGTCAGCGCGCAGTCCTGCGCGGCGAAAGCGAGACGATCGGTGAGAGATTGCAGCGTGACCTTGCTGCGATGCGCGCCCTCCCGGCGGCGCCGTTCGATGCCTGCGATCAGGACAACGGCCGGGTCTCGTCGCAATCTCTGGTGCGCTACAAGACCAACGACTACTCGGTGCCGGTTGCATACGGCCACCAGGATGTCTGGATCCGGGGCTATATCCATGAGGTGGTGATTGGCTGCCGGGGCGAGGTGATCGCCCGCCATCCCCGATGCTGGGATCGCGACGAACTGGTCTTCAACCCGATCCATTACCTCCCGCTGATCGAGCAGAAGATCAATGCGTTGGATCAAGCCGCCCCGTTACAGGGCTGGGACCTGCCGGAGGAGTTCGCCACCTTGCGCCGCCTGATGGAGGTGCGGATGAACCGACAGGGTCGGCGCGAATATGTTCAGGTCCTGCGGCTGTTGGAGGCCTTCGATCTGGCGGACGTGCGGGCGGCAGTGCTCCAGGCTCTTCGGATGGGGGCGCTCAGCTTCGATGCGGTGAAGCATCTTCTCCTGTGCCGGGTGGAGCGTCGTCCGCCGCGACTGGACCTCGACTGCTATCCCTACCTGCCGAAGGCGATGGTCGAGAAGACCAAGGCCGGGTCTTACATGCGGCTGCTGTCGGATGATGCGGCATGAGTGATGCCCCGGAAATCCTGCTCGCCCATCACCTCAAAGCGCTGAAGCTGCCGACCTTCCTGCGCGAACATCAAAAGCTGGCCCGCCAATGCGCGGCGGAAGGGCTGGACCATGTCCGATACCTGGCACGGCTTGTCGAACTCGAACTGATCGACCGGGAAAGGCGAATGGTCGAGCGGCGCATCAAGGCCGCGAAGTTCCCGGCCGTCAAAAGCCTGGACAGCTTCGACTTTGCGGCCATTCCGAAGCTGAACAAGATGCAGGTGCTGGAACTGGCCCGGTGCGAATGGATCGAACGGCGCGAGAATGTCATTGCCCTCGGCCCGTCCGGCACCGGCAAGACCCATGTCGCCCTCGGCATCGGGCGGGCCGCTTGTCAGAAGGGCCTCTCGGTTGGCTTCACCACCGCCGCAGCGCTGGTCAGCGAGATGATGGAGGCCCGCGATGAGCGCCGCCTGCTGCGCTTCCAGAAGCAGATGGCCGGTTACAAGCTTCTCATCATCGACGAGCTCGGCTTCGTGCCCCTGTCGAAAACGGGTGCCGAGTTGCTGTTCGAACTGATCTCGCAGCGCTATGAGCGCGGATCGACCCTCATCACAAGCAATCTGCCCTTCGATGAATGGACCGAGACATTCGGCTCGGAGCGCCTGACCGGCGCACTGCTCGACCGATTGACCCACCACGTCAGCATCCTCGAGATGAACGGCGAAAGTTACCGCCTCGCCAACAGCACTGCCCGCAAGCGGCGCTGATCAAGATCCAGGCATCTTACAACTACTGGCCCTGACGGGCCAGCGCGCCATGGCACGCGCCAGCTATGTGGGAAGCGCGCGCGCCATGGCGCACATCCTCACCAACTGGCCTGGTTTTGCTCCGCCGCCGTGGTCGACTTTTGCGCCGCCGTTGACACGCATTGATGCACAGGTTGAGAAGCGCGTTCTCCAACTGCCCCGGGTCGATCAGCGCCGGCCACGCACCCGCGGCGCCGACTACGTCGAGGGTGACCTGTGGTCCGATGGTGCGCCGGATCAACTCCTCTACGCCGGCGATCAGCCGGTTCACGTTGGTCGGCTTCGGATCGAGCGTCTGGCGGCGGGAGAAGGCCAGCAAGCGGTGGGTGAGGGCGGCAGCGCGCTTGGCAGCGCCCTGCGCCACGCTCATGTAGCGGTCGAGGTCGCCGAAGCGCCCCTGGCCCATGCGGTTCTGCATGAGTTCGAGCGATCCGCTGATGCCGGCGAGCAGGTTGTTGAAGTCGTGAGCGATGCCGCCCGTCAGTTGGCCGATTGCCTCCATTTTCTGCGCTTGGCGGAGCGCCTCCTCGGCCCGGGCCAGCGAATCGCGCTGCTCCCGCTCAGCAGTTACGTGCCGTCCGTTCGCGTAGACGCACCCGTCCTCGAAGGCGGCCGTCCAGGCGAACCACCGATAACTGCCGTCCGCGTGCCGGAGCCGGTACTCGTACGGGACCGCGAGGGGCGCCTCGACGATGCCGGCGAACGCCTCCAGCGTTGCGGTCAAATCGTCGGGGTGAGTGAACTCCATGAAGGTAGAGCCCACGAGCTCCTTCTCGGGCCAGCCCAGCAGCATCGTCCAGGCGGTGTTCACGGCGCCGAGCCTACCGTCCGTGCCGGCGACGACGAGGAGATCCTGCGACAGGCGCCACGCCCGGTCGCGCTCGCGGGTACGCTCCTCCACTCGGGCCTCTAGTGTCGCGTTCAACTCACCAAGTTGAGCGGTGGCCGATTCTGCCACCCGGCGGGCTTCCAACATCTCGCGTTCGTAGCGACGCCGGTCGGTGGCGTTGAAGACGGTGATGCGAACGAACGACACCGCGCCCGTTTCGTCGCGTCGCTCTACGGCGTTGACGAGCACCGGGAGTGTAGAACCATCGGCTTTCACGACCTCAAGAGCGACTTCGTTGAAGAAGCCCTGCATGCGCAGCAACGGGGCGAAATGCGTCTCGAAGTAGATGCGGCCCGCGATATTCAGGATTTCGGGGAACTTGCGCCCGACGAGCCGGGCCACCGGGTGGCCCGTCCAGGCCACGAAGGTCGCGTTGGCCCTCGTGATGCGCCCGCCGGCGTCGGCGGAGAGGTAGCCGCAGGGCGCGTGATCGAAGAGGTCCTCGAAGTCGTCGACGGGCTGGCTCACGTCTCAGGTCGCCCGCCGCTCCCGCCCGAGGAAGGCCTGCATTTCGGAGACGGTCTCCTCGGGCGCACTCAGGTTGGGGCAGTGCCCGGTCGCCTTCATCTGGACCAGTTCGCTGTGCGGAAGCCGGGCGTGCACGTACTCGCCGACCGCTTGCGGGGCGATCACGTCTTCGGCGCATTGCAGGACGAGGCAGCGCGCGGTCACGTCCGCGAGGTCTGCGCGGTTGTCGGCGAGGAACGTGGTCCGGGCGAACCGCTTCGCGATCTCCGGGTCCGTGCGGCAGAAGCTATTGGTGAGTTCCTCGCCGAGTTCCGGCCGGTCGGGGTTGCCCACGATGACGGGCGCCATGGCTTGGGACCAGCCCATGTGATTGCTGTCGAGGAACTCCAGCAACTCCGCGATCTGGCCCTCGCTGAAGCCGCCCACGTAGTCGCCTTCGTCGACGTAGCGCGGGGACGGGCCGATCAGGATCAACTCATCGAAGAGATCCGGCGCCTTCTTGGACGCGAGGACCCCGACCATCGCGCTGACGGAATGGCCGACGTACACGCCCCCCTTTACGTCGAGGGCCCGGCAGAGTTCGACAACGTCGTCCGCATACCCTTCAAGGCTGTCGTACTTGGCCGGATCATACGCGGAGAGGTCGGACCCGCCCGCGCCGACGTGGTCGAAGAGAACGACGCGATGATCGTGCTCGAAGGCGGGAGCCACGAACCGCCACATGTTCTGGTCGCAACCGAAGCCGTGGGCGAAGACCATTGCCCGGCCGGCGCCGCGTACGACGGCGTTATGGCGGAGAGCGGCGGGCGGGCGGCCGCCTGATATCCCGCGCATGGGCGAGTTCCTCATAGACGATCTTATGACACGAGCCCGGCTCCCTCGCCATTGATGAGGGACGAGTTCGCTCCGCTGCCAGGCACGCAGGGCGCAGGAGCCGAAGTGGAGCTAGTGGTGAGAGTTAGACCCTTGGTACCCGAGGCCTACAGCCGCTTTGGGTGGTGAGCCGAAGTTGGCTGCCGGCCCGGAAGCGGCCATTCGGCCTCGGGCCCATGGACATCCCGCGAGGATGCGAACCTGCTCCGAAGTGGACACTATGGATTGAGCGTCAACATCTCACGACGGTGGCACGCGGACGTCAGTGCAACATCGCTCATAGCGCATCCGCGCCCAGTAGCACGGATCGAGTCTGCCGTGAGTGGGCCGGGGCTCGGGCAGGTTCAGGTTTGCTGTCGAGCATGGCCCTACCTTACCACTCGCCGACGAACGCATTTCGCCGAATGGAACGCGCATCCCTTATTTGTCGCTTATCATCGGGGCGATTCTGGAAACCGCCGCGTCAACGATCCGACCGGGCGCTCCGCGTCTACACCCCCGACCACGTTCCAGGGCGGAGCGCGTCGGCTCGTCCCAGGCGTGAAGCCCGGGGCGGCCGCGCGGCATCGCCGTGCAGGAGGCCAGAGCGGCAAGCACGCGCGCCCCCCCCCGGGATGGGCACGCCTGAAGCAGGGCAGCCTGCCGCCGGGCTCTCGCCACGCTCAGAGGATTCCCGGATATGCTCCGCCGTCTATGAGCAAGCTCTGTCCCGTGATGTAGCCGGCTTGCGTCGAGCATAGGAATGCACAAGCGGCCCCGAACTCGGACGGTTCACCGAACCGTTTTGCTGGGATTGCCTCACGCCGCTGATCGCGCACGACGCTGACGTCCAGCCCCTGCTGACGGGCAGCGGCTTCTTGTCCGGCCTTGAGCCGCCGCGTGTCAAAGGCGCCGGGCAGAAGGAAGTTGATGGTGACGTTGGCGTGCGCCACTGAGCGTGCCACGCCGGCGAGGAAGCCAGTGAGACCGGCTCGTGCCCCACTAGACAGGTCCAGCCCAGGCAGAGGCATCTTCACCGAACTCGATGTGATGTTGACGATGCGCCCGAAACGACGCTCGACCATCCCGTCGATCACGCACTGAAACAGGGCGATCGGCGTCACCATGTTGGCGGTCAGCCCAGCCAACATCGCCGCCTGATCGACGTCATGGAAGTCGCGAAAGGGCGGCCCCCCGTTGTTGTTGATGAGGATGTCCACCTGCGGAACGGCTTGGATGAGCGCCCGCTGCCCCTCAGCGGTGTCAAGATCGGCCGCGACTGGGATGATCTCGGCGCCTGTTTGGGCTCGCATCTCGGCGGCGGCAGCTTCCAGAGATGTGCGATCACGTCCGTTGATCACAACCCGGCACCCTGCCCGGGCCAGCTCAACGGCGCAGGCGCGTCCTAGCCCCTGGCTCGACGCACATACGACGGCGTTCCTGCCCGACAAGTTCAGATCCATGACACTCCTTCCAGCTTATTTTGGCGTTCAGCACTGTTGCGGGGCCGGCCCGCGCTGGCGCTCGAACTGCATTCCAGTGCAACCTCGCGGCCCTTACGATCGACCCCCTACGGCTCGCCCGATCCCGTCCAGGCACGCCTGCATCGCTTCGAGTGTCGTGGCTTCCGGCATGGTTTCGAACCGATAGCGTGGCAGGCTCACGCTGATGCAGCCGAGCGCCTGGCCGCCTCGTCCGTGAAGGGACATGCCATAGCAGCAGATATCGAGTTCGTTTTCCTGCAGGTCGAGTGAGTAGCCGCGCGCCCGGGTTGCCCCGATATCGTCCCGCAAACGGTCTACAGCGATGATGCTGTGAGGGGTCCGCGCGATCAGCGCGGCGCGATCCAAAAGCAGACCAACCTCCTCGTCCGGGAGGGTGGCCAGCCACGCCTTGCCGACCGAGGTCGAATGCAGTGACACGCGAGTGCCGATGCGAGAGGCCATTCGGACGGTGCGTCGGCTCTCCAGCTTGTCGATGTAGACCATCTCTCCTCGGTCGTGCACCGCTAGGTGCACGGTCTCGTCGAGGCTGTCCCGGAGACGCACGAGGTGCTCCTGCGCGGCCTGGCGCAAAAGCGACCCGTCCCAGGACTGAAAGGCCAGCGTGAGCAGGCGCGGACCGAGGCACAGACGGCCGTCGTCCCCTTCGGACAACATGCCCTCCGTCACGAGTGCGGCCGCGATACGGTGCACCGTCGGTCGTGGCAACTCCGTGATCTGGCAGAGGCGACCGACCGTCATTTCGCCCGGCCGGTCAGCCACCGCTTGGAGCACCCGCATGAACTTCGCGAAGGCCGCTGTTCCCGGTACGTCGGGTCGAGAGCCGTTCTGGTCCGGTTTTTGGGACAGCATCCAGGGCTCCTAGGCAATAAGATACCCACCATCAACGGGCAGGATCACCCCCGTCATGAAGCTCGCCGCTGGACTGACGAGGAAGCCAACCGCCTGAGCCACGTCGTGCGGCGTGCCCCAGCGGCCAAGCGGAGTCCGGGACAGGATCGGCTGCGCACGCAGCGGGTCGTCCTGAAGAGCTTGGGTCAACGGCGTCGCAATCCAGCCCGGAGCGACGGCATTGACCCGAATACCGTCCGGTGCGTAGGCGAGCGCCAGAGACTTGGTTAACTGAGCGATGCCGCCCTTGCTCGCGCTATAGGCCGGGACCAGGCTACCGCCGAAGAAGGACAGCATCGACGCCAGATTGACGATGCACCCTCCGCTTGACGCAAGCTTCGCGCGGGCAGCCGTGGAAACGCGCATCGTGCCGGTCAGATTGACGGCGAGCACCTGCTCGAAGACGTCAAGCTGGTGCTCATCGGCGCGCCGAATGATACCGGCGCAGTTCACGACGATGTCGATCCGCTCGCAAGCCTCGACCAAGTCCCGAACTCCGGCCTCATTCGTCACGTCCAGTTCCCGGGCCATGATGTCTATTCCGGCTGGCGCTCGGTAGGCTGCTGCGCCCAGCCCGGCAGCCAGAACCCTGGCACCCAACCCGCCCAACACCTCGGCGATGCCGGCGCCAATCCCCGTCGTTCCTCCGGTTACCAGGGCTGTCTTCCCAGCGAGGAGGTTCGGTTGAAAAGTCATGCCAGGCGCTCCGTCAGGGAAAGGGTGTTGGGCGATTCCAGGGGCTTGCGCACGAGGAGCAAGTAAGCGGCCGCGGCCGCGACTGCGACCACCGCGGAGGCGAGCAGGGCGTTTACGTAAGAGCCCGTGCCCTCGACGATGTAACCGGTGATCACAGGCGCGAAGGAGCCGGCGAAGTAGCCGCCAAAATTCTGAATGCTGCCCAGGGATGCAACCTGCCGCTTCGGCACGATCACGCTCACCAGCGTCCATGCCGCCGCACTGGCAAGATTGATGAAGAACATCGCAAGGCAGATGTAGACCACCGCCAGCGTGACGCTCGGGGTGTAAGCCGCCGGGACCGTGAAGGCGGCGCCGCCGAGTAGGCCGATGCAGACCGGCCATTTACGGCTGTTGACGATGCTCAGGCCGCGAGCGAGCAGCCGATCGGCGACCTGCCCGGCCGAAAGCATGCCCAAGGTGCCGAAGATGTAGGGAACAGCCACGACCCAGCCGGTCCGCGCCACGCTCAAGCCGCGCTCGTGCTCAAGGTAGGACGGCAACCAAGTCAAGTAGAGCCAGACCATGTAGATGACGCCCATGAACCCAAGGATCATGCCCCAGGTGGTGCCGTGGGCGAACAAGCCGCGCCACTCGGCCAGGGTCATGCTCCGCGCCACCGGCTCCGCTGTGCCACCCTCGTCGAGATGGGCGATCTCCTCGGGCAGCAGAGCGACCTCGTTGCGGTTGCGGTAGAGGAGGTACCAACCGACAGCGACAATAATGCCCGCCACCCCCGTCAGCATGAACATCCAGCGCCAGCCGAAGAGCAGCATCAGCGCGGTCAGCAAGGGTGGAGCGATACATGGACCAATGCAGGACGACGCCACGAAGATGCCGGTTGGCGTGCCCCGCTCGCGGACGTTGAACCACTCGCTCACCGTCTTAGCGCCAGCCGGGAATTGGGGCGCCTCGCCCAAGCCAAGCACCGCACGCACCACAAGGAACTGCTGGAAGGAACCGACGAAGCCAGAGACCAATTGAGCGAGCGACCAGAAGAACATTCCGGCGCCGAGCATGATGCGCGAGCCCAGCCTGTCCAACAGGGCCCCGATTGGAAGCTGTGAGAAGGCGTACGCCAGCGAAAACGCCGACAGAAGCCAGCCCATCTGGGCAGGCGTGAGGCTCATCTCGTCTCGGATTGCCGTGTTGGCGATGGACAGCGCAGACCGATCAACATAGTTGATAATACCGGCGGCGGTCAGAAAGGCCACTGCGATCCATTGAATGCTGCGGAGCCGCGCCGTTTTGCCGGTCTGCATGCTCGTTCCTCCCTTGTGACTAGTGTTTGCTTGATGGGGTCAATAAGTGGCGCGCCCGCCGGATAGATCGAACACGGATCCGGTATTGAAGGTGCAGCTCTCGGAACAGAGGAACAGCACGAGCTCGGCCACCTCATCCGGTTCTCCGAGGCGGCCCATGGGGCTCTTGTCGACCATCGTCTGCACATGCGCCGGGCTCATCTGCTCAAGCAGGGCGGTGCGTACGGCAGCCGGTGCGATAGCGTTGACCAGGACGCCGGTTCTCGCGAGTTCCTTCCCGAGCGATTTGGTCAATGCGAGCACCCCGGCCTTCGCCGCGCTGTAAGCGCTTGCGTTCGGCGTGCCCTCTTTGCCCGCCAGGGAAGCGAGGTTGACGATGCGGCCCCAGCCCCGCTCGACCAGGATCGGCGCCACGGTTTGGGACACCAGGAAAGTGCCCGTCAGGTTCACGTCCAGGATGCGGCGCCACTCGTCGAGGGGGTACTGGAGGACTGGGGTCGTGAGCCCCGCATAACCGGCGTTGTTCACGAGGATGTCGACCCGACCATGTTGGCGCAGGGTGCTGGTGAGGGCCGACGAGACGGAGTCCGCATTGGTGACATCAACCGCGATGCCGTTTCCGCCGTCCGCCAGCGGGTCGCGGTCCCAAATCACTGGAACTGCCCCGCAACGGCCAAGCGCCTTGGCGATGGCGGCGCCGATCCCGCGTGCGCCACCCGTCACGACGGCAACACGACCCGCGAGATCGAAGCGAGCTGACTCGGCCATCAGCGGATGAACTGGTCGACGTAATCTGCGCCGAGGCCGATCTCACCGAAATGCTTGCGGCACATGTCGATCTTCGTGAAGACGTCCTCGTATCCGGTGTGACGTCCCCACGGGTCAACGTAGTACATGCATCCGTTGACCTGGAAATGCGTGATCATCTCCTCCACGCCCTCGTCCACGACCAGCGTGTGGGTTTCACCCGGGGGCTCGAAGGCATAGGAGCCCTCGGTCGCGATCCAGTCATGCTCCAGATAGCGCCAGCTTCCCTTGAGCACGAAGGCGTGGACAGGGGCCGGGTGGCGATGTCGGCTGAGAATGCCCGACTTCCGCACTTTCAGAAGGTTCATCCAGTAGCCTGACGACACGTTCAGGCAGAGAGGCCGAAACCACACGTTCTCGGCCTGCGGCACCCAGATGCGCTCGTCGACCGGAACCGCCGGGGCGACCACCAGGTCGGGCAAGCATTCCCGAGGTTGGGCGAACTGGTAGGGCATGCGCTTGAGCGTGGCAGCATCCAATCCTTCTGCCGGGTCCGCTTTTAGCTGTGTGTCGCTCATGCGCCGCCTCCTGTCCATAATATGGACGATGTGTCCATGTCTGGATGATATGAGCGGAGTTGTTTGGCTGTCAAATGGGCGCAGGGCACGCCGGGCCTGCCAGCTGCACACCTCCAAAAACCTCGCGTGTTCGAGCCGAGCGTGATTCAATCGGGCTCGGCAGTTCGGAGGCTGGAGCTTGCACGGGCAGCCAGGGTTCTTCGACGTTGACGAGACGATGCCGGATCTCTGATGGTGCCGACGAGCCCCAGCATGCCGCGATGCAGCCGGTGCTTCGGCTAGAGGCCGCCTTAGATGAAGCCGATCGAGAACCAGGGTACGAAGGTGAGAACTAGCAGCCCCACGAAGAGCGCGCCGAGATAGATCCAGATCCGCCGCATACCCGACTCGGGCGAAACCTGCCCGATGATGCAGGCCGCATAGTAGCAGAGGCCAAATGGTGGCGCGAAGATGCCAATACCCATCGCGAGGATCACGATCATGCTGTAGTGCACTTCGTGGATGCCGAACTGCTTTGCGATCGGGAAAAGAAGGGGCCCGAACAGAACGATGGCCGGGATGCCTTCGAGGAGGCTGCCTAGCACTGCGAAGGCGATGAGCGAGACGAGCAGGAAGCCGGCTTGGCCGCCCGGAACTGCTGCCATCGCGTGTGCGAGGCTGTGCGAGAACCCGGATTGGGTGAGGGCCCAAGCCATGGCGCTTGCAGCGCCCACGATGAACAGGATGGCGCCCGAGAGCGAAGCCGTACGGGCCAACATTGGTATTGCTGCGCGCCAGCTAAGGCCGCCGCGGTACACCGCGAGGCCGAGAAGAAGCGAATACGCGATCCCGATGGTGGAAACCTCCGTTGCGGTGGCGAAGCCCTCGACGACGGCGGTACGGATGAGAAACGGAAGCAGCAAGGCCGGGAGGGCCACGACGAGGCTCTTCATCACCACAGACAAAGGGGCACGGGTTACCTTGACACGGTCATCATCCTTGCCGGCGCGATAACGCGCTACCAGCGCGAGTACGAGCGCCAACACGATCGCGGGCAGGATCCCTGCCGTGAACAGAGCCGCAATGGAGACGCCCGTCACCGATGCGATCGCAATCAGCACGATCGAGGGCGGGATCGTCTCGCTCATCGCGCCAGAGGCCGCGAGGAGGGACAGCAACTCGCCGTCTTGCATGCCGCGGCGACGCATCTCGGGAAAAAGCACCGGGGCGACCGCGGCCATGTCCGCGGTCTTCGAGCCAGAGATGCCAGACACCAGAAGCATCGCGCCCAGCAGCACGTACGACATCCCAGCCCTCACATGGCCTAGCAGGGACGCCAGGAACTCCACCATCACGCGAGCCATGCCGGTCACGTCAACGAGTTGACCAAGAAGGACGAAGAGCGGGATAGCAAGCAACATGAGGCTGCTCATGCCCTCGTCGATACGGCCGACGACGATTGTAAGCGGAGTTGATGTGACGGTCAGAAGGTATGCAGAGGTGGCGAGAGCGAACGAAAAGGCGATCGGAACGCCCGCGGTTACTGCAACCCCCAGCAGACCAACAAAAAAGACGAGAAGTGCCCAATTGCCCAAGCCGGCGAGCAGGGGAGAAGCTATCGAGAGCGCGACGGCCAACACTCCGAGGACGCCTGCGACACTCGCGAGATCAGCGAGACTATGTCGCGCCAGCCGGAGCGTGCAGCTAAGGAGCGCCAGTCCGAATCCAACCGGAACTGCCAGGGCCCTTACCGTTCCCGACCAGCCCAGAGCGGGCGTCTCTACGAAGGATTGGTCATCCGTGTAGTCGTAAGCCGGATGAAGCATCAGGATGACGAAGACGAAAACCGCACCGACCGCGAGCGTCTCGCACCAGGCTTGCGCGCGCGGGGACATGGACCCAACCACGAAGGTTAGGCGCATGTGCTCCCCGCGCTGGATTGCCACTACAGACCCGAGCATTGCAAGCCACAGAAAGAGCAGGGACGCGAGCTCGTCCGACCAGATGATCGGATGTCCGAGGGATCGAGCGCAAATCCCGGCAAACAGGATTACGACTTCCGCGATCACAAGTAGGGCGGCGGGCACCTCCACCAGACGGCGTAGCCAATGTTCGCCGACGCGAACCCAAACCGAATGGTGAGCCAACTCCGAGCGGGCTGCCTCGTGGGTGCCATCCACGGCGTTCATGCTAGGGGACCCGTCACTTCTTCCAGCGCCTTCCACGCTTCGGGGCCGAACTTGCCTTTCCACTCCTTGTAGAAGCCGGCCTGCGTCAAGGCCTTTCGGAAAGCGTCCTTATCGGCACTTTCAAAGGTCAGGCCCTTCGCCGTGAGTTGCGCCTTGAGAGTTCCGTTCAGCTTCGCAACGTCGTCTCGCTGTTCCATCGAGGCTTGGTCGAACTCTCGTCGAACGATCGCCTGGAGATCGCTCGGCAGCCGACTAAAGGCGCGCCGGTTTGCTACGAGCCAGAAGGGATCCCAGATGTGGTTCGTCTCCGAGACGTATTTCTGGACTTCGTAAAGCTTCCCAGCCTCAATC
The DNA here is from genome assembly GCF_043195135.2 of Roseixanthobacter liquoris. Classification (NCBI taxonomy): domain Bacteria; kingdom Pseudomonadati; phylum Pseudomonadota; class Alphaproteobacteria; order Hyphomicrobiales; family Xanthobacteraceae; genus Roseixanthobacter; species Roseixanthobacter liquoris. The sequence continues at coordinate 79,415 of NZ_JBAFWP020000002.1, forward strand.
GCGACTAGCCCGTTCTCCTGGCCGTCGACGAGGTGCGTCTGAAGCGCCGTGTAAAGCTCGCTGAAATTGATCGATGTCGGATTCCCGCCAAGTGACGAGAAGAGAGAGGTGAAGATTGGCGAGACTGGTACCCGGATCCGATATCCCTTTAGATCGTCGGGTGTTTTGATCGGCTTCGATGCCGACGTGATCTGGCGAAAGCTGTTATCGGAGGCCTTGGCAGCGACAATAAGGCCTGCCTTCTCGATCTGTGCGCGAACGTAGACACCAACAGGGCCGTCGACTCCGCGCCAAGCCTGGTCGTAATCGGAGAAGGCGAAGCCAACATTCGTTATGGCGGCTCCGGCCGCCACAGTGGAGATGACCGAACCAGCGATGTTTAGGAATTCGATTCCGCCGGATCGTACTTGGGTGATGAGGTCCGTGTCGGTGCCAAGCTGGCTTGCCGGGAAGAATTTCAGTTCGATGCGACCATTCGAGCCCTGCTCAATCCGCTTGCATGCCTGCTCCAGGCGCGCATTGATCGGCTGGGTCAGTGATTGCCCCGTCGCGACCTTGAAGCTGAACTCGGCTGCCATAGCAGGCTTGGTGCTGATCGCCGCGAGCGAGATGCCGGCTGCGGCGCCGGCGAGAAGGGTCCGGCGCGAAGGCCGGCCATTAGCTCCAGAATGCGTGTCGTCGCTCATCGTGCTTCCTCCGTCGCGCCCTTCGCCGGATCGACGGGGCGTCGCTGTCGTGATTGCTTGGTGTGCGCCCACGCCGTTGCGCGGGTCCGTGACGCGTGGTGCAGTCAGGTGCCAGACTAAGCCCGCCGGCTTCGGACGGCTGCGCCGGCTCCTTCCCCCCTTCCGGGCCCGGCTTTCCGCCGAGCCCACTTGATTGCGAACGAGACTAGAAAGCCGGTTCGTGAAGCACAATTCAGATTGTTTGCGCTTTTGTATAGCCCAGCTAAACTCTCGCGATGCACGTGCCCTTCAGAGCCATCAGCGTCTTCCACTCCGTAGCCCGCCTTGGCAGCATCACTCGTGCCGCGGAGCAACTGGGTGTTACGCCATCCGCAGTGAGCCAGCAGGTTCAATCCCTGGAGGTCTGCCTCGGGACCGCGCTCGTGGCCAGGTCGGGGCGCAACGTCGTGCTGACCGAAGCGGGAAACCGCTACTTCGACATGATAGGCGGAGAGATCGAGCGCATCACGGAGGCCACCCAGCGCATCCAGGGTTTCCGGTCGGTCACAACCCTGATCGTGCGCGGTACGCCCAGCCTGTTGGCTAAATGGCTGCTCCCGAGATTGGCGTCCTTCGTCCAGGCTTACCCCGAGATAGAGTTGAGGCTGGACGGCACGAATGAGCCTACCGACTTCCGAAAAGAGAGTGTTGACGTTGAAATCCGACACGGGGCCGGTCAGTGGCCCGGTTTGTTTGTTGAACCCATAGCAACGGAACGCTTCTTTCCGGTCTGCGCACCGTCGCTCGCACCATCGGGGAGCCTCGACGCGGCCGACCTGGTCCGTCATCGCCTCATTCATTCGGTAAAGTCACAGATACAGTGGCAGCATTGGTTCGCGCTCGCCGGAGTGCCGCCGGAGGAGCGATGGCGACGGGTCCTGTTTGACCGCACGCACATGGCAATCGACGCCGCGGCGGGCGGTCTCGGAATCGCCCTAGAGAGCGACCTCATGATGTGGCGGGAGCTTAAGCAAGGCCGGCTCGTCTGCCCTGTGGCCGAACCGCCGGCCGTTACGCTGGCTACCCACTGGGTGACGTGTCCTCACGAATATCTGAGACACGGAAAGGTGAAAGCGTTCCTGAACTGGCTTCGCGCGGAACGGGACAGCTGGCTCGCCGAGCGGGACGGAACGGCGGGAAGCTTTAGCTGCACTTAATTGTGAAAACGTAAATCTGGATTGTGCTTCACGAACCTCAATCCTAGCCTCCGTAGGGTAGTGACCTTGGTTCCGCTTTTCCGGTGGGTCTCGGGTGGCGTCCCACTTGGCCGGGCCCCGCCTCGGGAGTCTGCCGCTCTCGGAGAAAACTGATGAATCTTCACATGTTGCTCGCGCAGCGCGCGTCACGCGGACAGCCGGTACGGGTCGGGTTGATCGGTGCCGGCAAGTTTGGTTCCATGGTGCTTGCCCAGGCGCAACGTATCGAGGGCATGCACGTCGTCGGCGTAGCGGACTCGAATGTCGGGCGTGCGAAGGCCTCCCTCTCGCGCGTCGGCTGGCCGGAGGAGCGATACTCGGCGCCTTCGCTCGGTGACGCCGTCAAGACCGGACGGACCTGTGTGCTAGATGACGCCAATGCCCTCGCCGCCTTCCCGGAGGTCGAGTGCATCATAGAGGCGACTGGGCACCCGATTGCCGGAATTCGTCACGGCCTCACGGCCATAGAGGCCGGCAAGCACGTGGTGATGGTCAACGTCGAGGCGGACGTGCTGTGCGGCCCGTTGCTTGCCGAGAAGGCGCGGCAGAAGGGTGTCGTGTACTCGATGGCCTACGGCGATCAGCCCGCAATCATCTGTGAGTTGGTCGACTGGGCCCGGTCCTGCGGCTTCGAGCTGACCTCGGCGGGCAAGGGTATGAATTTCGAGCCTCGCTACCGCTACTCCACCCCCGACACCGTCTGGGACTTTTTCGGGTGGTCCGAGGAGGAGGTCGCAAAGGGCGACTTCAATCCTAAGATGTACAACTCCTTCACAGACGGAACAAAGGCGGCGATCGAGATGGCGGCGGTCGCGAACGGCACGGGGCTCGACTGCCCGGACGACGGCCTGGCGTTCCCACCGACTGGGCTCAACGATCTTGCCCGCGTGTTCAGGCCCGTCTCAGACGGCGGGCGCCTGCCCAGGAGCGGTCTCGTCGACATCGCAGCAAGCCAGGAGCCGGACGGACGGGAGGTGTTCAACAACATCCGCTACGGCGTATTTGTCACCTTTAAGGCGACCAGCGAGTACACGCGCGACTGCTTCAGACAGTACGGCCTTCTGACGGACCCTTCGGGTTGGTACGGCTCCATGTGGCGCCCCTTCCACATGATCGGGCTTGAGACCAGCATCAGCGTGCTCTCCGCCGTGTTGCGTCATGAGCCAACCGGCTCATCCAAGGAGTTCCGCGGAGATGCCGTTGCCACCGCGAAGCGGGATCTAGAAGCAGGAGAGATGCTGGACGGCGAAGGCGGCTACGCTGTTTGGGCTAACGCTATCCCGGCCACGAGAAGCCTCTCTCTCGGGGCCCTGCCGATAGGGCTCGCTCACAACGTCAAGCTGAAGCGTCCGGTCGCGAAGGATCAGATCGTCAGCTTCGATGACGTGGAGATCGAGAACGATCTCGATGTCGTGGCGCTCCGGCGCCAGATGGAGGACGCGGCGCGTCCTGCTCACGCCAGGAAGGCTGCCTAACCGTATCTCGAAGCCCAGCATAGCTCGCGTGCGCCGCCCGGCCCGTCCGGTCGGCGCTTCGCTCTACTCGGACGTCAATCGTCGGGCCGGACGGGCCGGCCTCGATCGGTGCAGATATGTCAGATCTCAAGCGCTCCCAGTCTTTCGTCGTGATCGCGGAATTCAAGGTCAAGCCCGGCAAGTTGGACGCCTTTCTCGCGCTTGCTGCTGACGATGCGAAATCGTCTGTCCAGCACGAGCCGGGATGCCAGCTGTTCGATGTGTCCGTGGCGCAGGACGACCCCGAGACTGTGGTGTTTTATGAAGTTTACGACGACCAGCAGGCGTTCGACGCTCACCTCAGAACCCCTCATCTGGCGCGGTTCCGCGAGGGCATGCCCGCCATTGTCGCCAAGGAGCGGCCGGTCCGCTTCCTCGCCCGTCTCTGCGGCTCGGAGACCGTGCAGTGATCTCGCCGGGAGCTACCATCGGCTTCGTCGGCACCGGTATCATGGGCGCGCCTATGGCCCGGAACCTCGGCAGGGCCGGATACTTGGTCCGTGCCTGGAACCGCTCACGCGCGAAAGCTGATGCTCTCGCCGTCGAAGACGTGACAGTCGTGAATGAACCGGCGGAGGCAAGCTTCAGAGCAGCAGCGGTCATTTGTGCGTTGAGCTCGGGGCCGGTCTGTGACGCGGTTCTGATGGGTCCCAACGGCGTGCTCGCCGCGATGGAGCCGGGCAGCACGCTCGTGGTCATGAGTTCGATCCCTGTCGAGACTGCTCAACGCCAAGCCATCACAGCTGCCGAACGCGGAATCCAATACCTCGATGCGCCAGTCTCGGGCGGCGAGAAGGGCGCCATCGCGGGGTCACTTGCTATCATGGTCGGTGGCAGCGAGGAGGCATTCGAAGCTTCCAGGCCCGTACTCTCTGCCATGGGTCGACCCACGCGCGTGGGGCCGGTCGGCACTGGGCAGCTCGCAAAGCTCGTGAACCAGTCGATTGTCGCCACTACCATAGTCGCCATGGCAGAAGCGTTGACCCTGGCCGAGCGTGGGGGAGCCGAACCGGCGAAGGTTCGAGAGGCGTTGTTGGGAGGTTTTGCCGATTCGACCATCCTCAAGCAGCATGCGCTGCGGATGGCGACCCGCGACTTCGAACCCGGCGGACCAGCAAAGTACCAGGTCAAGGACACCTCTACTGCGCTAGCACATGCCGCAACCCTTGGCCTCTCGCTCCCGGTACTCTCGCTAGTGGACCGCTTGTTCGGCGACATGGTCTCGCACGGGGATGGAGACCTGGATCATAGCGGCATTATCCGCGAGGTCTGGCGCCGCAACCGTCTGCTCGCGATCGGCGTCGAGGAAGCTGGATGCAATCAGGAACCCAGCATGAGGCAGTCGACGTAGCCCTTCTGCAGCCTCCCTCCTTGCACCCCCCTAGCGCCATCTCAGTCGCTGTGGGCCTGGGGAGTGCCTGAGCCGGCCAGACGCAGTGGTCTGGGCTGATCAGTCTGCCGGCAAGCCGGCCTTCCGAAGGCGTGTGTTGGGCCGCCGTTTGGTGGCACCGTCACCAAAGCGGACACGCAGCTTCCGACCAGGACGGTCACCCGGATCAGGATGCCGGAGAGCGGACCTGCTGGATTTCCGAGTTGGGTCGTGTACTGCCATTCGCACAGGGTACCAAGCGTCACATTCTAACCACTAGAGCGGTATGCGCCACCTGCGCTACAAGCGTTCAAGGAAACGCAAGTGGCTCGATCAGCTTCTGTCCTGGCGCGACGCTGCGATCCCCTATTGCGAGGTGCGGTACGCGTTCCGAGCGACCCTTCCGCATGCCGCCGATGAGATACCCGGTCACCCCGGACGGGCGCTATTTCGTCGTGCGTGGCCGGCTCTGGCGCATGGCGGACCCAGGGTTGCCGAACGGCCGTCGGCAGGAGTTGGTGCGAGACCTGATGGCGGCCCGCCGAGCGGTCGGGTTCGCCCGCCGGGCGGGCGATCCGGAGGCCCTGGCGAGGGCAGGCGCGGCCGTCGACGAGGCCAAACGCAGTCTAGGCGAACGGGGACCTGTTTGGTGGACCGACGGTGCGCCCGACCTGAATCGCAAGATGGCCAGGACGACGGTCTATGCCGAGTGGTTCACAAACGTTGGCGAGGCAAGCGAGCCCAGTTAGCCAAATCGTTCGATTGTCCTTTCGCCGCTCCCACTGAGCGTTCACGATACTGGCATCTATCCGAATTGAGAACGGCGGTGCGAAATTCGTCCACGGTAGCGGCGGCATGATGCGGCTGCGGGCGGCTTAAAAGTCGTCCAGTTTTCCCTTTCTGCGGCAGCAGGGAGGGCGTGGGGATTTACAGCGTGGAGCTATATCTGAGAGTTCGTCAGGCTTGTGCGGAGGGCATGAGCCAGCGGGAAGCGGCACGGGTGTTTAATGTGTCGCGGGACACGGTTCGGAAGATGATGTCGTTTTCGGTTCCGCCCGGCTACCGTCGAACGGTCGAAGTCCGCCGCCCGAAGCTCGATCCGTTTATCCCGATCATCGAGGGGTGGTTGGAGGCTGACCGGATCATGCCACGCAAGCAGCGGCATACGGCGAAGCGGGTGTTCGACCGGCTTCGCGATGAGTGTGGCTTCACCGGCGGCTATACGATCATCAAGGATTACATCCGGGAACGTGAGCGACGTGGCCAGGAGGTGTTCGTGCCGCTGTCGCATCCGCCGGGCCACGCTCAGGCCGACTTCGGCGAAGCCCTGGTCCGGATCGGCGGGGTCGAGCAGAAGGCACACTTCTTCGTGCTGGACCTCCCGCACAGCGATGGCTGTTACGTCCGGGGTTATCCTGCAGCGGTGGCCGAGGCCTGGGTGGATGGCCATATCCATGCCTTCGCGTTCTTCGGTGCGGTTCCCCAGTCTGTGCTCTACGACAACGACCGGTGCCTGGTGGCGAAGATCCTGCCGGATGGAACCAGAAAGCGTGCCTCGCTGTTCAGCGGGTTCCTGTCGCACTACCTGATCCGGGATCGCTATGGCCGGCCGGGCAAGGGCAACGACAAGGGGAATGTCGAAGGCCTGGTGGGCTACTCTCGGCGCAACTTCATGGTGCCGCTACCGGAGTTCGCCACTTGGGACGCGTTCAATCTGTGGCTGGAGGAGCAGTGCCGCAAGCGTCAGCGCGCAGTCCTGCGCGGCGAAAGCGAGACGATCGGTGAGAGATTGCAGCGTGACCTTGCTGCGATGCGCGCCCTCCCGGCGGCGCCGTTCGATGCCTGCGATCAGGACAACGGCCGGGTCTCGTCGCAATCTCTGGTGCGCTACAAGACCAACGACTACTCGGTGCCGGTTGCATACGGCCACCAGGATGTCTGGATCCGGGGCTATATCCATGAGGTGGTGATTGGCTGCCGGGGCGAGGTGATCGCCCGCCATCCCCGATGCTGGGATCGCGACGAACTGGTCTTCAACCCGATCCATTACCTCCCGCTGATCGAGCAGAAGATCAATGCGTTGGATCAAGCCGCCCCGTTACAGGGCTGGGACCTGCCGGAGGAGTTCGCCACCTTGCGCCGCCTGATGGAGGTGCGGATGAACCGACAGGGTCGGCGCGAATATGTTCAGGTCCTGCGGCTGTTGGAGGCCTTCGATCTGGCGGACGTGCGGGCGGCAGTGCTCCAGGCTCTTCGGATGGGGGCGCTCAGCTTCGATGCGGTGAAGCATCTTCTCCTGTGCCGGGTGGAGCGTCGTCCGCCGCGACTGGACCTCGACTGCTATCCCTACCTGCCGAAGGCGATGGTCGAGAAGACCAAGGCCGGGTCTTACATGCGGCTGCTGTCGGATGATGCGGCATGAGTGATGCCCCGGAAATCCTGCTCGCCCATCACCTCAAAGCGCTGAAGCTGCCGACCTTCCTGCGCGAACATCAAAAGCTGGCCCGCCAATGCGCGGCGGAAGGGCTGGACCATGTCCGATACCTGGCACGGCTTGTCGAACTCGAACTGATCGACCGGGAAAGGCGAATGGTCGAGCGGCGCATCAAGGCCGCGAAGTTCCCGGCCGTCAAAAGCCTGGACAGCTTCGACTTTGCGGCCATTCCGAAGCTGAACAAGATGCAGGTGCTGGAACTGGCCCGGTGCGAATGGATCGAACGGCGCGAGAATGTCATTGCCCTCGGCCCGTCCGGCACCGGCAAGACCCATGTCGCCCTCGGCATCGGGCGGGCCGCTTGTCAGAAGGGCCTCTCGGTTGGCTTCACCACCGCCGCAGCGCTGGTCAGCGAGATGATGGAGGCCCGCGATGAGCGCCGCCTGCTGCGCTTCCAGAAGCAGATGGCCGGTTACAAGCTTCTCATCATCGACGAGCTCGGCTTCGTGCCCCTGTCGAAAACGGGTGCCGAGTTGCTGTTCGAACTGATCTCGCAGCGCTATGAGCGCGGATCGACCCTCATCACAAGCAATCTGCCCTTCGATGAATGGACCGAGACATTCGGCTCGGAGCGCCTGACCGGCGCACTGCTCGACCGATTGACCCACCACGTCAGCATCCTCGAGATGAACGGCGAAAGTTACCGCCTCGCCAACAGCACTGCCCGCAAGCGGCGCTGATCAAGATCCAGGCATCTTACAACTACTGGCCCTGACGGGCCAGCGCGCCATGGCACGCGCCAGCTATGTGGGAAGCGCGCGCGCCATGGCGCACATCCTCACCAACTGGCCTGGTTTTGCTCCGCCGCCGTGGTCGACTTTTGCGCCGCCGTTGACAGCCTGATCCAGATCATAAATCTACAGTCAGACTGGTAGGTGGAATACTGCAAACGGGGACAGCGTGAGCGTTCGGACTCGTCGAAGCCTAGCTGCTAGTCGCATGATCCGTTGCCGGATTCGCTTGTGGGTGGCGGTGACGCTTTAACAGTATGGAGAGCGCCGAGACGAGCAGTACGTTGGCGATGGCGACCGTAAAGAGCACGGCCAGCGCGTGGTTCGCGCCTAGCCCATCGATCAACATGGCTCCGACGGATGGCGAAACGGCCTGCCCAATAAGGCTCGGCATCGCGATGCGGCCCATGATCGCAGGATAATGCCGTTCCCCGAACACCGCGAGCGGCAGCGTGCCGCGCGCGATCGACTCGATGCCGATGCCGGCGCCATAGAAAATGAGCGCCGCCGCCACGATCGGCAGTCCCAGCCAGAGCAGCCCAACGCCGATCGCGACGAAGACCGTTGAGGCGAACTTGGTCCATATCGGATGGTGAAACCGGCTGATCATCATCTCGATCGTTCGTGCGCCGACTTGCGCCGGCCCGACGATCGCGCCGAGCGCCACCGCCGCGGCAAGTGCGATGTCACGCGCCTGCAGGATGGTCAGCAGGTGGACGGAGAGCAGCGCGGAGATCATCGAACTGATCATGATGACGAGCGCGATCAAGGCGAACAGCAACTTCGATTCTCGGGGCACCGGCCGGTGGATGTCGGTGTCGCGATCCTCGTCTTTCACAGGTGCTATGTTCTGTCGCGGCTCCCTCGGAAGCGCGAAGACATAGAGCGGCAGCAGGACCGCCAGATGGATAGCAGCATAGATCAGGCAGGTAGCCCGCCAGCCGAACTCGGAAACGAAGTATGCGGAGAGCGGCCAGCAAACCGTGCTGGCGAAACCGCCGAACAAGGTCAGCGTCGTGATGGCCGTGCGGGCACGCTGGCCATAGAGTCGGCCAAGCGTGGCGAATGCCGCATCGTAGAGGCCGGCGCCCATCCCGACGCCGAGCACAAGCCATGAGGCGATGTAGATCGGCAGATTCGGCGAAAGCGCTAGACCGATCAGTCCAAGGGCGAGGAAGACGGCGCTTGTCGCCAGGACAAGACGACCGCCGAGGCGTTGGATGCTGTCCCCAACGCGCGGCGAGATGATGCCGGCGACGAGCAGCCCAAGCGATAGCCCACCCACGACCCATGCCAGAGGCCAGCCCGTATCGCCGGCGATCGGCTTGGCCAGCACCGCAAGCAGATAATAGGATGAGCCCCAGGCGAGGATCTGCGTCACGCCGAGGATCGGGATGATGGTACGCAGAGCAGGCGCCCCGTCATTCAATGGAAGTGCTTTAGTGGCCGAAGCGCTCACGCCGCGACCCCGCAGCCGCATCCTGATTTCTCTTCATCCTTGGCGAGAGCATCAGCGAAGCAACAGGCGTCGACTCCGATTGGTGCTGCGCCGCCGCAGCAGCCTGCCGCCTCGCGGCCTTCGACGGAGAATGTCGTGGTGCAGACACCAGTCTCCGGAAGCACGAGTTGAACATTGTCCGCTGCCACCATATCGCCTGCGAGGGCGGCGGCGATCGAGCGGACCTGCTCATATCCGGTCAACAGGAGGAAGGTCGGGGCGCGGCCATAGCTCTTGATGCCGACGGTGTAGAAGCCCGGCTCCAGATGTGCGAGTTCTCGATGGCCATGCGGTGGCACCGAGCCGCAGGAGTGCTCATTCGGATCGATCAGCGGCCCGAGTGCTTTGGTGCTTTCAAGCCAAGGATCGAGATCAAGACGGAGTTCGCGGGTCATGGATAGGTCCGGCCGCTGGCCGGTTGCCGCAATGATCCGGTCGACGGGACCAATCGTCTTCCGCCCTTCGGCCGTCTCGCCTTCGATGATGATCCGACCACCTTCCTCGCGCAGGCCAAGGATCGCGAAACCTGAAACGAGCGGCACGCGACCGCTTTCGACCAGTTCCCTTGTTTCGGCGCCAAGCTCGCCGCGAGCCGGCAACTGATCGGCATCACCGCCGCCATAGATGCGGATGAGGTTGGTGCTGCGGGTTACCCATATGGCTGTCGTCGCAGAGTCCGTCTCCGCCAGGTGCGTGAGATCGAGCAGGGCGTTGGCGGCGGAGTGGCCGGCACCGACCACCAGCGTCGTGGCTCCCGCATAGATGTCCCGATGTCGCCCGAGGACGTCGGGAATGCCGTAGGCGATCCGGTCGCCGAACTCAGCCTCTCCATCGGCCGGCAATCCGCTGGCGCCGAGCGGGTTGGGGTTCGTCCATGTGCCGGAGGCGTCGATGACGGCGCGGGCGAGATCGCGACGAGATCCCGCCGCCGTCTTGATTGACAGGACGAAGGGCTTTTCCTCGCGTTCGCGGCTGACCACCTTGTCGAGACCGAGCCGGGAAATCGCGGCGACGCGAGCGCCGCTCTCGATCACGCCGGCAAGCTCAGGCGTTGCGGCCAGCGGTTCAAGGTACTTGGTGACGATCTCGCCGCCGGTTGGGAAGGCATCGGGTTCCGGCAGGTGCCAGCCCTGGTGTTCAAGAAACTTGGTCGCTGCGGGGTCGACACAGTATCGCCAGGGTGTGAAAACCCTGACATGGCGCCAGTCGCGCATATTGGCGCCGACGGCATCCCCGGCTTCATAGACTTTGACGGGCAGGCCCCGCGTGACGAGATGCGCTGCGGCAGCCAGACCGACGGGTCCGCCACCTATCACGGCTATCGGGAGGCATTCCAGAGCTTGCTTTGTCATATTCCATCCTTCCGGGATTATCGAAATACGGGGCAAAAAAGAGATTAGGCGGCAGCCTCTCCCTCGCTCGCGGCACAGGGCGCATCGACACAGCATTCGTCCGCGAGGAAGCCGACAAGGCTGTCCATGGCCGGATAGTTGGCGCGGCAGATCAGTGTGGTCGCCTGACGCTCTTGCGTGACCAGGCCGGTCAGGATCAATCGGTGCAGGTGATGCGAAAGCGTCGAGGCAGCAATCCCGAGCTTCTCCTGCAAACTGCCGACCGGCAGTCCGCCATCGCCGGCCCGCACAAGCATTCGATAGACCTGAAGCCGTGTCGGATTGCCGAGCGATTCAAGCTGTTTTGCTGCTTGTTCGATGTTCATGGAAATAAGGTATCGCCCGACAGGCTAATGGTCAACGGCTATTTCGATGATCGTTGAAATAGTCGTTGCGTCAGATCGCAGAGAGCCTCACGCGCTCGGACAGCTTCTCGGCTGCTTCCTTGCGCTCGCTATAGCGGTCGGTGAGATAAGGGGAGACGTCGCGGGTTAGCAGCGTGAACTTGACCAGTTCCTCCATCACATCGACCACGCGATCGTAATAGGAGGACGGCTTCATCCGTCCCGCCTCGTCGAACTCCTCGTAAGCCTTCGCGACGGACGACTGGTTGGGGATTGTCACCATGCGCATCCAGCGGCCAAGCACGCGAAGCTGATTGACGGCGTTAAAGCTCTGCGAGCCACCGGAGACCTGCATGACAGCTAGTGTCCGCCCCTGCGTCGGCCGTATCGCGCCGACCGAGAGTGGTATCCAGTCGATCTGCGCCTTCATCACGCCGCTCATGGCGCCATGCCGCTCCGGGCTGGTCCAGACTTGACCCTCGGACCAGGCTGACAACTCGCGCAATTCTCGCACCTTCGGATGGTCGATCGCGGCGCCGTCCGGTAGCGGCAGGCCGTGCGGATCGAAGATGCGGGTTTCCGCGCCGAAGTGCTTGAGCAGACGTTCGGCCTCCAGCGTCAGGAACCGGCTGTAGGAGCGTTCGCGCAGCGATCCATAGAGCAAAAGGATACGCGGCGGATGCGTCGAGGGGGGTGCGCGCAGCCGGTCGATTGTCGGCACGTCGAGGCTATCGAAAACGACATTGGTGAGGTCGTTCGGCATCAACGGTGGGCCTCAGCAATCGCCGCGACCTTGTCGCCACGCTCGTACCAGCCCTTCGAGCGATTCACGAGCCACACGACTGTAAGCATCACCGGAACTTCGATCAGGACGCCGACGACGGTCGCGAGCGCAGCCCCTGAGTGGAAGCCGAACAGGCTGATCGCGGCGGCTACCGCCAGTTCGAAGAAGTTAGACGCGCCGATCAGCGCCGACGGTCCGGCCACACAATGCTGCTCACCCGCAATCCGGTTGAGGATATAGGCCAGTCCGGCGTTGAAATAGACCTGGATCAAGATCGGAACAGCGAGAAGCGCGATCACCAGTGGCTGCGCGATGATCTGCTCGCCCTGAAAACCGAACAGCAGCACCAACGTCGCCAGCAGCGCGATGAGCGAAACCGGTCCAAGCTTGGCCAGTAGCCGGTCGAGCGCGACTTGTCCGCCCGTCGCCAGCAATCTTCGCCGGAGAAACTGCGCGATGATCACCGGAATGACGATATAGAGCACTACCGAGAGGACCAGCGTGCCCCACGGCACGGTGATCGCCGATAGACCAAGCAACAGGCCGACGATTGGCGCGAAGGCCACGACCATGATGGCATCGTTGAGTGCTACCTGGCTCAGTGTAAAATGCGGCTCGCCCTTGGTCAGGTTCGACCACACGAACACCATGGCCGTGCAGGGCGCGGCGGCGAGAATGATCAGGCCGGCGATATAGCTGTCGATCTGGCTTGCCGGAAGGTATGGCCGGAACAGGTAGCCGATGAAGAGCCAGCCTAGCAGCGCCATCGAAAACGGCTTGATCGCCCAATTGATGAACAGAGTGACGCCGATGCCGCGCCAATGACGGCCGACTTCGCCGAGTGCGGCGAAATCGATCTTCAGCAGCATCGGGATAACCATCAGCCAAATCAGCACGGCGACCGGTAGATTTACCTTGGAAATCTCGGCCGCGCCGATCGCTTGAAATGCGCCAGGCATGATGTGCCCGAGCGCGATGCCAGCAACGATGCACAAGGCAACCCAAAGGGTCAGATAGCGTTCAAAGGTTGACATGAATATTCCTCAAGCCGTCGCGACGCGGCGGCCGTGCTCGTCGATGACGCGCTCGCCGTCTTCCTTGATGAACTCGCCCAATTGAGGCGGCAGCAGATCGAGAACCTCTTCGGACGGCCGGCAGAGCTTCACACCCTTGGGGCTAACGACGATCGGGCGATTGATCAGGGCTGGATGCGTGAGCATGGCGTCGAGAAGCTCATCGTCGGTCAGGCTCGGATCGCCAAGGCCGAGTTTGGCATAGGGCGTTCCCTTTTCCCGTAGCAGTTCGCGCGCGGAAATCCCCATCCGCGCGATGAGCTGGACCAGCATCGTGCGCGACGGCGGTGTCTTGAGATATTCGATGACGTGCGGCTCGACGCCGGCATTGCGGATCAGCGCCAGCGTGTTGCGGGAGGTTCCGCAGTCAGGGTTGTGATAGACGATGACATCCATGGTCGATCTCACGCCGCACTGTGGCGGGGCGACGTGGCCTCTTCGGATTGTCCGATCTCAATGAGCTTTGCCCTGAGCGACGCCTTGTCGAGGCTTGCGACCGGCAAAGCCGCGAAGACCGAAATCCGATTCCTGAGATAGCGGAGCGCAGCGACGAACGCGGCTTCCTTCTGGATATCCGTGCCTTCGACCGCGGCGGGGTCCTCGATCCCCCAATGGGCGGTCATCGGCTGGCCGGGCCATACCGGGCATGCTTCGCCGGCGGCGTTGTCGCAAACGGTGAACACGAAATCCATCACGGGTGCATCGGCGGCTGCAAACTCCTCCCAGCCCTTCGAGCGAAAGCCCTCAGCCGGATAGTCGAAGCTCTCCAACACCTTCAGCGCGAATGGATTGACGGTCCCCTTCGGCTGGCTGCCGGCGGAGAAGGCGCGGAAGCGACCGCCGCCATCCTGGTTGAGAATGCTCTCCGCGAGGATCGAGCGTGCCGAATTCCCGGTGCAGAGGAAGAGGACATTATAGATGCGATCAGTCATGGGCGGCCTCCTTGACGGCTCCATTTTGGGGTATGCAGCTGGGCGTGAGGTCGGCGATCAGCGGCGCGCAGATCTCGGGCCGGCCACCGCAGCAATCCTTGACGAGGTAGCCGGCAAGTTCCCGCACGGCGTCGAGCTTCGCCCGGTAGATGATCGACCGGCTTTGCCTTTCGGCTTCGATCAGCCCGGCGCGCGTCAAGACCGCGAGATGTGTCGACATGGTGTTATGGGGCACGGCCATGTGCCGCGCGATGTCCCCGGCCGGCAGCCCTTCCGGTTCATGGGCGATAAGCAGCCGAAAGACGTCGAGCCGGGTCGACTGAGCGAGCGCCGCGAAAGCGAGAATGGCTTGTTCTGATTCCATATGTCGAGACTAGTCGATATATGGAAGAATGTCTAGCAGAGGCGAATTGTCATGTGAATCTAAGGCTGGTGGGAGGCATCGAGCTGGGCGGCGCGTGGTAGGGGTGGCGTGGGTATGGCTCAGCCCTCCGCCATAGATGCTCGGCTGAGGTACGGATCGGTCAGCCCAACCCCATTTTGTAGCGCGCGAGGAGGCTCGCCAGCCTACTGCGATCGGCCATGATCGGCTGTGACGGATGGGCGTGTAGGCTTCGGCGGCTTTGCTCGAACAGGGCGATGCACAGCTCGCCATTGTCGTGATTGGAGCGATAGGCGATGCCGTCAGGCTTCGCGGGATGATCGTGGATCGCTTTGGACCATTGGCGTGCTGGTGGATGCAGCCCGCTGCTGACGGCGCCGGTCGCGCCAAGCTGTGCGAGGCCCGGACCATGCAGGCTCACGAGCTGGATCGGTTTTCTGATCTCGATGTCGCTGAACGAACGCGCCTCTAGGAAGGATAGTTGAACGAAGCGTGTCCCGACCGCACGAAGGCAGGTTTCGGCGAAAGCGCCTTCCTCGCTCATCGAAAAGTAGCCGACGCCGTAGGTCTTTGCCGGATCGTCAAAGCGATTCCGCGCGCTCGCTCCGAAGTAGATCGGGTCGAGCTCGCTCCGGTGAATCCGAACGAGCCGTGAACCGGACGCTATGGTCTCAAGGGGTAGATCGCGGCTGCTAAAATCGGCGGGGGGCAGCGGGACGGATTTAGGCCGCGCCATGTTCGCCGTAAGCCGCTGCCGCCTCGATAACCTCGTCGATCTTGCCTTCGCGAAGGAGGTCGATCGGTCGGCGTCCATCCAGCCGCAGATCACCTGTTAGCATGAAATTGACGCGCATCCACGGCTCATCGATCTGGAAGGCGTCCAGCACCTCTCTGATGCCACGCAACAGGCCGTTCTTGCCGATCTGGAAGGCGGGATAGACATACCCGTCGCCGACATCGAGCCAGAAGACGTGATTGCGCTCCCGCTTCCGGCCAAGGCCTTGAGGCGTGATGCCAAGATGCTCGGCGAGCTGTTGCGCGGAAAGCGCGCCGCCTTCGGCCTTCAGCATGTCGCGCTTCATCTCCGAGCCCCGCAGCAGGGCTTCGGTCAGGGGATCGGGCTCGTCGGGCGTGATCTCCGCGCCGATGGCGACCGCGTCGCGCAGCGAACGGAAGAGGACATCGGTATCGGTGGAAGCGCCGACGGCATCAAGAAGCCGTTCTCGCGGCATGCGCTCGGCGATACGGGCGAGCGCCCGGCCGGTTCGGAGAACGAAAGCCGCAACGAGATCATCGCTCGGCCCCGGCTCGCCCCGCCGTGAACGTGCCGGAACGGGTGCGGCAGGTGTTTCCGCAAAATGGCTGGCGCGGCTGCGGCGGCGCTGACTTCCAACAGAGATCGGGGCGGCCATGAGCAAGGATTCCCTTGGAAAGGTTCATTTGTTCTGTTACATATAACTCATGAAAACGGAAAATTCAATTGCTGTTGTCATGCGGGGGAGCGATCCCGCCGATTGCGCGAATTTGCGCTTCTCTATGATCCGCCATGACGCGCCATTCTCGCCGACAGGCGCCGGACGCCGCCGATTTGACGATGCAGGAATGTCGAATAAGGAACTGAAATCAGTGAAATATTCGACTTTTCGTGCAATTCTTGGCGCATGTCTGTCAAGCCAAATGTCTCCGCATCTGCGGACATCATCGATTTCTTCGACTACGCGCCGGCGCCTGAGCCTCGGCGGCGTGCGAAGCGTCGTCTCACCAGCCCTCGGCAGCTCAAGATCACGGACGATTGGCCGGAGCGAATTCCTGTCACCGAGGCTGAATTGGATGTGTTTGAGGCCCACTTCGGGCCGCTCCTCGACGAGCTGTTGGGCTCAAAGAACTAAGCGTTTGAACGGAGGTATCGCATGAACGCCAAAGCGACCCCCGCCTTGGCGTCGCCAGGGCGTGCCGCGCTCTATCTCAGGGTCTCCACGGGCCGGCAGGCCGAGAATGACCTGTCCATTCCCGACCAGCGGCGCCAGCTTCAGGCTTACTGCCAGGCAAAGGGGATCGAAGTCGTCGCCGAGTTCCTCGAGCCGGGGGCAACGGCGACGGATGATCGTCGCCCTGGGTTCCAGAAGATGATGGACGCAGGCGCGCAAAAGCCGCCGCCGTTCGATTTCATCATCGTCCATTCCTTCTCGCGCTTCTTTCGAGATCAGTTTCAGCTCGAATTTTATGTGCGGCGGCTGGCGAAGAATGGCATCCGCCTGACGTCCATCACGCAGGATCTCGGCGATGATCCGATGAGCGTGATGATGCGCCAGATCATGGCGCTGTTCGATGAGTATCAGTCGAAGGAAAACGCCAAGCATACGCTTCGCGCCATGCGCGAGAATGCCCGGCAGGGATACTGGAACGGATCGCGTCCGCCCTTCGGCTATCGCATCGTAGCGGCCGAGCTGCGCGGCATGCGTACAAAAAAGAAGATTGAGCCTGATCCGGCACAGGTGGACACGGTACGCCTGATGTTCAGGCTGGCCCGCACAGGCATTGACGATGGTCCGATGGGGTCTCGGCAGATTGCCGACTACCTGAATGAGCGTGGCATTCGGACCCAGACAGGAGGACGCTGGGGCGTTGGTGCGGTGCATCAGATTCTGACCCGCGAGACCTATATCGGCCGTCATCGGTTCAACGTCTCTGGCAAGCGCAAGGGCGAGCAGAAGTCCGAGGATGAGATCGTCGACGTGGCGGTTGAGCCGATCATCGAGGAGGACGAGTTTGCCGAAGTCCAGGCGGTGATGCGTTCGCGCAGCCCGCAGCTTCGGGCACCGCGTTTCGTCGCGGCCGGTACGCTCTTGGGTGGCGTATCCTTCTGCGCGGACTGCGGCGGCGCGATGACGCTGCGCACCTCGGGCAAGGGAAATCAGTATCGCTACTACACCTGCTGCACGACGGCCCGTCAGGGCAAGACGGGCTGCAAGGGGCGGACGATGGCAATGGACGAGCTGGATACCGCCGTTGTGTCACACCTTGAGGAGCGACTCCTCGACCCGGACCATCTGGAAGAGCTGCTCGCGGGGCTCTTGAGGCGTCGCGAGGCGCACGCTGAAAAGCTGAAGGGCCGAATCGTCGAGTTGAGAAAGCAGGCGGCTGACGCGGAGGCGAAGCTGACCAGGCTGTATCGCGCTATCGAGGAGGGTCTCGCGGAGCTGGACGATGCCAACCTCAAGGGACGAATCACGGAATTGAAGCGGATTCGCGATTCGGCGCGCGCCGATGCGGATCGGGCCGAAAACCGTGGTGAGGGAACGGACCATCAGATCACGCCCGACTTGCTCCGGCGATTCGCCGCTGACGCGCGGGCACAGATCAGGTCGAAGGACGGTGGCTTCCGACGCCATCACCTCCAGGCGCTTGTGCAGCGGGTGGAGGTCGGAACGGACGAAATTCGTATCAAGGGGTCGAAGCCAAGGCTCCTCCAGACGCTCGTGGCGTCCGGAGGAAGCTATGGAGTGGAAACTGCGGGAATCGGCGTTCGCAGTTTCAATCCGAATTGGCTCGGCGCTCCTCTGCGCCGATCTCGGAATTGTCCCCGAGCTGGAACCGCGACCCGACCACGCCGCCTACCTGGCGAGCTGGTTGAAGATCCTCGCCGACGACAAGAGGGCGATCTTCCAGGCGGCCGCACACGCACAGCGCGCCGTCGCCTATCTGCACGGCCTGCAACCACGGTCCCAGACGGACTGTGAGGCTGCCTGACACGCGGTCCTCCAGGCTCCTGGGGGATGGCGATGAGCTGTCCTCCATCCGGCCGGACGCGCTGACTCCGACTGTCGCATCTCCCTAAGCCGGGCTCGAGGTGGCAGCCTCCTTCGCCGCAGAGCATCGGACAGGGCCGTGTATAAGGGGCGCCATCCACGCAGTGTCGCCGCCGTCGTCCCGATCTCCCTCGCGGGCCTGTGCTCGGCCCCGACCGGAGAAGATGTCCGTGCGCCGCGCGGCGTGTCGGCTCCCTGCGTGCTCGGTCCCGGCCGGGCCACGTCAAGCGAGCGCGAACAGGGGCCGTTGCTCCCGGAAGAATGAGCCATGGCAGCGGCCTCGTCCTTCATCTCCTGTGTCTTCAGCAGGGCGCGCCCAACGCACCTCGAAGGAGCTGGTCTGACCGAAGGGCGATCTCGCTTCGCTCACTCTCGATCTTATTCCCGCAACGTCCGTCGCCGGCTTTTTTCCGCCGCCTTCGGCTTTGCATCGCGAGACAAAAAAGCCGCCGCCTGCCGTCTTCCACTGCGTTCCAGCCCCAAGGGGTGCGGGCCGATCGCCTCCGATCCATCGACCGCCATCGAGGTCGCGATGGGCGCGACCCGAGACACCAAGGGATCAAGACAATGGCGACCATCGGCACCTTCACCTCCACCCCCAACGGCTTCACCGGCTCGATCCGCACTCTGACCCTCAACGTCAAGGCCAAGCTGGTCCGCATCGAGAACCCGTCCGACAAGGGCCCCCACTTCCGCATCTTCGCCGGCGCGAATGTCGAGCTGGGCGCAGCCTGGCAGAAGACGGCCCGGGACACGGAGCGGGACTACCTCTCGGTCAAGCTGGATGACCCGTCGTTTCCGGCCCCGATCTACGCCACCCTGATCGAGGTGGAGGGCGAGGAAGGTCTGCAGCTCATCTGGTCCCGGCCGAACCGGGACTGACCGCGAACCGACAGGGCTCCGCCGGCAGGCGGAGCCCTTCTTCCTTCGGCCGCGAGCAGAGCGCGGCGCCAGGGGTCTTCGCCGCGGTCAATCTCCTCCGGTGACATCTGGCTCGCGATAGCCCCTGCGCCGCTTCGAGCGCTCAAGCCGCGACAGCGCTGTGCACGCGGCATCGGGCTCATCGAAGGTCTCGATCATGGACTGGCCGCCGGCGCCGATCCGGCCCCAGCTGCGGACGACCGAGGTGCCGCCGAACAGGGTCGGCTGGAGCGAGAGCGTGTAGAACCGCCGCATGTTCCGCGCGGGATCGATGCGGCGGAGGTGCAGCGGGCCTGGTGCCGTACTTTCCATGGGGCGAGTCTCGCGTCCCAGGGAAGGCGCGTCCAACGACTTCCATGAATCGATCCGGCGGGACCGATTCATTCCCGTGATGACCGCCTCAAGGCATGGGTGGCATGTCGCCGTCAGCCGTGCGCCAGACCCAGGGTGTCATCTCGGGCCGAGCGTCGATCATCTCCGCCAGCATGCGATCATAGTCTTCGTCGGCGCCGGCAGGGACGATGTACATTGCGACAGGCGACGGGCGCCCCTCAGGGAGCGTCACGCACACGACCGGCTGATCCCGGCTGAGGTTGAAGCGCAATCCCTTCACACTCTTGCGCCGCATGCCTGCCAGGCGCGAGAGCAACTGCAGCTCGTGGGCGCTCTCGAAGGGAATCCAGTTCTCCGTCACCACCATCAGGGCGATCTCATTGATGGCTGGAACGCCGGCGCTTGAAATCCCGAATGTCGCGACCGCGACGACGTGCGTCTCCTCGTTCGCGTCCCAGAGCTCCAGCTCGGATTCGTAGCGCTTGTTCAACCGGCGCCAGGCCGCCTCCTCCAGCATCAGAGGGAAATCCGGCAGGTGCTTGATCACAACCTTTCGGCCGCTGCGAGCTTCCGGGAATTCCTTCACCTCGCCGACCAGCAACATCAGTTTCTGCGGGCCGTTGTCCGGCGCCTGAGCGCCGGATAGAGCCCGCGATCGCCGCGCCGCGATCGCAGCCTTGTCGTCGGCGTGGAACATCTCCGGCACGAACAGAATGTCGCCGAGCGGACCACCACGCACCGACATTTCTCTTGCGGCATTCATCACGCTCGCGCGCACCTTGCCCCAGCCGCGCTTTCCGGCCCATAGCGATGTCCATTCCGTCAGCTCGGCGGCATCCCAGAGATAGTGCAGAACGGCGCGCAGCGAGAGCTTCTTGGCCTCGTTCCGCACCGTGTCGGATGTCTCCGATGGGGATGCCGGTGCGGACCGGCTGCCACGCTTCGTCAGCGAGAAATCGAGCTTGAGAACGGCGGTCCCGGTCGCCTCGTCGATCTGGATCGCATTGCCGATGAGGGGGCCGAGCCCCGAAAGCTCGTAGGGCGGTTCGTAGGACGGGCAGGAGGGGTCGTGATCGCGGCCCGTCAGCGGCATGCGCTTGACCAGGAACTGTCCGTCGCTCCGCGCGATATACATCGCGGTGGGCGCCTCGCGGCACAGGCAGTGCGGCCGCTGCTTGCGCTCATAGGCCCGCTCGAGCGCGGATTGAAGCTCCGGCGCGCCCTCATCGAAGGTCCGTTCACCAATCCTGAACTGCCGCATCGATCGATGCACCTTCGTTTAATCGCCTCAGAGCAGTCAGTATAAGCGCGCTCGCGACGACCACAAACCCGATAGGGTTCCAGAACGATGGTGTCCGCCGTAGCAAGAAGCCTGGCGGGCGCATCCGGCTGGCCGGACCGGGCTCTATTCCGCCGGATGCCCGGCTCCACGAAGCCTGCGGGCAGTCTTCGCGCCTTTTGGCGTGACGATCCCTTGCGCAACAGCCCGCCTGCCGGCGGGAAGAGGACAGGCTGTGCCTGCTGCTGCCGCGCACCCGGAATACCCACCCTGTCTGCTCAGAATGTCCAAGCCTGCCATGGCGGGTGGGCACGCCTCAAAACCGCGCGGCCCCTCCAATTTTCCCGCGGCGCAGGAAAATCGGTTCCTCCGCGCGCCAGCAAGCTGGCCGCCAACGCGGGTTTTGACCCGTGCCCACCCGCCATGACCGCCGTCGTCATCTTTCACAAAAACATCGAGGAGATGACGATGACCCTGGAACAGCACATCGAGGAACTGCGCGCCGAACTGCGGAACGCCGTCGATGCCGGCGAGCACCGCGAGATCGAGGTCGAACTGGAAACCGCCCGCGCCGAACTCGCCTGCCGCGTCGCCGAGGAGGAGTTGCCATGAGGCAGTTCTTTCCTGGCGGCGTCCGCCGTCCTTGTCGAACATGCGCTCCGGCAATCAGATCTCCTGGTCCTCCTGCACTGGCGGCCATTGCTGGGCCGCATGCAGGACGCGCAAAATGGAGATGGCGTGGGCATTCTCCACGTACACGACCACGTAGTTTGATCGCACGACCATCTCCCGCGTGCCGTCGACGCGGCCGGGGCGGTAGAGCCTCGGATGCTCAGGCAACTTTGCCGCCTTCGCCTCTATGTCATCCTTCAGCCGTTGGGCGGCATCGGGGTTGTCGTCGGAAATGAAATCGATAATCGCCAGAAGATCGGCGCGTGCGTCCTCTCGCCATTCAAGTCTTGGCACGGCGCTTCCTATCGATCAGCGCCTGTGTCTCATCCATCACCTGCTGGTGCGGCACCGACGGCCGGGTGTCGTCCAAGGCTTCTCGCACCTTGGCCCGAAACCACGCGTCATGCGCTTCCGGATCCGTGGTCAGGCCCGCCGGCAGCGCGCCCTCTTTTACGACGCGTGTGAGCAGAATCCGGACGGCATCGGAAACCGTCAGGCCGAAGCTGGCCAGCTTCTCGGTCGCGTCGGCCTTCAGCTTGTCGTCTACGCGGATATGGAGCATCGAGGTTTGAGCGGCCATTTCCGACTCTCCTATGTTGGAAGCATTATGTCTCTCATTTGAGATACATTCAAGGCCGATTGGCGACTAGGGCGGATCCTTCCTTGCCCCGCGTCGTCGGCACGAGGGGCATCCCCTGAGAAGAAAAGCTCGCAGGCGATGGATCACACCTTGACGAAACGATTGGCCTTGGCCTGATCGGCCATGTCCTTTCGCCGGAAATAGATTGCGCGCCCGCAGCGGATGGGGCTCCGCCCCTGCACGATGATAATTTGCTCGTCCTTGCGCATCGACTGGGTGATCTCGTGGGGCATGATGAGCGGCCGTCGTTGGAAGCTGATGCTTTCCGAGTTGCGGCTACTATTGCTCGAGCTGCTCCAGCCCACGTTGCGTGATCGGCCCTGAACCTCGACCGTCATCTCCCCGCACTGCGCCGAGACGTTGCGGGCGGTCTCGAGCGCCTTGATCGCGGCATAGGAGGCGAAGGCGCAGCCATCGATCCATGAGGTCGCGCCGGCCTTGCCGAAATGCTGCTCGAGCTGGCCGACGGATTGGTACATCATCATCAGCGTGATGCCATACTTGCGACCGCGGTCACGGGCCTCCTCCAGCACGCGCATGTAGCCCAGCAGGTCCACCTCATCGAGCATGAAGAGGGTTCTGGAGGAGAAGGCGCCATCGGCCTGCACCATGGCGTTGATCAGCGAGCCGATGATCACCCGGCCGATCCCGGGATAGGACCTAAGGATCGACGCCGGGATGTTCAGGAAGACGTCCTTCTTGCCGGAGACGATGTCGCGCGACTTAAAGGCATTGCCGCAGACGAGGGCGGCGTAATTGTCGAGCGAGAGCCATTGGGTGTCTTTCGATGCGGTGGAATAGACGCCCGAGAAGGTCTGCTCGGTCATGTTGGTGAAGACGCCGAGCGTCTCGCGGATGAAGGTCGAGCCGGAATGTTCCTGGATGTCCCGGAGCATGGCAAGCACGGACGGCTCCGGTTCGGAAACGATCTGGCGCAGGCTGCGCAGAGTGCGGCGGCCGGCATATTCCGGCGAGAGCATCACGTGCGCCAGCAGCCCGGTCAGGAGGTTGTGCGCCTGGTTCTGGAAATAGGCGCCGGTCGAGGATTCAAAGCGTGCGCTCTCGGACAGCAGCATGTGCGCGATACCGACGATGTCCTCCTCCTTTTTCTGCGACGCCTCGATGCCGTCGAGCACGTTGAATCCGCCGATCGGATTAGCGGGATCGAGCACCATCACCTCGCGACCGAGCGCGCGCATGCGATGCTCCCGCACCATCGGCGCGACCTCGGTCGAGGGGTCGAGGCAGATCAGCGGACCGGAATAGCGCAGTGCCGTTGGGACGACGTTGCTCGTGGTCTTGAAGCCGCCCGATCCCGCAAAGAACAGCATGTGGGTGCTATCGAAATCCTGCTTGTAGGTCAGGAGCGGAGCGCGGCCGCCCTGGCCCCAGGTCGAGCGGTCCGCGGGGTCGAACGGCAACTCATGGACGATCTCCCGGTCCACGCGATAGCGCTCACCGACCACGATCTCGCCATCTGCAGGGAACAGCCGCGCGGCCGCCGACATGGGCAGCCAGTCCGCGTCTCCGAAGGTCGCCCGCTTCGCGCGCCTGATCGGAGCGGGGACGACGACGGAGATCCGTGCCGCCGTGGCCACGATGAGGAATCCGACAATGGCGCCTGCGACGGCCAAGGCATCAAGGTACGAAAGGGCACGGTCCCACGTAACCGTCCCGCTCTCGATGAAGGGCGCGAGGCGTTCATATTCGCGCAGGGCGTAGAAGCCGGCCACCCCGAGAAAGCAGAGGAGCGTGACCATGGCAATTGGGCGGCGCCGATGCATTGGTAGAGCCCAGACGGTCACGAGCCCGGCGAGGGGGCCGAACAGCAGGGCAGGGAGCGGCGCCGCGCGTAGGAACCAATAGGCGATCTTGCCCGACATGCCGATGGCGAGGCCTTGCCATCGCCAGCTGGTGATGAAGACGGCCGCAGCCGTGACGACCATCGGGACGAGAACGAGGAGCAGCACTGGGTGCAGTCGTCCCTTCATGGCCGTTCCCCGTCTTCTTGATCCGGCACCTCCAGGTCCTCCATCGGCCGCCGCCTGAACGCCTCCAACCCGATCGCCTTCAGCCGTTCATGATGATCGGAACCGGCCACGAAGCGGCTCGCCTCGATCAGCGCGCCGAGCAGGAATGCCCGGTCAGCCTCAGCCAGTCCGGCGCGCACCACCAGCCCGCCCAGCAGGAACTTCTGCCGCGCCTCACGCTTGCGTGCCTCGCTCATGATGGCCCTGCGTCGTCGCTCGAGCCGGGCCAGCTCCTGATCGATCCGCTCAAGGGGCTGACGGTCCGGTGGGCGCCTTGCCTTTGGCGGTCTTGCGAAATCGGGCGGCGATCTCCTCGCAGATCGCATCGAGCTGCTCGTCGGGGATCTCCATCTCCACCAGGCCGGCCTTCGCGGCGGCCCGGGCGAAACGCTCGCCCGCTTTAACGACCAGAGTTTTCCTGCGTTCCCGCAGCCTCTCAATCTGGGCATCGATCTCGGAAAGTGACGATTTTACGCGCATTAAGAGACCTCACCTCACCTGGAATTAGGTCGGCACAGGTCGATTATATCGACTTATATAAATCAGTTAAATAGGCTAGATTGTTGGTGAGCCAAACGGCTCACTGGCGGCCGGTCCCCTGCAGGGCTGGCCGTTTAAAGCGGCATCGGCCCTGCGGTCCGATCTGTTTGAGGGCGCAATATACGTCGCTAGCGCGACGTGCTTGATGGGAGCGGCGACCGTAGTGGCCATCATGTTCGTCAGGGCGCAGGTGATCAGCCGGGGGGCGGGGCGCAGCGTCGTCTCGGCCGCCGCATATCGCCACCGCACCAAGATGATGGACGAGAAGGCCGGCACCACGTTCCGCTATGAGGGCGGGGCGTCCGAGCTGGTGCATGAGGAGCTGGCGCTTCCGGATGAGGCGCCGGCCTGGCTTTCGGCCATGATCGCCGGCAAGAGCGTCGCCGCCGCCAGCGAGGTCCTGTGGAACGCGGTCGAGGCCTTCGAGAAAAGGGAGGATGCGCAGCTCGCTCGCGAGCTGATTATTGCGCTGCCGGAGGAGCTCAGCCGCTCCGAGAACATCGCGCTGATGCGCGCGTTCGTGGCGGACCACTTCACCTCAAAGGGGATGGTCGCCGACTGGGTCTATCACGACAAGGATGGCAATCCGCACGTGCATTTGATGACGACGCTCCGGCCTCTTACAGAAGATGGCTTCGGCCCGAAGAAGGTGCCGGTGCTCGGAGAGGACGGGAAGCCGCTCCGGGTCGTCACGCCCGACCGGCCGAACGGCAAGATCGTCTATCGGCTGTGGGCGGGCGATCGCGAGACAATGAAGGCATGGAAGATCGCCTGGGCGGAGACGGCGAACCGGCACCTTGCGCTCGCCGGCTTCGACATTCGCCTCGACGGGCGCTCCTATGCCGAACAGGGCCGTGACGGCATCGCCCAGCGGCATCTCGGGCCGGCGAAGGCGGCGATGGCGCGTAAGGGCAGTTCGATGTTCCTGGCGCCGGCGGAACTCGCCCGCCGACAGGGCATGGCCGATCGCCTTGCCGCCGATCCGGGGCTGCTCCTCCAGCAGCTCGGCAACGAGCGATCCACCTTCGACGAACGCGACATCGCCCGCGCGCTCCATCGCTATGTGGATGATCCGGACGACTTCGCCACGATCCGGACCCGGCTGATGGGCTCGCCCGACCTGGTCACGCTGCGCCCGCAGCAACTTGATCCCGAGACGGGGAGGGCGGCCGAGCCGGCGATCTTCACGACGCGAGAGTTGCTCCGAGTCGAGCACGGCATGGCGCGCTCGGCGCTCAATCTGGCGGCGCGCGATGGCTTCGGTGTTTCCGCAGCGCGCGTCGCCGGAGCAATCGAGGTCATCGAGACACGAAACCCCGAAAAGCCGTTCAAGCTCGATGCCGAGCAGGTCGATGCGGTCCGTCACGTCACGTCGGATGCGGCGATCGCGGCGGTTGTCGGGCTTGCCGGCGCCGGCAAGTCCACCCTCCTCGCTGCGGCGCGCGTCGCCTGGGAAAGCAATGGGCGTCGTGTGCTCGGCGCGGCGCTGGCCGGCAAGGCGGCGGAGGGCTTGGAGGACAGTTCCAGCATTGCGTCACGTACGTTGGCGTCCTGGGAGCTGGCCTGGGCCAGTGGGCGTGAGCAGCTCGAACCGGGCGACGTGCTCGTCATCGACGAGGCGGGGATGGTATCCTCACAGCAGATGGCGCGGGTGCTGAAGGTCGTCGAGGACGCCGGGGCGAAAGTCGTCCTGGTTGGCGATGCCATGCAGCTCCAGCCGATCCAGGCGGGCGCGGCCTTCAGGGCGATTGTCGAGCGGATCGGCTTTGCGGAACTCGCGGGTGTGCGGCGCCAGCAGGACGAATGGGCGCGCAATGCGTCTCGGCTGTTCGCGCGCGGCGAGGTCGAGACGGCACTCGATGCCTATGCACAGCATGGCCATATCGTCGAGGCCGCAACGCGCGAGGATGCCATTGGCCGGATCGTCGCCGACTGGGCCGAGACCCGGCGCGCGCTCGCAGGCAGGACGTCGGCTGAGGGCGAGTGGCGACCGCGGCGCGGGGACGAGATGCTCGTGCTCGCCCATACCAATGACGATGTGAAACGCCTGAACGATACCCTGCGGAAGGTGCTGATCGACGACGGGACGCTGACGCAGAGCCGCACGTTCGTGACCGAGCGCGGGACGCGGGAATTCGCCGCCGGCGACCGCATCATCTTCCTCGAGAATGCGCGGTTCGTGGAGCCACGGGCGAAGCACCTCGGACCACAGCACGTCAAGAACGGCATGCTCGGCTCGGTGACGTCCACCACCGACACGAGGGGCCGGACGCTCCTCACAGTTCGTCTCGACAATGGACGCGAGGTCGTCTTCGGCGAGGACACCTATGGCAATGTCGATCACGGCTATGCGGCCACCATTCACAAGGCGCAGGGCGCGACGGTGGACCGGACCTTCGTGCTCGCCACCGGCATGATGGACCAGCATCTGACCTATGTGGCGATGTCCCGCCACCGGGATCGGGCAGACCTCTATGCCGCGCAGGAGGATTTCGAGCCGCGTAGCGAATGGGGGCGCAAGCCCCGTATCGATCATGCCGGCGGTGTCACCGGCGAGCTCGTCGAGATCGGCCAGGCCAAGTTCCGCGAGGGCGAGGACGTCGCGCCGAGCCCCTATGCCGATGTTCGCGCAGATGACGGGTCGACCCATCGGCTGTGGGGCGTCAGCCTTCCCGGCGCGATTGAAAAGGGCGGGGTGGCGGTTGGAGATACTGTCACGCTACGCAAGGACGGCGTCGAGACGGTCACAGTGAAGATCCCGGTGACGGACGAGGAAACGGGTCAGCGGCGCCTTGAGGAACGACAGGTCGATCGCAACGTGTGGACCGCGAAGCAGGTCGAGACGGCAGAAGACCGCAGAGAGCGTATTGACCAGGAAAGCCACCGCCCGGATCTCTTCAAGGAGCTGATCAAGCGGTTGTCGCGATCCGGGGCCAAGACCACCACGCTCGATTATGAGAGCGAGCCGTCGTACCAGGCGCACGCCCGCGACTTCGCGCGGCTACGGGGGATCGACCAGCTCGCGGAGGTCGCGGCAGGGATGGAGGAGGGGGCGGGTCAGCGGCTGGCGTGGCTGGTCGAAAAGCGGGACGAGCTGGCGAAGCTCTGGGAGCGGGCGAGCGTCGCGCTGGGCTTCGCGATCGCCCGCGAGCGCAGTGTCGCCTATAGCGACCAGCGCGTCGAAGCGGCAGCTCCGCAACCCGCCGACG
Organism: Roseixanthobacter liquoris; assembly: GCF_043195135.2. Taxonomy (NCBI): domain Bacteria; kingdom Pseudomonadati; phylum Pseudomonadota; class Alphaproteobacteria; order Hyphomicrobiales; family Xanthobacteraceae; genus Roseixanthobacter; species Roseixanthobacter liquoris. The sequence continues at coordinate 107,281 of NZ_JBAFWP020000002.1, forward strand.
AGAGCCGCTACCTGCTAGCGCCGGTGACGCGCTTTCCGCGATCGGCCGAAGAGGATGCACGTCTGGCGCAGCTCTCCTCGCCCGCGGTGAAGGAGCGGGAAGGGGCCCTGCGGCCGGCGCTAGAGAGGATCTATCGTGATCCGGACGCGGCGATGGCCAAGCTCCACGATCTGGCCTCGGCGTCAAAGGTCGGCGCGCGGGAACTGGGAGAAGCCCTGGAGCGGGACCCAAGGCAGCTTGGCGCCCTGCGTGGCGGCGAGCATCTCGTCGATGGCCAAGCTTCTCGTCGCGAACGCGGCGATGCGCTCAAGGCCGTCACGGAGGAATTGGTGCCGCTCGCTCGAGCCCACGCCGCGGCTTTCAAGACGAGCGCGTCATCCTTCGAGATCCGCGAAGAGCGGCGGCGCGCACACATGGCGCTTTCGGTGCCCGCGCTCTCGATGAAGGCGACGGCGCGGCTTGGTGAGATCGAGGCCGTGCGCGCGCGGGGCGGGGAGGGTGCCTACGAGACGGCCTTTGTCCTGGCTGCGGAGGATCGTGCGGTCGTGCAGGAGATCAAAGCCGTCAGCGAGGCGTTGACCGCACGCTTCGGCTGGAGCGCCTTCACCGAGAAGGCGGACCTCATCGCGGAGCGTAATATGGCCGATCGCCTGCCGGAGGAGATGGACGCCCAGAAGCGGACCGAGCTGAGGGCGGTGTTCGAGTCCGTCCGCAGATTCGCTGACGCGCAGCATCAGGCGGAGCGACAGGATCGCTCGCGCATCGTCGCGCCAGCGCCCTATGGCGGCGAAATCGAAGGCGCAGTTTCGCCCTTGCTTGCCGCTGTGACGGAGTTCCGCACGTCCGCGCAGGACGAGGCACGGCAGCGGGCCTTGGACACCGCCCAATATCGGCAGCAACGGGCTGCGCTCGGGGAGATCGCGTCGCGCATCTGGCGCGATCCGGCGGCCGCCGTCGCGAAGATCGAGGGCGTCATCGTGCAGGGCTTTGCGGCGGACCGCATCGCCGCGGCCATGTCCAATGCGTCCGATGCCTACGGCGCGGTGCGTGGCTCGGGGAGGATGATGGACCGCCTGCTGGCCACCGGCCGCGAGCGCAAGGAGGCCCTTGCTGCTCTCCCCGCGGCGGCGGCGGAGCTGCGAGCCCTCGGCTCGGCTTATGCCGGCGCGCTGGAAGCTCAGGGACAGGCGATTGCGGAAGAGCGCCGCCTGATGGCGATCGCGATTCCTGGCCTCTCAAGACCGGCGCAGGACGCCCTGACGCGGCTGACCGCCGAGGCAAACAAAAACGTCCGCGGACTGAATGCCATGGTCCTCGAACTCGAGCCGAAGATCCGCGAGGAATTTGCCGTCGTGAGCAGGGCCCTTGATGCGCGGTTCGGGCGCAATGCAATTGTCCGCAACGAGAAGGACGCAGCCAACCGCGTGCCGCCGGCGCAGCGGGAGGCGTTCGAGGTGATGCGCGCCTCGCTGCGCGTGCTGCAGCAGTCGGTTCGGATCGAAGCGAGCGAGAGAATTCTGTCCGAGAGGCGGATGCGGACGATCAACCAGGCCAGAGGGCTCACTAGGTAGAGAAGGAGAAGGCCAGAACCAGGACCAAGACCGCAACAGATAGGCCGCGATCCTGGCGTCGTTGGTTGGCCTGGGTACGGAACGCCGACATTCCCCTGCCCCCTAAACCGAAGCCGTGGGCAGACAGCCCTTCTGTCTAGTCTATCCTTGAGCGGAACTCCCGCGGCCCATGGCCGGTCGCCTTTCGGAAGGCGCGCGCGAAATTGGCGGGAGAGGAGTATCCCATCTCCGCCGAAACACGAGTGATCGAGCCATTCGTGTGCCGGAGCAGTTCAGTGGCTCGCTCAATTCTTGCCGCGTTCGCCAAGCTGCGAAAATCGGTTCCAGCTCGGTTCAGCTCCCGTTGCAGCGTTCGGATGCTGGTGTCCATCGATTGCGCGGCACTATCGATGGACACGCTCCCGGTGAGAACCAGGGCGCGGATCTGCTCCACGACGACGTCAAGCAGATCTCGTGGAGCGCCGCCCCTCCGGTCTCGCGCCACATCCTCGATGGTGATCATCGACCATGAAACGCGCCTTGGAGCAACAGACAGATGAGGGCGTTCCATGACGACGGTCACAGCGGATGCGTTGAAAAGGACCGGGCACTGGAAGAAATCTTCGAACAGTCCCGGCTGGCGCGGCTTGTCGATATCAAGCTCGATGCGCAGTGGCCGCCAGTCAACGGGCAAATAAGCCCTGAGGACGCTCTGCAGGACGCCGGCCGCAGCGCTAGCGATAATGTCGTAGCCGGCGCGGCCGGCCAGGGCAAAGCCGTAGCTAAATCGCACTTCGTCGCCGACGATCGCGACCGACATCCTGTCATCTGTACTGTGATAACAGAGGGCCGCAATGGCGCGCTCGATAGATTGGCCGAGGGTGTCGGCTCCGAGGACATAGCGCCCGAAACTGCCATAGTTGGCAACGTCCATCACCGGGGCCAATAGGAGCCCGAGGTTGGGCTCGCCTGCCGCTCTCGCCGCGGCATTCACGAACCCAACCACCGCCGCGTGCGGAATGAAGCAATTCCGGTCCTCGATTAGTTCGAGATCAAAGCCCGCGGCGCGGTTGGCCTGCAGAAGCGCCCTTTCCCCGATTTCATGACGCAGGAAGGCCGGCAAGCCGTGCAGTATGCGGTTCGAAATAACCGGAATCTCAGCCATGCGCGGGATGCTCCGAGGATGCCGCCATGGTGGCGCAAAATGAGTGGTCTTGAAGTCCGATTGCTGCTTTGTGGCGCAGTATAAGTGTCCCCGGACATACGGGGAAACCCGTTTGGAGCCGTCGGCTTGGCTTTGACTATAGCCGAGGAAATTATCGGCCGTGAGCGCGAGGAAGTTGCCCATGCCAACCAATGGCCCTCATGCGACTTCCCGGTCGGTCGCTGCCTCCTCCCTTTCAGCCTGCGCCCTCGCGTTTCAATGGCTGGCCGGACCGGCGTTTCGGGCGCGTGTGAATGCCATCGTCGCACGGCGGGGTCGCCGGCTTCATTAGCCTTTGTCGCGGCCCTGCGGCGGAGCAAATGCCTAAAGTCTACTCTCCTGGGTTGTGCTGCATATCCGCACTGGATGACGCACTCGACTAATAGATATTCTTACATTTTCCAGTAAGTCCAACTCGGTCGTGCCAAACTCAATCGTAGTAGAGGGGTTGTAGTGCTAAAGGTGTTCAAGCTCTCGATCCTGTCGGCAGGGCTTGCAGCTATGCTCGCCGTTCCAATGCTCTCAAGCACGCCGGCTCAGGCTTATCGGTCTGGCGGGGCGGCCTGTGGACCGCGAGGCTGCGCGGCAGCGGGCTGCGGCCCGCGCGGATGCGCAGCGGGCGCGGTCAGGCCAGGCTATGGAGCCCCGTACCGTCCGCGCGGCGTCGTGATTGTAAATCCTCACCGGTATTGGCGCCCGGGAGGCGCGATCGCGGCCGGAGCGGCCATGGGATTTATTGCCGGTGCTGCAGCCGTTTCGCTTGCCGGCACTCCGCCCAAGCCCGGGTACTGCTGGTACTATACGACCCCCAATCGGACTCAGGGTTTCTGGGACGTCTGTCCACGATAGTCATCTGTCGGTCGTTCAAAACAGGTGGAGAGATGATGACGCAACTCAGTTGGGAGGCCGGGGTCCTAGTCCTGGGTTGGCTAGCGCGATCCTGGCATTTTCCTATCAGCCTGCGAAAGCCGAATGGCCCAGCCTGTTGGGAGGATGAAAACATAAAGGATGAAAACATCATGAGACGCTACCTGAGTTTGGCCGGCGCTGCTCTCGTCGCTGCCCTCACGCTGCCCTCCGGTGCTGCCGTCGCGCAGGTGTCGCAAGAGACCGTTCGATCTCTTGGCGCGCCCGACACGGCGCAGACGCGCATCGGCACGCTGGAGTTCCAAGACGGTGCGCCGACCGCCGAAACCGCCAGAAAAGTCTATGACGCACTTGATTTCACCCAGGCGCTCAACGTCTACAACAACAGCTTCCGCGGCGCGTCAGCCCTGGCGCTCGTCAAGGGCTTCGAGAGCATCGGCGCCAAGCCCGGCGATGTCGCCATCTTCTCCGACCTCATGGATTCGAGCTCGCTGTTCCTGACGGCGAATGCCGACACGGTCTACTATCTCTCCGCGCTCGATCTGAGCAAAGGCCCGCTGGTGATCGAGCAGCCATCGGACGCCGTCGGCACGATCAACGACATGTGGTTCTCGTGGATCATCGACATTGGCGGTCCCGGCCCTGACCGCGGGCTCGGCGGCAAGTATTTGATCGTCGGGCCCGACTACAAGGGCCAGCTCCCCCAGGGCGGCTACTTCATCGCGCAGTCAAAGACGAACCTCGCTCTTCATGCCGCGCGCGCCTATCTCGTCGACAACGACCCCAGGCCGGCCGTCGAGAACGTCAAGAAGAACCTGAAGATCTATCCCTACCAGCCGGGCTCCTTCGGAACGAGCCTTGCTCAGGCGCTCGAGGGCACGGTGCGCATCGCGGGAGAGCCGAAGATCCCCGAGACGAAGTTCATCGAGGCCAGCGGGCGGTCGTTCAACACGATTCCGCCAAGCGGCTACGGCTTCTTCGAGATGATCAACGAGAACGTCCAGAGCCAGCCGGCCACCAGCTACGACGTCGAACTCGCGGGGCAGCTCGCGGCGATCGGCATCGTGCATGGCAAGACGTTCGCCCCCGACGAGCGGATGAAGAAGATCCTGTCGGACGCGGCCCTGGTCGGCCAGGCGAGCGGCCGGGCGCTCAACTGGCGCTATGCGATGCAGCACCCGGACTGGGCCTATTACAAGGATTCGCAGTGGGGCAGCATGCTGTGGGACGGCGGCGCGTTCTTCGAGACCCCGCCGCCCATGTTCAAGGACGGCATGTTCGAGCCGCTGGCACCGACCGGCGCGCGCACGCTCGATTCCCGCACCGCCTTTTATTACGGCTACACGCTCGACTCCCCCGGCATGATCATGCGCATCCCGGGCGTGGGCTCGCAGTACCTCATGAGCTTCCTCGATCCTGATGGAGCCCCCTTCGACGGCGCGAAGACCTACAAGGTGACGCTGCCCAGGGACATTCCCGCCAAGGCGTTCTGGTCCTTCACGCTCTACGACAACCAGACGCGCTCCATGCTGCAGACGCCGCAGAAATATCCGCGCGCCGGCAGCCAGAACTATCCCTCGCCCGCCGCCCAGGCCGCCGCCGATGGCACGACCACGGTCTATTTCGGCCCCACCCAGCCGAACGGCGTGGCACGCGGCAACTGGATCCAGACCGCCCCCGGGAAGGGCTGGTTCACGATCCTGCGCCTCTACAGCCCGTTGCCGTCGTTCTTCGACAAGAGCTGGCGGCCGAGCGAAATCGCTCTGGTGAAGTGACCCAAGAGCCGGCCTGCGGAAGATCGCAGGCCGGTTTGCTGAAATTTCGCGCGCCGAAACAAGGTGCCTGGGATCCGAACGGTGCGTGAGCCGAGCTGTGCTGACGCCGACAATCGGATTGGCCGGCGGAGAAGAGTGATGCCGAGCAGCTTCCGGAAGTGGAGTACAATTGAGTACAGGACGGGCGCCATGGCGTTGGCGCTCGTGGCGTTCGTCGCGGCGGGTCCAGTTCGCGCCGCCGACCTGTCGGATCGCGGCGTGCAGCAGCCCGGTACAGCATCGCAGGCACGGCCGGCATCGGACTGGCGCTTTCAGGTGACGCTCTACGGCTGGCTCACCGCGATCGACGGCGAGATCGGCGTGCGCAACCGGCCCATGACACCGGTCAACGCATCCGTGCCCGAGGTGCTGGACAACCTCGACGGCGCGATGATGGGCTCGTTCCTTGCGGAAAACGGGCAGTGGCTGTTCCTGGCAGATCTCGTGCTGGCGCGGTTATCGCACGCCGATCAGATCGGCCTCTACGGGGGCGGCAGCCTCGACGCGGAGCTGTCGCAGACCATCGCCACCGGCGCGATTGGCCACTGGCTGCCGCTCGGCGCATCCAGCTTTGATCTCGGCATCACCGCCGGCCTGCGCTACATGCGGCTTTCGGCCGACGTAGCCTTGTCGCCCGCCGGTTCGCCGCTTGCATGGTCAGGCAGCCAGACGCAGCAGTGGATTGATCCCACCGTTGGGCTGGTCCTGCAATGGGCGATCGACGATCGCTGGTTCTTGAACTCCACCGTGGATATTGGCGGCTTTGGTGTTGGATCGAAGCTGTCGAGTAATGGCTACCTTGGGATCGGCTACATGTGGACGTCTTCGATCTCGACCGCGATCGGCTACCGCTATCTCTACGAAGATTATCAGGGGACCGGCCTCGGCACGGGCTCCTTTCGCTACAATGCCGTCATGCATGGCCCGATCGCCAGTCTGGGCTGGCATTTCTGACCGAGAGTGACCGTCGGTTCGCCTCCAATGCGTGGCGCCCACACTGGTCCAGGGCCGCTGCGTCAATTGCAACCTTGTGCCTAAGCGGCTGCGTTGACGATGCGCCCATTAGCTGTCGCATAAGGAAGATTATGCAATAAAAACAATGGCTTATAGTCTTTTCTGTGCGCGCTCGTGATGCGCCTCCGCCACCTGGAGCAGGCCGTGCTAGGTGTTCTGGCGGAACCAACGAGAGCGCCAGAAGCCTAATCGGATTCAGCATCAAATTCTGTGGCGTCCGTTGACTGGATCACGACCAATAGGCCGTTTTCTCTCTCGCCCGGAGGCGGGAACGAACTTACGGGAACGGATTGAGGGACGGAACTGTACAACAGACTGATCCGTGGCTGAGGCCCATCGTAGAGGCTTTTTGCGTTAAACTGCTTGGCGCCGGTGATATTAAGTAGTTCCCATATTGTATGACTCCACGTATAAGGAAACAATGGATAAGGCCGAGTAAAAACCCGTCGTCCAATGTGATCAACGCGCCCGCGCTGCGCGGGATCCACGGAATACATCATTTCGACGATGAACCGCCCCGCTTCGATCACTCCTGAGCTCGACGGTCCGATCACCGGCGCCGGGGGGCAAATTAGCCAGTTCGAAGGAGATACCAGCCCGAAGTATCCCGATCGTGTATCTCCATTAAAGTCTCTATGGCCTCGCTGAAGACCGCCGGTATATACATCGAAAGGCGGCCAATCCTTATATAACCAATATTGTGGATCCGCCGCTTTGTGTTGTGAGCCATCATTCATTTTGAGTTGCCACAAAGCTCCTCGCCAATAGGTTTTTCGGGGATTTCGCTTGTGGGACAAGACCAGCAATATGTCACCCAGCTCGCACTGCTTGGTCCGCATTTTGCGAGCGGGTGTACCCAAAAATCTCACTTTTGGCGTCTGATGTATGTAGACGGCCATTATTTGTGTCTTAACTCGATATGAGCTGAATGACTTACTAAATAAGTCATTTAGGGTGGGAACGGCATTCTTCACAAATGAACCCGTAAAGTCGGTCTCTATTCGAGGTGCGTGCTTCATTTTTCCAAGCGCATCCGTGCATGTGCTATCAATGATAGCCTTAGAACCGATGATAAGTTTGGATTTTGGAGCAGTGGGAAGCATGGCCTGGAGTGCACCCGCGAATCGACTGTGCAATGGTACCTGAAGGGCATGAACATCCGAAAGGGAAGGCACGCGCCTAGGCCTCGGGCTCATAAATTCCATGCTATGAAAAGAAATGTGGCCACTCTCTTGGGAGAGGAGATCATCCCAAGCGGCCCTTGTAAGTCCCCTTCATCGATGTTGATCTAATGGGGTGTGCCGGTGGGGATCGAAATAGATCTCCGTCACTCGAAACCGACCCGCTGCCCTCTTGCATTGAACGATAATATCGATGGCGATCTCAAGCAGATCCCGAATATCGCCCCGCTCCAGGTCGTGCCCGCCATCGGATTCTTTGACGAGCAGTGTGAGCTGCTCGAAGGCGAGCCGCGCTGAATCCGCGTGCACGGTCGTGATCGAGCCCGGATGCCCGGAATTGACATTGCGGATGTAGTAGAACGCCGTTCCGTCCCGAAGCTCCTGGAGCAGGACGCGATCCGGACGCATGCGCAGTGAAGCCTCAAGGAGTTCCTTCGGGCCGACCTTTGCGAGCCCCTGGTCATCCTTGGAGTAAAACAGCCGTACGTGATTATCCTGAGGGATCACGAGCTCCCGTGTGTCCTCGATGGTAATGAGGCGCTCGTCCTCCGGGATATGTTGGATCAATGCCTTTGAGAGCGTCGTCTTGCCCGACCCCGTCGCACCCGAGATGATGATGTTCTTCCGAGCCAAAACTGCCTCCCGGAGGAACGCCATGTAGCTGCCGTCCTGGTAGAGGCCGAGCAGCCTCATATCGGTGGGGGAGAGCTCGTCGGCGAGCGGGCTGACCTCCGAGAAGAGGCCCCCTGTCTCTAGATCGCCGAGCGTCAGCGTCACCGCGGACGGGTTGCGGAGCGTGATGCTCACCGTGCCCTTCGTGGTGGCGGGCGGAATGACGATCTGGATGCGGTGTTCGTCCGGCAGCGTGGCGGACAAGAGCGGGTGGGCCTCGTCGATGGCCTGGTGCGAGTAGCTGGCGACGGCGCGCGCAAGGCGCATCAGCTTTTCGAAGGTCAGTTCCGGCGCGTCGTGCGTGCGCCATCCACCGGGACCCTCAGTCAGCACCACGCCTGGGCGATTGATCACGATCTCATAAAGCGACTCATCCTTCAGAAAGTGTCCTAGGGGTGAGAGCAGCTCACGGACAACGCCGGCGTCGGCGGCATCGCTCATCCCCCTCCCCTCGCCTATTTCGTGACCAGCGTGGAGCGACGGCTGAAGTCTCCGAGCACGCCGCGATCGTAGATCGTGTTGCGAGGCTCGGTGACGCGCAGGCCGTAGACGCTGGAGAAGTCGAGATCGCGAGCGACGAAGATGGAGACCAGTTCGCCCTGGTGCTTCTCCAACGTTGGCGGAATGTTGATGGACTGCTCGACCGCAATGGCGGCCGCCTGCTGGCCGGCATTGGCGCTGTTCTGGACCTGGATGTCGCCTTGCTGGAGCTGGCCCTGCGCATAGTTGGCGGCATCGCCGACAATGGAAAGCAGCAGGGCGCTGCCGAAGCGCTCCCACCAATGGGTGTCGACATAGCCGTCCATGCCAGCCCGGCCCAAGGCGTCGGTGGCCGGCGAGGCGAGCGTGATGATGACGCCCTTCGGGGTCTTGGCTCGGTTCCAAAGGACGAACAGGCGAGCCTGCCCCCGGCGCAGGCCGCCGCGATACTCCCCGATGACCTGCGTCCCCTTCTCCATGAGCACGACGCGGCTATTGTCCGACAGCACGTCGCGATTGATGACACAACTGGCGAAGCCCGGCTGGTCCGAGGACAAGGCGGTTTCCAGGATGCAGGGGATCGACGTGCCCATGGCGATGATGAAGTCTCGATTGCCCAGCGTGCCGGCGCGTGACCCTTCGAGGCGCGTCGGCGTCATCATCCGGCCGAAGCGCTGGTCCTCGTTCTCGCCGGGACCGTTCAAGCCGCCGCGAGCGGCATTGAGGGGTAGATAGCCCGCCTGCGCATCAGCAGGCGCGTCGGCGGTCGGACGGCCACCAGCCGTACTCCGCTGGGCGCCGAATGCCATCACCGGCGCCCGCCGGGCGGCGTCGAGCATCGGGTCCTGCGCTGGAGCCGGCTGTGGCGTGGCGACGGGGGTCGGCAACTGCACCTGCGGCACCGTGGGTGGTGGTGTCGGCGGCTGGCGGGCCGGCTCGAAATCCGTCGCCTGCCGGATGACGACGCGCTCCGGCTTCTCGTTCTCGGTCTGCCGCCCTCGGTCTCGCATTGACCAAAGCGCGAAGCCAACAAATGCGATGACAGCCAGCACCACCGCCCCGCGCTTCCGCAGCGGGTTGTCTTGCCGCCGGCCGGTGACCGCTTGTCCTCGCTCTCCCGGCACGCCGCTTTCGATTTCGTCCGCCATCGCCCGCCCCTATTGCGCCCTGGGCGCCGCTTGTGGCTTCACGACCCGCTCGACCGAGGGAGATGTCGTATTGGTGCCCGGGTTGATCCCGACCTGGTCATAGGCCTCGTTGAAGATGCAGAGCACATCACCGCCGCGTCGCAGGATGAACTTGCGGCTGATGGCCTGAACGAGCACCAGGCCGCCCTCGACCGATTTCGGCACGAGACTCTCGGTCCCGTCCGAGTTCTCCATGTAGATCGCCGGCATCTCCTGATTGCCGGTGAAGGCAAAGGTCGTGAGCTTGCCGTTGTCGTAGACCGCTTCGGGCTCGAGGGCGGCCGAGCCCTGAGCCGAATAGCGCCAGTTTCGCGGGCCATATTGCTCGTGGAAGGTGAGCACCTTATCGGCATAGCCGGCCTGGGCTGCCTGCGCCCGCGCAGCTGCTTCCTGGCGCCTGCGCTCCGTCTCGTCGGCCGGATAGCGGAACTTCACATAGAAGTAGGTGGGCTGGCCCGAGGCGACCGAGCCATCGCGTACGGTGAGCTCCATCTGATAGCTGCGGGTCGACCCATCGCGCCGCGTCGTCACCACCGAGATGTTCGTCACCGGCTGGTTTTCTCGCGGCTTCAGGAACAGGATGTTTCCGGCGGGGGCCACCTCCCAGGCCACAGTATTGCCGAGCGCCACATGGGCGATCTCCTCGTCCGACGCGAACTCGACCTGAACCGACGAGCGCAGCGAGCCGACGATCTTCGTGATGTTGTAGGGCTCGTAATCGACGAAGCGGACGCGGTTGTCCTGGGGCGCGCTGGCGGGCGTCTCCAGTGCATGCGCGGATGTGACAAGGCAGGCCCAGGCCACGACGGAAATGAGGGCGACGCGCTTCAATTGATGGCCTCCGGATCGGCCCGGTATTCGCTCACGACGAACCCGAGGGGATTGACCAGGCGATCCGTCGAGGACATGGGCGCGTTGACATAGGCGAAGGTCAGCGTCGCCACCCAGTGGGTGGTGCGCACATCCTCCCCGCGGGTGACCGTGCGGATGTAGCGGACGGACACCACATGCGGATTGATCAGCGAGATCGAGACGATGCTGATCCGGGCGGTGGCGTTGCGCCCATAGATGTTCTGCGGCGATTCCGGATTGCTCCCGCGATAGAGCGCGGCGAAGCGCTGCTGCTCCGCCTGGGTGGACAGTAGGGAAACGGTTCGGAAATTCTCTTCCGCCTCGCTCCAGACATAGCTCTCCCGCGCCCGAACGTATCGCGCCGCAAAGTATTTGGTGACGGCCTCGTCATAGGTTCCGGCGGTCGAGGTCAGCGCTGAGACCACATCGACGATACCCGTGGAGTTATCGACCCGGACGACAAAGGGCTGCACCGTCTTCAGCGGCGTCAGGCCCGCGACGGCGGCGATCGCCATGGCCGCGAGAATGCTTGCGACGATTGCCACGAACCAGGCGATCCGCACCGAGCGCTCCGCCCTGATCAAGCGATCCTGGTCGAAGCGCCGTGCCTTGTCGAAGTAGCTCTTGAGGCTATCGTTCGTCACCATCACCCCTGCCCCGCGCAAGATCGATACGAATGGGCGATGTCGAGATGCGCGAATGGCCCAGCCGACGACGGCGATGCCTCTTCGGTGAATGCTGTGGCGCCGCCTGCGGCTGCGGGCACGGCCTCGGATTGGCGTTTGGGGCTGCCGCTCTCCTCCCACTGCCACATGGCCCGGTTGAGCGGCCGGCGGGCGTAGCCGTCGCATTTCGGCAAGGGGTAGGACAGCGATGCGCATCCGCTGAGGACAGACGCCACGCCAAGCAATACGAACACACGCAACATGCACCACCTGGGTTTGAATTCTGATCTCGGCAATTCGCGTCAGCTTGCTCCGCCCGATCGGGCGTTGCCGCCCGCGGTGCGGATGCCGCGGCCGATGGCGCGTGCAGCGCGTCTTGTGCTCCGGGCGACTGTGCTGTCATGCGCATCGCGGGCGGCGCCGTAGCCATAGGTCAGCGAAGCTCCGCCCGCCGCGAGCGCGGACGCGATGCCAGGGAGCTGGTAGAAAACGTACAGCGAGGCGAGCGCGATGGCGCCGAGCGCGATCGGACGCATCAGCACGTCGGCATAGGAGTCCATGGTCGCGAAGGTGGCATCGAGGCAGGTCACCAGCAGCGATCCGACTGCGATGACGAGGACCTGCAGGATGACGAAGTTCGCCATCTGGCCGATCCACGCCTCGGTGAACCGGCGGGTTGACTGGAACATGGCCAGCGCGACGAAGATCGGACCTATGGCCAGGACGATCGCGAGCGCGACGCGCGCATAAAGCGACACCACGTAGCCGATCGCCGCGACGATGAAGGTCATGACGATCACCACCAGCCCGGCCGCGCCGGTCAGGACGTCGACGGGCCAAGACCCTTTCGCCCAGATGTCGTTCGCTGATTTCTGGCCCTTGTCGAGGAGGGAGTCGAAAGCCGAGGCACTCGGCGCTGACCCCGTGTTGAGAGCCCCGGAGATCTCGGTGGGCAGGTCCTCGAAGAACACCTTCGTGACATAGGTCTGATAGTTGGACGCGTTCTGCACGAGCATCAGGATGATGGCGAGCTTCATCGCCCGGAAGGCAAACTCCATGATGGGCTCGGGGATGGAGCCGCGCAGAACGAGGAAGCCGTAGATGACAACGTAGAGCGTCAGGGCGACGGTCAGCGGCCCCGTCACCCAGGAGGCGATGCCCGAAGTCCCCGAGCTGATGAAGTTCTCGAGCGGGGCCTTGAACTGGTCGTCGAGGAAAGAGAAGACCTGATACATGCCCTACCCTCCGAGCGCCTTGTTCATCCGCTGGAGACGGGCCTTGCCGTCGGCTTCGGTCGCATTCTTGCAGTTCGGCGTCTCGGCGAGCGTGCCCGGATTCTCCCGGCACTTCGCCAGCTGCGCGGCGCGCAGGGCATCGTCGCCGAGGTAATCACTGACGGTGCGGGTCCCCTCCCCCGGCTCAAAACACCCGGCAAGAGGAAGCATCAGGAACAGGGCCACGATCATCCTCATGGCAGCGCCGCCCTCATCGTATCGACGCGCCGGCGCCAGTCCTCGGCCTTGCGCTGGTCGTCCACCTGGGCCTGGGCCTGCTGCACCATGCGCAGGCCCTGCATGCGCACCACATCGATCTGAAGGAAGGCCGCTTCCGCCTGGAGCCGGGCCTGCAGGTCGGCCACGTCCTTCGAGGTGCCGGCCGACGAGATCTGCTGCCGGAGCTGATCGATTCCGTCGATCCGCTTCGTGGCGGCATCGTAAATCTGCTGGCCAAGGCTCATCTGGCCGGCGTTCTTGTTCTGGATCCGCGACAGCTCCTGGGCGTAGAAGTCGTTGGCGCTGGTCTGATAGGTGGAATTGGCCTGCAGGAACTTCGAGGCGGAATCCCCGAAGGCGCCCGAGCCCGCACCGCTCAGCAGGCTTTCGATCGCATTGAAATCCTGGGGGAGCGCCTTGCGGATCGAGGGATCGTTGAGCACGCTCGCGACGTCTGCCATGTTCGTCAGCTTGTTCAACGAGCCATAGAGCTGTTGCGCCTGCTGGAGCTGCTTGTTCAAGGTGTCGAGCTGAGATTTGAGCTGCGCGATGCTCTCCAGCTGCTTGGCAAGGGCTGCCTGATCGATCACGGGGATGCCCTGCGCCTGGGCCGCGCCGGCGGAGATGAGAAGTGCGGCCGCGGCCGCCAGCAGCATGGTGCGTGTGGACATCAGCCTGCACTCCTTCTTTGGTGGAACAGGGCAAGCCAGTCCGCGTGGCCGGTGCTGACTTCGGCGCGGATCGCATCCGCAAGCTCGACATTGGCGGTGCGTCCGGAGAGGACGGCGAGTTCATCATCGAAGCCGGTGAGGTTCAGCTCGGCGACGACGCTGTTGTGCCCCTGCTTGACGATGAAGCGACGGCTCTCAGGGGACAGCTCGCGCGCGATGAGCTGATATTCCCGCTCGGTAAGCTTGAAGCCGTCCACATAATCGGCGTGATTGCCGCGCGGATTCGGCGTGAAGATTTGCGTCGGGCACTGCTCGATGATCGTGTGGGCGATCGGGGAAGCGATCGCATCCCGTGGGCTCTGCGTCGCGAACAGCATGAGGCCGCCCTGCTTCCGGATCGTCTTGAGCTTGTTCTGGGCGAGGTCGCGAAAGCCCTCGTCGAGCAGGGCTTTCCAGAACTCGTCGATGACGATGATGATGCGGCGGCCGTCGATCAGCTGCTCGACCCGGTGGAACAGGTAGGACATGAGCGGCGTGCGGATCTCCTCATTATCGAGGAAGTCCGTCATGTCGTAGCCGAGGAACTTGGCACCGATGCCGATGTCGTCGGTCTCATTGTCGAAGACCCAACCCAGTGGCCCTCCCCTTTCCCACCGCCGTAGCCGAGCGGCAATGCCCTCCGGGTCGGTGTTGTTGAGGAAGGTACGCAGCGCGCCGATGGTGCGGCGTTGGACCGGAAGATCCGCGAGGCCGTCGACGGCGCCGGCAATGTCGCGCAGGTCTGTTACGGATAGCTCGCGGGACTTCGCGCCCACGAGCTTGGCGATCCATTGCGCCAGGAACACCTTGTTCTCAGGTGTGAGCTCAAGCCCCTTCAGGGGCGCGCAGCCGGTCGGCGTGCCGTTCTTCAGCGGCAGATATGTGCCGCCGGCGGCCCGTACGAAGAGGTCGGCGCCACGGTCCTTGTCGAAGAACACCATGTGCGGATCATGCTTCTCGAGCTGCGAGAGCATGAAGTTCAGGATGACGGTCTTGCCCGATCCCGAGGGGCCGCACACGAAGGTGTTGCCGAGGTCCCCGTGGTGGAAGTTGAAATAGAAGGGCGAGCCCGACGCCGTCTTGAGCATTGCGACGGCCGGGCCCCACTCGTTGCCGTCCTTCCTGCCCACGGGATAGGAATGAAAGGGTGACAGCGCAGCGAAGTTGCGCGACGTGATCGCGCCGGAGCGAGCCCGGTAGCGGAAGTTGCCCGGCAGCTGCGCCCACCAGGCGGCCTCGAGGCCGAGATCCTCGCGCGCCACGACGGCCCCGCCGTTGGTCAGGTGAGAGCGTGCCTTCGCCAGATTGTCGGTGAGGTCCTTCACCGACGTGGCGAAGACGGACAGCGTGAGGTGGTGCTCGCCCAGCACGAAGCGGTTGGATTCCAGATCATCCAACGCGCCATCGAGTTCTTCGAGCTGCGAGTTCGCCTTGTCGCCGGCGCTCACCATCTGGTTCTGCTTGCGCCCCAGGATGGTCCGGGCATCGGCCTTCGAGGCGAACGCGAAGGACTGCGTCAGGATAAGCTCGAACGGCGTGGTGAGGATGCCGGCGAGCATGCCGGGCCTCGTCCGCGCGGGATATTCCTTGAAGCTGAACACACCCGCATAGCGGGTCTCGGCCTCGTGGCGGATCTCCACCGTCTCACGCCCGATGATGACGCGGTCGGAATAGATCGCAGAAGAAACCCGCCCCTCCGTGAGGGGCACCCGCTCCCGCCGACCTCCGATGATCTGGTGCAGGACCTCGCTCGGCTCGGAAAACAGCAGGCCATCATGCTCGTAGAGAGAAAGCACGCGGGGCTGGAAACGCTTGAGGCCTGCGGTCACATCGGTAACCTTGTCGCGCAGCAGCTTGAGCGCCTCTTCGTCGAGCTCCCGTCCGGCCCGGCGGGCTCGGCGAAGGCGGGATAGGAGCTTCGCCAGCTTCTCGGAGGGATCGCGGGTTGGATACCAGAGCAGGGTCAGATAGAGGTCGTTGCGAAACAGGTCCTCCTCCACCATGCGGGCGCGATATTTTGCGTTCAGGGTCGCGGAGAAGGGATTGGCGAACGCTCCATCGGGATAGTCGTTGTCACGGCGGCGGATGATGTGGGTCCACAGCGCAAGGCGTTCGTCGGCGAGATTGCGGTAGAGGGTGTTGAGGTCGCGGTGAAGACCGTTGAGGTCGAGCGGATCGGCGGTCTCGAACGACACGCCGTCAAGGGCGATCATGACCATCAGCGCTCGGGAATCGAGCGCGATCGTCGTCTCGTCCATGTGGCGGACATACGGAATGAAGGTTTCGGGCTCGAGCTCGCGGGCTTTGACGGTGGCGACGCTAGGCAAGGCCGAGGTCCTTTTCGTTGTAGCGCCTCACGAGCTTGAGGGGCGTCAGCGTTGTGCCGGCCCAGAAGCCCCCGTTGCGTGAGCGGCCGCGGGTCTCGACCCACGCCAGCAGCACGCGGAACATGTTGTGGTCGTGCTTCACCAGGGCCTTGAAGATGAGGTGGAACACGATGCCGACCAGGGCGTAGGCGATCGAGCCCGCGAGGATGTAGAGCAGCGTCGTCAGGATGACGTTGATGCCCATGGCCTCCATGGTCACGCCCGCGACCATCGCCGGCCGCGTGCAGGCAAGGAACAGCGTGTCTTCTTCGAGGGGCACCGTCTGCGCCATGACCGTCAGCCGCCGGAGATCGTGCTGACGAGCTCGGCGGCGCCGAAGATGATGCCAATCCCCAGCACCACGTAGGCGGCCTTGCGCAGGTCGAGATAGCCGAACATCCAGGCGATGCCGACGACGATCACGGCGATCGTCGCGAGGAGCTTGGCGACGTTGCCCGTGAGCAGGGTGACGATGTTCTGAAGGACGGTCTCGATACCGCCGGACGCCTGGGCAAATGCCGGCTCGGCCATCCCAATCGCGAAGAGGGCCGCCATCAGCATGATGGCTGCAACCGGGCGAACGCGCACTCTTTCACTCATTCGGCTCACTCCGATTGTTCGTTCTGGAAGACGAGGGCGGAAGACGTCCGCCCTGTCGCAAAGACATCCCAGGGCGCCGGTTTTGCCTCGCGCCGGGAAACGTGTGGCGTGGCAGCCGGAGGCGCCGCCGCGGCCCCCTCCCCCACGCGATCTTTTGTGGCGGACGTGCCGACCGGGTCGATCGTCAGCGAAGCCAGTGTCGGCGCGAGGCGTTTCGCCTCGGCACGCACCTGCTTGTCGTGGCCGACCATCTCGCCGAGGGAGGCGTCGCCGCGGCCGTAATAGGCTTGCAGCATGACGGTGGCCGCCTCGGCTGGGCGGGCACCGCCGCCGATGGCCGCCCGGTAGTAGCGGTCGAGCAATCGGGCGGTCGCCTTGAGGTTCAGGCAGGGATCGAACGCATCGGCAACGGTGAGCGTGAGGCGACCGAGATCATCGGCATTGATGCCGCCAAGGCCGAGATCGACGTCCTGTCGTTCCGCGATCAGCGTGCTGGCAACCTCGATCGCCTCCGCCTTGCTCTTCGGCGGGTCGTGCAGGGGCGCGCCGCTATTGATGCGGATGGCAAACGGCGAGAAGCCGCTTTCGAGGCTCACGACCGCGGCGAGGGTCTCGACCTGAACGGTCGGTGCGCATGTCTGCGCAAGGTCTGCGAATGCAACGGGCATAGGCTAGAACCACACCCGCTGCGTCCCGAGTCCATCGATCGTCACATCGACGAAATAGGGTTGCGGACGCAGCGTTGGGGGCATCGTCACATAGGCCATGCACTGGCTCTGCCCGCCGACGGAGACCCAACGAGGCTTTCCATTGCTGGCGCTTCCCGCGCACTGGCTGCTGTCGACGGCTTGGCGGGAACCCGACACGCAGGCCGCTTCTTGCCCCTGGGGTCCCAACCGGGCGGTCAGGCGATAGCCAGCCTCGCAAGAGTACGGTTCGTATCCAGGCCTGGAGGCCTGGAATCCGACTCCACTGCAGGTGGGAAAGGGGCGTCCTCTGGCGAGTTCGTTCCAAAGCCTCTGAACGGGAGGAACGCATTCGGCGAACTGCATGGGACCGCCTGGATTCGAAAGGCAGAGAAGAACCTGGCAGCCCCAATCGTCCGCGCGCGCTTTACTGCTGGAAATGCAGTAGGATGACAGCAATACGAATGCGCAGAAAAGCGCCCTAGCAGTAGGGGAAATCATGCCCACCACCCTCCCGAAACGATCCCGGAAAGGCTTGGCGGCCGCAATCTCATGCCGGGTTAACTATCATATACAGATCAGTTAAGCCGATGCCAAGAGCACTCGACGCCGAATGGCACAGCCTCTCGTTCTCGGCACTTATCCTGCGGCTGATCCTCGACAACCCACTCGACGACGAGACCCCTCAGTCGCGGCTCAAGCAAATCGGAATGATGAGCGTCCTGTATTATATGCACCAGGGCAATCAACGCCTGACGCTAACGAATATAATTGAGTTGACGTCGCTAACACGCGGCGGCGTCACTGAGACGATTGATCAGCTCGTTATCCGTAAGATCTTGACGGAGACGATGGTGAAAAACTCGATGGGGCGTGGGCAGGCGCGCGAATTCAAGATTGCGCCCGATATCTTCAAGAGGCTCCGCAACCTACAGGGTGGTTGATGGGCCGGGCCACGCGGCGGCCGAGAGCCGGTGCCGTCTCAAACTATCGCATTTGTGATAGTATGGCACCTCTGGTCGAGTTCGGTCAGTGCCCCGCGATCAGGCCGAATCGCACGTAGGCAGCTCTTGGCGGGCGAGACCAAGGGTCGTCCGGACCGGAGGGCGCCTGTTGGGCCCCTCCCCTCCCCTTCCGTTCCCGCTTCGAGCAGAGCCCGAGGGTCGGATGGCAGGTTGGTGCTTCTCGGCGCGCGTCCGGAATCTTCCGGGGGAACGGGGCTCCTGTCTCGGCGCCCGCATTTGATTGCACGTTGAAAAACCCATGCCGGCCATATATAGTTATGTTAGTCATTATGGTCATTGTGGGGGATCTCATGGCAACGCCCAGAAAGTCCGCACCCGATCAATCGGAGAGCTGGACGGTCGCCGATGCCAAAGCGCGTCTGTCCGAGGTCATCGAGCGGGCGCAACGCGACCCCCAGGTCATTACGCGGCACGGCAAGCCGAGCGTCGTTGTCGTTTCGGCGGAGGAATGGTCCCGCAAGACGGCGCGCAAGGGCACGCTGGCCGAGTTCCTGCTTGCATCACCGCTGCGAGACGTCGATCTCGATCTCGAGCGCGTCCGTAATCAGCCGCGCGACCTCGACCTGTGAATGTTCTGCTCGACACCAATGTTTTGTCGGAGGTCCGGCGACCGGCGCCCGACCCCCGGGTTCTCGCCTGGCTCGATGCGATCGACGAGGACCGGACCTACATAAGTGTAGCCTCGATCGCTGAACTCAAGCGTGGGATCGCATTGATGGACGACGGCCGTCGGCGCACCGCGCTCTCCGATTGGCTTGCACAGGATCTCCCAGAGCGCTTCGCTGGTCGTATCCTGCCTATTGACCCCGCGATTGCCGGACGCTGGGGAGATTTGATGGCGGAGGCCCGCATGAGCGGCTTTGCGCTCTCCGTGATGGACGGGTTTTTCGCCGCCACGGCGCTCGACCGCGACCTCGTGCTGGCCACCCGCAACACTAAGGACTTTGCGCCGCTCGGGGTGTCGCTTTTCAACCCCTGGACCGATGGCGGCCAATCGAAATGACGGCCTCTGTTCGTATACCCGACGTCGCATCGCTCGAAACCGTGCTGGCTGGGCTTGATCCGGCGTCGGCCGACTTGGCGCTGATCCCTGCCCTCACCCGTGCGTTCCCGGGGTTCGAATTCAGTCTCGCCCAGATCGATGATGACTATTGGCGCGACGCCCGCAGCGTCATCCAGCCGGACGGCACTCGGATCGGCGAGCTGCAATCGTGGATGACGGCAGAGGTCGCCAGGGAGCGTGGCGACATCGGAGCGCTGTGGCGCCGTCTAAAGGAGACAGAGCTGCAGATTACTGAATGGCGCGGCACCAGCGCGGTTGTGTTCGCGCCGACAGGTTCCGGGCCGGCCGACTATGTGCAGATTTCGCTTGGCCGTGAGACGGAGTGGCGGGTCGCTCCGATCGTCGATCCGCAGTGGCCTCCCTCGCGCGCGGAGGAGCTTCTGGAGCCGTCCTGGATTTCGCGTGAAGCCCCCTCCCCAGCCAGCCGGATCGCAGGTTCCGTCTACCGCGTGCTCGGACGCGCCGGCGGTGCAGTAATTCACGTCCGCAGTTTCCTCATGCGCTGCGCGCGCCATGAGCGGGCTACCCGCGAGGCGCGCCGCCCGGAGATGGAGCAGCGGGTCATCCATGAGGTCGGGCCGGACGGCATCCGGGAGACGCCGTTTCTTTCGGCGGTGCCGGATTGGTTCGATCACATGCCGCGCGAGGTGCGGTTCTTTAAAGACTGGGAAGCGTCCAGCGCTGCGAGGTCGCGCGTATTCGCCCACTGGGCGCTGGACGTGCGTGATTACGAGTATCGGGGGCAACGCGAGATCGGTTTCATTCCGCGGCCGCTCCGCATGCCACGCGAGCGCCTGACCGCGACGGAGGGCGCATCCGTGCACATCCTGATGGACCGCATCGAGGCGATCGACCGTGAAGTCGGGTTTCCGTTCGGATGGTTCTTCCTGATGATCCACGGCAATTGGGTCGACCCCGATGTTGGTCACGCCATCGCCCGGGCCTTGAAAGCCCAGCGTGTACGTCTTCCCGATCACGACGCCGGCGTTTTGCTTCGATGGGTGGATCAATTGTATGGGTTCTGAAGAGCTACCGGGCGAATGCACGAAAGCACCTCGCGCACGGCGGTCTCCGACGGGAAACTCATCGCCCTCTGGTTCGGCGCGCTATCCCATGATCCTGGTAATGGAGGTGCGTGAGACCTCCCGTCAACGGCGACGTCGGACGGAACGCCGGAGTTCTGTGAGACTGCCATCGGGCGCACATGCTCCTGACCACGACTCGGACTCGGCGGCCGCAGGCTTCGTGAAGGTGTCGGGGAGACGGTGGCGAAGACCTGGATCCGGCATTTTCCCGCCATTACAATGGCCGCAGATGCGGGCGGCACGCCAGGGGCTAAGTGGCTGGAGCCATTAATGGATGCTGCGCGGAGTAAGCATTCCGGACGGGATTGAACCCTGGCCATATTAAGTACTTGTTAATACTAAACCTCTGGACGACGCGGCAGAATCGTGGCCTACCTTTTGTCGGGCACAGGGCGCTAAAGCGCATCGGGGCCGACAAATAGGAGCCGGAGCGACAATGGCTGCACCAGCCATGACCATCATTGAGGCAGAGGATCCAGCGGACAAGATTGTTCGTCACGCCGGCCTGCTCTCGGAACACCTGCAGGCTCGCAGGCAGCAGATGTATCCGCCGGATGCTCAGAAGAGCCTCCGGAACTTCATGATTCATGAGGTGTCGAAGCTGACTTCGATCCCGGAATCGACTCTCAAGCTGATGTCGAATGAGGGCAAGGGGCCGGTGCCGGCCCGGCTCGATAACAACCATCGGGCCTATACGCTCGCGCAAATCAATGAGCTCCGCGAGCTGTTTGCGTCCCAGCGACCCGGCGAGGCATTACGGTTTTTGCCACACCGCCGCGAGGGCGAACACCTGCAAATCCTGGCTGTTGCCAATTTTAAGGGCGGTAGCGCGAAGACGACCACCAGCGCACACCTCGCCCACTATCTTGCCCTTCACGGCTATCGGGTTCTGGCGATTGATCTGGATCCTCAGGCATCGCTTTCTGCGATGTTCGGCGCGCAGCCCGAGATGGATGTTCAGCAGAACGAGACGATCTATGCGGCGCTTCGCTACGACGAACATCGCCGGCCGATCGCCGACATTATCCGGCCGACCTACTTCACCGGGATCGATCTCATTCCCGGCAATATCGAAGTCATGGAGTATGAGCATGAGACGCCGCGCTTTCTGTCGAAGCGGCAGGCGGACACGGAGAGCATTTTCTTCGAACGTTTGCGTCTCGCGCTGGCGGAGGTCGAGGACAACTACGACGTCGTCGTTCTCGACACCCCCCCTTCCCTCGGATTCCTGACCCTCGGTGCCATCTACGCGTCGACAGGTCTCCTCGTCACCGTCCATCCGGCCATGCTCGACGTGATGTCCATGAGCCAGTTCCTGCTGATGATGGGGGATCTGATCTCCGTCATCCGTGACGCCGGCGCGACCATGAAGCAGGACTTCCTGCGCTATGTGGTGACGCGCCATGATCCGATGGATCAGTCGCAGGTCCACGTTGTCTCGATGCTTCGGCATCTTTTTGAAGAGGACGTGCTGACCTCGACCGCGGTCGAGAGTGCTGCGATCGAGACAGCGGGGCTCGCGAAGCGCACGCTCTATGAGCTGGAGGCGGGGAACATCGCGGCGTCGACGGTCAAGCGTGCTCGTGAATCGATTGATGCCGTCAACGATCAGATCCTGGACCTCATCAAGAGCAGCTGGGGACGGACGTGATGAGCAAGCGCCCCACAGGGAAGTCGATCCTGCAGAATTTCGGCGCTTTTTCCGATCCGGCGCCTGATGGCGGCTCCGACAGGCCCGGAGACGGGAGCAGGCCCTCGGCTCCCCAGCCGTTGCCGCGCGTGGGTGCGGGTGTGATCGGGGCGACACAGCGTTCGCTCTCGGAGCTGAGAGAAGAGCGTGATCGGCTTCGCGCGATGGTGGATGCGGGCGGTGGCGCCGAGCTGGACCCGGTGCTGATTGACCCCTCCCCTTTCCCGGATCGATTGCCCGATGACAGCAGCGCGGATTTTGAATCGCTGAAGGCGCTGATATCGGAGGAAGGCCAGAAGGTTCCCATTCAGGTGCGGCGCCATCCGAGTGCGGAGGGGCGCTATCAAGTCGTTTACGGGCACCGGCGTTGGCGCGCAGCGTCGGAATTGGGCATCAAAGTCAAAGCGACAATTCTCGATCTGTCGGATAGCGAGCTGGTTGTCGCCCAGGGCATCGAGAATGCGGCCCGCCAGGATCTTTCCTGGATCGAGCGCTCGCTTTTTGCGTGGCGCATGGATCAGGCGGGGATCAAGGCCCGGGATATTCGCGCGGCGCTTTCAATTGATGACCCCGAGCTTGCCCGGCTTCGGGCAGTCACGAAGGTGCTTCCAACAGATGTGATC
The DNA here is from genome assembly GCF_043195135.2 of Roseixanthobacter liquoris. Classification (NCBI taxonomy): domain Bacteria; kingdom Pseudomonadati; phylum Pseudomonadota; class Alphaproteobacteria; order Hyphomicrobiales; family Xanthobacteraceae; genus Roseixanthobacter; species Roseixanthobacter liquoris. The sequence goes on from NZ_JBAFWP020000002.1 coordinate 130,108, forward strand.
GAGGCAATCGGGCGGGCGCCCAAGGTGGGGCGCCCGCGCTGGATTGCCTTGGCGTCCGCGGTTGAGGAAGACAAGGCCGCGCTCGCGCGCATCCGAAAAACCTTGTCAGCTGACAAGGTTTTGGATCTGCCGTCGGACGAGCGGTTCAAGAGCGCGTTGGCAGCAGTCAAGGCACCGGTAGAGCGCGCGCGCTCCGAGCTCGAACTCAAAAGCCCCAAGGGAAAGGTGGTCGGCAAGGCGACGTTCTCGGCGGGTGACATCAAGTTTTCGGTCTCGAGTGGCCATGCGCAGGCATTTGGCGCCTTCCTGGAGGAGGAGCTGCCGGGCCTGATGGAGCGGTTTTTCGCCCGAGAGGGCGATGAGTGATTTCAGGGTCGCGCGCTAAAACCTTGTCAGCTGACAAGGTTGGACGGGACCACTGGAAATGGCGGAGGCCTCGGCCGACGCCGCTGTTAGGCGCAACAACTGAAGAGGAAGCATGAGGTAAAAAGAAAGGCCCCCGAAACAGGTGTCCCGGAAGCCCTTCTCGTTAGTGTCGCAACTCCGAGAATCTCACTTCCGCGAATCACAGTCAAGAGTCTCCGACAGGAGATTGGCACCGTTTCGGTGAGCGCTTTCGCTTTGCCAAAAAGCTGAAGGGCTGAACCATGACGCAGCAGCTACCTACGACGCCCTTTGGGCGGCGGTCGATGTCGCTTGGCCTGTTGGCCAGCCAAGTGACAGCTCAGGCCGTCGCGTCCGATGTGGTGGTTCACAAATGGAAGGTCTTCCAGCATATCCGGGAGGCGAGGGAAGCAATCGGCGCGACCGACCGCGCGCTCGCGATCCTCACCGCGTTGCTGTCGTTCCACCAGGAGACGACGATGTGCGCAGATGGCGATCTCGTCGTCTTTCCGTCCAATGCACAGCTCAGCGACCGCGCGAACGGCATGGCGCCGGCGACACTCCGCAGGCATATCGCCATCCTTGTGCACTGCGGCCTGGTCATTCGCAGAGACAGCCCGAACGGCAAGCGCTTCGCGCGCAAAGGACCGGCGGGTGAGATCGAGCAGGCCTACGGCTTCGACCTGGCGCCCATCGTGGCCCGGGCGGATGAGTTCAAAAGACTGGCGGAGACCACCCAGGCGGAGAAGAAGGCCTTCCAGGTCCTGCGCGAGCGGCTGACGATCGCGCGGCGGGACGTTGTGAAGATGATCGCCGTCGGCATCGAGGAGGGTGTCCCTGGCGACTGGCGTGGATATCGCGTGGTCTATGAGGGCCTCATGGCACGGCTGCCGCGGTCGGCGTCAAAGGCAACGGTTGAAGCCATTCTGGCTGAACTAAACGAGCTCCGCGCCCTTGTGCATAAGGTGCTGGAGAACTTCGTAAAATCACAAAATCAAAACGCCAATGAGTCTCATAATGAGCGCCACAAACAGAATTCAAACACAGACTCCAAAAATGAATCTGAACAGGGCCTGCGGAAGAGTGAGAAGGCGGATCCGGTAGCTCCCGACAACGTCCATCCGCTCCCAGAGCGGGATCTGCCACTTGGAATCGTCCTCGAAGCCTGTCCGGAGATTGTGGCGCTGGCGCCGGGAGGTGAGATCCGAAGCTGGCGCGATCTCCTGGCGACGGCGCAGCTGGCGCGGGGCTACCTTGGGATCAGCCCGAGCGCCTATCAGGACGCCTGCGCCGCCATGGGTGAATCCCATGCGGCAACGGTCATCGCCGCGATCCTGCAGCGGGCCGAGCACATATCGAGCCATGGGGGCTATCTGCGCAGCCTGACGAAGCGAGCGCAGGACGGGAAATTCTCGACCTGGCCGATGGTGATGGCGCTGCTGCGTGCGAAGCTGGATGCGAAAGCCGACGGGGCAGGGGGCGGCGGTGCGGTGCGGGGATCAGCGAGCCCTGGTCGCCGGATCCCCGGCGAGACGCCATGATGCGGCCCTCGGCGCGGATGGATGGCTGCGGAACCCCGGAACCGGGTCTACAGCCCGGCGGCTTTGGTGAGGTTCACCCGGAACCGGTCGCGCCGGCGCTGATAACGGCGGGTCATTTCGGCCGAGGCATGGCCGAGCTGCTTCTGGACATGGCGCTCCTCGATCTCGGCCGACGACGCGAGGCCGGCGCGCAGCGAATGGCCGGCGAACTTTTCTTCCCGGTCGCCTTCGCTGAGATCGCCGCGGACGCCGGCGGCGAGCGCGGTCCGCTTGACCAGCCGAGCGACCTGACGGTCGTTGAGCCTGTCGGGTCCGACGTCCTTGCCCCGGCCGGTCACCCGGCGGAACAGCGGGCCATGGCCGATCTTCGCGAGCTTGAGCCAGGTCTCGAGCGTCACGACGGGGCAGGTGGCGTCGGAGGACCCGCGGCCAACTTCGATTTCGCGCCAGCCGGTCTTGCCACGGAGCGTGACGAGAAGCCCCTTGTCGAGGACCTCGACCCAGCCACGGCCGTCCTCGGTGTGATCCCGGCCGACATCGAGCCCGACGACCTCGGAGCGCCGCAGGCCGCCGGCGAAGCCGAGCAGCAGCATGGCCCGGTCGCGTAGGCCGCGGAGCGTGCCGCGGTCGAGCGTCTCCAGCATGGCGACGAGGTCTTCAGGAAGGACGGCCTCCTTCTGCCGGGGAGGGGAGGCATGGGTGTTGCGGATGCCGGCGAGCACGGTGGCGATGTGGCGATCGCTGCGGTCGAGCGGCGTGCCGCGCTGGGTGTAGTTCCAGGAGATGGCCGACAGCCGGCGCTCGATGGTCGAGACTGCGTGCGGCTTGTCGCCCGGGATGACGGCGCCAGACGCGCAGGCGGTGATGTAAAGCCCGACGACCTCGGGGGAGGGAGGGAGGACCTCCAGAGCTTGCCGCCGGCACCAGGCGGAAAAATGCTTCCAGTCGGAGGCATAGGCCCTGCGGGTGTTCGCCGAGCTCGCCGCCTCGACATAGGTCCGCGCCCGTTCGGTGAGGCGCTCGAGATGCGCCGGCACTGCGGATTGCACCGGATTCACCGGTTCGGGGAGGGCAGGGGAGGGGGGATTGATCGGGTCTCCCTCTCGCAGCTCCGGATCGGTCTCGACCGTCATTATTCCGGATCCCACGGATTGATCACCGACGCGCCGGTGTCCTCGAAATCCGCCACGTTGCGGGTCACGACGATGAGGTCGTGGACGATGGCCGTCGCCGCGATCAGCCCATCGATATCGCCCCGAGGCCGAAGCGCGGCGATCCGCCCCCACTCGACGGCGATCTGGTCGCTGACCGGCAGGATCCGATCGGCATGATCATGGCGCAGCTTGCGCAGCCACTCGGCGAGGTGGCCAGCGGTCTTCGGGTCGGATTTCTGCTTCAGCGCGATGCCGCGCATGATCTCGCCGAGGGTAAGGGCGCTGAGGTGGACGCTGAGCGGGTCGATTGCGCGCAGCCACGAGACCGCTGCCGGCGTGCCGCGCCGGGCCTCGGAGACCACGTTGGTGTCCACGAGGTACATCAGAAGGCCACATCACGGCTGGGGCGCACGGCCCGCTGTGTCACCGTATCGACGAGCGCATCGTCCCACGCCGGCCCTGACAGCAAATCGTCGACCAGGGTCGGTCGGCCGGCCCGCAGAGCATCATAGTCAGCGGCCGAGAGCACGACGGCTGCGCGTTCGCCGCGCAGGGTGACGACCTGCGGACCTTCCGCACGGGCTTTCTGCACCACCTTGGAGAACTGGTTCTTGGCATCCTGCAGCGGCCAATCCATGCGCACACCCTTCTAGCTAGACTGTCTAGCTATATAAGATCCGACTCCGACACGTCAATGCGCCGATTTCCGTGCCCCGGGAGGGGTGTTTTGGTGCACCCGCGGCGCCCTTCTATATAAAGGTGAGAAATGTCCGATAATGCAACATTATCGGACGTTCTTATTCTCAGACAAGGCGTGCGGATAAGGCGGATAACGATAGCTAAAAGCGCACAACGCGGCTAGGCTTCGCGCATGGATCTCGCGCCGATTCCAGCGCCCGCAGCGCCATCGCCGGTACCGGTCGTGCCGGGCTGGGCGGTGCCGCACGGCCCGATGACGGACCTGCCTGAGGCAGCCTTCCTGGCCGGCGCAGCTTTGAATTCCTTGGACAATCTGGTGCGGGCGAACCCGCCTTGGGCCGGCGCGTGGCGTGCCCGGCTGGCGCTGACCTGCGCCGCCGTGGCGGCGCGTCAGGCGGGTCGAGCGGAGGATGAAAGCATGCTCCGGGACGCCTGGCATCTGCGTCCGCCGGATGCCGATCCCGGGCCCGCCGGGCGCTTGCTGGCGGCGTGGCGGCGTCTGGCCGAGCGCTCACCTGGGGTGGACAGTGCGGCGCTCCAATCGGTGTGCGCGCTGCTCGGCCTTGCCTGGAATGATCGGCTGGCCTTTCTTCCGGATGAGATCGATCGCCTGCTGGCCACCAGCCGGCCGGCGCCGCTCGCCGCGACGGCGGTCGTCCGGGCTGTGGCCGCAGTGCAGCCTGGCGCGGAACTGCTCGGCTGGTGGCTGGCCGACCAGGTCCTGGCGCTCCGGCTGCGCTGGCCGCTGCCGGTGCCGCTGCTGATGGCCGAGGCTGGCGGGCCCCGCCGGGCGGGGAGGGGAGGGGGCCTCTCGCCACAGGGAGACGGCCTCGACGTCACCGTCTGTGTCGCCGTCGCGCAGGGCGCCACCCGGGCCTGCCGGCTGGCCGCCTCGATCGCCCCGCGCGCCGCCGGCCTCGACGCGGTGGTGCCGAAGCTACGCGCCAAGGGCGCCGGCGACGCGGTGCGCCGGCTGCTCGACGACGACGTCGTGCCCGGGACCTTGCAGACCGACGCGCTCTCCCGCTTCGCGGCGCGCCGGCTGTTCGAGCGCCTGGTCACGCTTGGCGCCGTGCGCGAACTGTCCGGCCGATCCAGCTTCAAGCTCTACGGGCTCTGACATGGCCCGCCGCCCGCGCCCGCCCGAACCCTTCGACACCGAGCTGGCGCACCTGCCGCCGGAGCTGCGCTGGCGCGAATGGATGGGCCGGGTCGAGGCGGTGATCTTTGCCGCGCCCGCGCCGGTGACCCGCGAGGTGCTCGCCCGCGTCGTTGGCCGCGACTGCAGCATCGACCTCCTCATCGACGACATCCGCGCCGAACTGCGCGGCCGGCCCTACGAGTTGGTGGCGGTCGCCGGCGGCTGGCAGCATCGCACCAAGAAGGGGTTTGCGGAGGCGATCCAGGTGGCCACCGGCCTTGGCACCAACGATCCGAAGCCGCTGTCGAAGTCCGAGCAGTTGGTGCTCCTGGCCATCGCCTACTTCCAGCCGATCACCCGCGGCGAGCTTGGCCAGTTCTTCGGCAAGGAGATCAGCCGCGACACCATCGGCCATCTGCGCGGCCTGGACTTCATCGCTGCCGGTCCGCGCAGTCCGGTGCCCGGCGCGCCGTACACCTACGTGACGACGAAGGGCTTCCTCAGCTTCTTCGGCTTCGACACGCTGCGCGACCTGCCGGACATGGAAGCGTTGGAGGATGCGGGCTTGCTCAGCAAAGAGCGGCTGCTGGCGGGGGATTTTCCGGCGCTAGGTGGCGATGGGATCGGGGATGAAGGCGAGCCTCTCGATCCGGAAGAGGTATTCGGGGAGTGATGATGAGCCTAGCTACCGGCGCTACGGCTGGCTGGAGGATTGTCTAGATCGCTCCGAAAATCATCGCCCGGCGGAGGACAATTTTGACCTTTCCGTGTACGATTCGGCGGACGGATCCCTAGGCCTCACCCGCGGCAAGCCCTTTTCGATCATGGCACGAAGCGACCTTCTTGTTTCCCTCGTACGCGCCGGCGCGACCGGCGATCGGGAAATGCTGAGATCAACGGCAGAGGCGCTGGTGGCCGAAGAACGGGCTCAAAATCATCATATCGTTGCAGACCGACTCGAAAGGGCGATGTCCGCCGTTCCGGTCACGCCCCCGGCGCTCACGGCCTCCGCAAATCTTGCAGGGCCCGGCAAGGACGCGATTCTAGAGATCGAGCCGCGGGCTCAGATGAACCAGCTCTTGCTGCCTCTGCCGGTGCAGGAAAACGGCAGACAGCTCATCGAAGAGCATGTCCGCGCCGACGTGTTGAGAGCACATGGCTATGAGCCTCGTCACCGCGTGCTGCTCTCTGGTCCACCGGGAAACGGCAAAACCTCGTTTGCTGAATCTGTTGCGGAAGCACTTGGACTGCCATTCTTCGTTGTCCGCTACGACGCTCTCATTGGTAGCTATCTGGGCGAGACGAACGCTCGCCTGAGAAGGCTGTTCGATTATGTCCGCACACGCCCAAGCGTTCTGTTTTTTGATGAGTTCGATGCCATCGGGAAGGAACGTGGGGACACGCATGAGACCGGCGAGATCAAGCGCGTCGTCTCATTCTTGCTGATGCAGCTCGACCAATTGCCGAGCTATGTGGTCGTTATTGCGGCTACCAACCATGCTGAGCTTTTGGATCGCGCAGTGTGGCGGCGGTTCCAACTCCGTCTTGGCTTTCCTGCACCGGACAAGAAGCAAATCGAAGCGTTCCTTGACCGAATACTAACTCGTTGGCCGGAGCAGCCGCGCCTCCCTTCGCAAAAGGTGGCAGCCAAGCTCGGGTGTGTAAGTTACGCAGAAGCGCTGGATTTCTGCCAAAATGTCCGCAGAAGACAAATATTGGGCTTGGGGGAGCTTTCCATTGATGACGCCCTGCGCGTTGAACTTGACCTCTGGTCCTCTCGTGTGAAGCCAGAGGAGCCAGATGCCGAGCGACCCGACGAAACCACTCCTTCGACTCCGTCCAGGCGCGCCGCAGCCAAGAGTCCTCGGAAGGCAGGCACGGCCACCGAGATCTGAGGCCTACTCGAGCGACGTTCAGGAGAGTCGCTTCGGGCCGACATTCAGCCGATTGGCGGAGGTCCTCGCTCGCGATCCGGCTGGCCTCGAGCTAAGGGCAGATCCCGCAGGACTTGCGCCTGAGCGGCTGCTCGTGTTTGAAGTCCGCGGAAGCATCGCGCCCTTCGTGAAGGCCATCAATAAAGTCCGCGGTCTCGAACTTGTCGATGAGGAAGAGCTTCCGGAAGACGAGGATAAGTCACCTGTGGCTTATCTCCTGGTTCCTGACGTCAGAGCTCTACGACATATTGAAAGTCTATGGAGGAATTGGCGCGCTGGACGCGAGATGCCCGATGGATTCACGCCGTGGCGAGATGTTTTTGCTTGCCTTCGAGCCTTGCGTCCATGGGGACCTGAGGATCGGGTACAGCCAGCCGACGGAGATACTCTGAGCGAAGAGATCTTCGGTAAATCCGATGACGATGTCATTCCGCTTGAAATCGAATTGATCTTTCGACCTCAAACGGCTTCCGGGGTGACAAGTGAAGCAATTCTGAGCCAAGCCATCGAGGCCGAAGGCGGCAGGGTTATCAGCCGAGCCCGATTGGACGATATCGCATACCATGCCGTGCTGGCACGCCTGCCCGTCCGTGCAGTTCGTGAAATCACAGCGAGATCTCAGGCAAGCATAGCCGGTCTCGAACCCGTTATGTACATACGCCCGCAAAGTCGGGTGTCCTTGCTCGATCTGGTCGACAACCAACCGCTCGAAACGCCGTCGCAAGGCAGGGACGTCGGGGCCGATCCCATCGTTGCGGTTCTCGATGGCGTCCCGATGGCCGGGCATCCCTTGCTTCAGCGGCACCTGATCATCGAGGACCTGTTCGGGCTCGAGGCGAATGCCCTGGTTTCACAACGCCTGCATGGAACGGCGATGACCTCGCTGATCGTACACGGTGATCGCAATCGGCCAGAGCCCGCCCTGCCTCGGCGGGTTCATTGCATCCCGGTTCTTGGGTCAGGAGACGGCTTCCCTCCCGATCGGCTAATCGTCGACCTCATCTATCAGGCCGTGTTTCAGATGCGTGGAAACGCCGAGCCCTCGGCGCCCCACGTCATCATCGTCAACATCTCACTCGGTAACAGACGTCGGCAATTCCATGGTCAGCTCTCACCGTGGGCGCGCCTTCTCGATCGGCTGGCTTACCGGTTCGGCATCCTCTTCATAGTTAGTGCGGGGAACGTTCTCGACGAGTTTTCCATGCATGCTTTTTCGACGAGCGTGCAGTTCGAAGAGGCCAATCCCACGCAGCGAGCTCGCGGGACGATCAATGCGCTTGCGGGAGTGTTTGGCGATCGCCGTTTGCTTTCGCCTGCGGAGACAGTAAACGGTCTCACAATTGGCGCCAGGAACTGGGATTGGGTTTCCACGCGGGATCGGCACTTCGCACACTCAAATGTTGATCCATTCCCGGCACTGGACACTGCCAATCCGTCGAGCGCACTGGGTCCAGGCTTTGCCGATTCCGTAAAGCCGGATTTCCTCATGCCAGGTGGCCGCGAGCATCTCCGTGTTGTCGGCAGCGGCGACTCCATCACTGTCACACCAGGCCGCCCGGGACGAGGGATGGGGCTTAGAGTCGCCGCGCCGCCGGCCGGCCAAGGTCTCGAGAATGCCGAAGCGTTTACGAATGGAACGAGCGCGGCCACCGCAATAGCGTCTCGCACAGCTCATCGTATCCATGACGCATTGGAGGGCGAATACGGAGAAGACTTTCTCCGGTTGCCCAATGTATCAAGGGCAGTGCTCATCAAGGCACTCCTGGTGCATCCCGCGCGCTGGCCGGAGGACACGGCAGCGCTGGTGCGTGAGCTTCTCGGGCCAACCGGGAGGGGACAGGCGTCGCGCCAGAAGGACAATATTCGCCGGTTCCTCGGCTATGGTGTGGTCGATCCAGAAGATGCCGTCGCATGTACTGGTGACAGAGCAACGTTCTGGGCGGTAGGTTCGCTGCGTGGAGAGCGCGGTGTCGACGTATCGATACCCATTCCGGCGGCGTACGGTGGGAAGGCTCGGCCGCATTCTATTGCCGCTACCCTTGCGTGGTTCACGCCTGTGCTCCCAGGTCGCAAAGCGTATCGCGCAGTCCGGCTCAAGATCCTCGATCCTGCCGAGGTCGGTGAATTGGGTGTCCTGGCGCACGGGAACCAGCCCGATGGCAACCAGACTAATCGCGGAACCGTCTACACTCGGTGTTGGAGCGGCGATCAGGCTGCGATCGTGGCATCCGGCATGTCTCTGCCATTACGTGTTCAGCGCGAGCCGGATGCCACCGCAATAGATGATGCGGTTCCGTTCGGCCTCGCTATCACGCTGTCGATGCCGGGCGTTGAAGAGATTTACGACGAAGTACGTGATCGGGTTCGAGACGCTTTGCGTCAGGTGGTTAGGTGAACACGGGCAAAAAAGAGGCCTTGGAGCGGGAGAAGGGCGTTGCGAGCGACCTAATTTTGCGCAGGGTAAGTCAGCTCGGCGCTGAACGACAATAACTCCTCGGTGGCTACGACAAAGCCGAGAACAGGGGTCGACGCGCAGGTTCTTAAATCGAACTTCGGTTAGGGTGAGAAGGCCGATGAAAATCAAAGACCTTCCAGCTCCTGTCACCGCCTCCAAGGCTGACTGGCTCGCCGGGACATCTTGGCTCGGCTTCACGCCTGCTGACAGTGATCTTGCAACCAGAAATCAATGCCAAAGCACGATCCAACGGCAGTATGGCGCGGGCTATGTTATCGAGTACATCACAGAGCAATTTAGTGAACCGAACGCAGGCTACCAGAACGATCCTATCTACCTGGCGGAGAGGGAAGCCCATGGACATTTGGCGGGCCGGCTCATCGCTGTACATAAACTTAGGGCGACTGCCCGGCCGCTCGAAACAATCCTAGGTGACGAGGAATACAAGCGAATTCAGGATATGTGGGCACAGGATGGCAAGCGTTATCGGTGGTCAGTCGCCTTCCCAATCGTCGAGAGCTACGCGATCAAGGGGCGCCCAAAGGCGAAGGCCGTGCTCGGCGACATCGCATACCGGCGCCTGTACCGACACTCTTCCGCTACGCTTCGGGCCCTCAACGATGAGGAGCGCCAGCTGATTGCCGACTTGGAAATCGAACCCCTTGTAGCTGCGAGCGCTTGGATCGGTATCGAGGACGATTTTGCAGCCGCCGCGCGGAGTCAGATCGACGCGCGCACTCAAAAGTTCATCAACCAGGACCTGGGTGCCTTAGAGGGAATGCCAGAGGAGCGCCGCATTCGAGTTAGGCGGAGAGCCGCTTGGAAAGCGGACCAGTTCATCCGGGAGCGGCAAAGTGCTGGAAGGCTCAGTTGCGACGCCTGTGCTTTTGACCCAGCGATGATTTTCGACCCTAGCCGTGTCAAACCGCGAAGCCTCCTGGAAGTTCATCACAATGACCCCTTGGCGGAGGGGACCCGGCACACAACGACCGCGGACTTCACGCTTCTATGCCCGACATGCCACAAGGTGGAACACGTACGTTTACGACTTAGATCCCTGTCGACCAGAGCAACGTCGCTGGGGGCGGCCCATGATGGGGGATCCGTTCCGGCGCTTTCTCCAGATGCCGGCTGATAGAATGACCTGCCACGCTCTGCCAGGACACTCCAGTCTTCACTCATGCTCGTCTGACCGAGATCTCGCGCGACCAATTTTGTAGAAATATTTCGAGCGAGGGTCTGAATTCTGGTAAATAGGCTGGGGTCAACACGATGCAACAAGATAATGTTCCGAGAATATTTCAAGCTAATATCGATCGAATCTTCAAACGTCTCATCCACCCTAGTCTTGAGGCTTTGCAAATACATCCGGAGCTTCAATTCGGCGAGGCTGGAACAATGGACGAACTTCTCGATCGCTCAGCGGCTATAGTCGATAACTACACAGCCAACGAAGCGGCGAAGGCGTTCACCATGATGCTTGCGGCGCTGTTCGAGCGGCAACTCAGGTTCTGGGGCCGCAGCTTGGGCGTATCGATGGCAAGGCGCAAATCAGGATTAGAACCCTTTCGGGAATACCTACCGTTGTGCGCTAGGACTGGCAATATAGACCTAGATGACGGGCTTGTTGGATTCAACCTTATTGAAATGTTCCTGGTAGCCAATATTTACCGTCATGGTGACGGACCTTCGGTCAGAGACTTACGCTTGCATGCTCCCGATCGCTGGACTTATGAACCTTCTCGGTATGTGGACCTGCTGCCGCCCAACGCCGAGGAGAGCGAGCTTCTGCTGGTGAGGCCAAGCGACGTGTCACGCTACGCCGGCGCCTGCGCCCGGTTCTGGGGCTGCGCCGACAAGCTACACATGGCGGTGAAAGAGCCGCACTACGGTTGAGTGCGGTACGACATTTCACGAGCTGATCTAAGCCACTCTCAAGAAAGCGTCGGGCGCGCAGGGGAATGGGCCGGTTCGGATTTTCTCAGGCATTCATTTCCGCCGCGGGGTGGGCCTATATCGCTTCAGCTCCATTCGTCGCTTTTCGAGAATTCTGGGTCGTTGGGTGTCGGGGCCGGCACGGGTGGTTTTGGCCTGCCTTCGGTTGCTATGCGGGCACACAACGCGTCAAAGAGCTTCTTGGCTCGTAGACAGGCCGAGGTAACGGCCTCGATCCGATCAAGCGGAAAATGTTCGCTGTTGATGCGGCCAGCCTCAATTGGGATGCGGTACGATACGACGATAGGGGTCTCGCCATCGATCATGCGCCAAATGCCATGAGCCATCTTGTTTCTGGCTTCGACCGCAAGGCGTATCGCTGACCAAGCGTCCGCGGTTGTTCGCGCGTGACGATGGAGCGGCAAACCATAGCGGTGAGATAGTTTTTTCGCGAGTTCGATCTTTTCCTTTGTCTCAATCTGCGTGACGAGCTTCCCATCGTCAGCCGAGAGTCCAAGCACATCCCAAATGAAATGCTCGGCGCTCATCTCCATCTCTGAAAACACCATGAGCGCGTCCGCCATGGCAAGCTTAATTGCATCCGGCACTCCTTCGGAGATGCGGGCGCCGTCTGAGAGGTTTTGTCGAATGACTTTGCGGCCTGCGGCCGATCTGGCTTTAGGTTGCTTAGAGCGGGGACTTTTGGGCGGAAGATTACTCATGTCGCGAGATTCCAATCGTCGCATGCGTGTGGACGACAAGTCGCCACATCCTACCACGTCGTCCGAGCGTGATCTGACGGCAGTTCAGCTTACCCTGAGCCTCACCAGCGCATTGAAGCGCTCGGGCATGACGTGAACGCGGTTCGCTCACGCGGAGAACGAGAACAAATTATCTGATGCTACGGATTGCTGATGATCCAACGATGCGCATGACCGCTCGTCCAAGCCGTATGCGTAGGACGCCAAGCCCGCATTCCGAAGGTTCAATTCCCTCCACCTTCAATATGGGCGCAAGAACTTGCCGTTGCGCCGCAATGTTCCTATCCTCCCCTCGATCGCGCTAGGCGTCTCCGGCCGGGGCTGCTGTGCGGCTCGGCGGCGGATCTCGTGGAGGCGCCTCTTGGGTCGCTCCGGCTCTCACTAGCCGCCTGGTACCGGTCGTCCGGCGTTGACGCTGCGGCACCCCGATTGGTGCGTTCGCTGCCGGGTATCGGCAGAACGACCACTTGGCATCTATTCCGGACGAAGTCGGCCGATTGCTGGCGACCGGTCGGCCCGCACGCCGGCCAAGAGACGCGTTGCCGCGGCGATGCAGCTGGCGACCGAGCTCGGCATTGAGAATCAGAGGCCGCTGTCCAAATCCGAGGGCCTGATGCGACTGGCCAACGCCTACTCACAGGGAATCACCCGCGCCAAGCGTGACCGGCGCCGCTGTGGATTGAACTCGACCCCCGCGTCGCTTTCCCACGGGACGAACCACTCCGGCACGCACGTACCGGTGTTCCCGCGACCGTGATACCGACCATGGGCTCACCCCTTGCCATGCGGCAGGAAGCCGCTATCCTGCGCCGCATGCTTCGTGCCCTTCGCAACCTCGTACTGCTCGCCGCCGCGATCGTCTTTACGGCGTCCGGGGTCGGCTGGGGCTATGCGAACGCAAGCACCGTTTTGGGTAGCGGGGACACCGCCCACCACCGGGCGATGGCAGAGGCGCAAGGCGGGCATCGGCATGAGGCGCAACAAGCCTCCGATGGCCATCATCACGCCTCGGAGGCAGCCGATCCCTGCACGGACAAGGCGGCTTGCGGCGACGGTCATGCCCATGTCGGCGATGCGAGCTCGTGCTGCGCGGCGGCGTGCCATATGGCCATCCCGACCGCATTCCACGCGCCGTTGGTGACACTCCTTGTCCTCGGCAGGCAGGCCCTACCGCCCGACACCGACGGTATCCAGGCTTCGGTGATGCGGCTCGACCGGCCCCCGAAGCTCTCCAGCCCCCAGATCGGCTGATCCGTCTCGCGATTCGTCGAGGACGTATCGGACATGCTCGCCGCGGATGATCTTCGATCGTCCCGACCGAGCGGGTCCTGACGTCCATGGACCAAGGCCGTCCGCCCCCGGTTGCCCTGGCATCCGGCCTCGGTGGTCGGCAATCCTACGCTCCTCGACCGGTCCCTGACCCAGCCGACGGCAGGCCGCGGCCGCGCACTGCGCGCCCGCGCCCATAGCCCATCCGTTCCCGGCTGTAGAGCGGCGCCCCCGACGGGGCCGCACCCCGAGGTCATTCATGAAGTCATTGCTTCCGACGGCCCTCGCCGTCCTCGTCTCCGCATGTTCCGGTCCGCCGCCCATCACGAGCGGCCCGGATCCAGCCGACCCCTCGGTTGCCGTGCCCGCCGTCCGGTACGCTCCGGTGCTGGCGGGCGACGTCGACTACCGTCCTGTGCCGCCCCGCTCTTGGATCGAGCAGAACCAGGGCCTGGCGCCCGGCCAGGGAGGGCGGTGATGGCTCCGCTTCCTTCCGGGATGGTGCTCGCCATTCCACTGGCGCTGCTGCTGGGCGGCTGCGTCACCTTCACCCCCGACGGCGGCATGGCCCCCGTCGCCAGCCGGGTCTCGGGCGACATCGGCGGGCAGGTGGTGAAGATCACGTCCGAGGAAGAGGCCGCGACGGCGCGGGCACGCGTGTCCGCGCTTCTGTCCCGGCCCCTCGACGCCCGTGCGGCGCTCCAGGTCGCCCTCCTCAACAACCGGGGACTTCAGGCGCAGTACAACGCCCTCGGAATCTCCGAGGCCGCCTACGTGGCGGCGAGCCTTCCGCCCAATCCCAGCTTCGGGGTGGAGCGGCTGAACGGCGGCGGGGAGCTCGACGTGGAGCGGCGGCTGGTGGCGAACGTGCTCGCGCTCCTGACGCTCCCCGCCCGGAGCGAGATCGCCGGCTCCCAGTTCGAGGCTGCCCGCCAGCGGGCGGTCGAGGCGACCTTCAGAACCGCCGCCGAGGCACGTCGCGCCTATTACCGGGCCGTGGCGTCGCGCCAGGCGGAGGCATTCCTCGAGAAGGCTCGCCTCACGGCGGACGCGGCCGCCGATCTCACCGTCAAGCTGGGCGAGACGGGGGCGGCGACGAAGCTCGACCAGGCGAGGGCCAGCGCCTTCTACGCGGAGGTATCGAACGAGCTCGCCCGGGCACGCCTCAAGTCCGCGACGGACCGGGAGGCCCTGACCCGGCAGCTCGGCCTGTGGGGCAACGACGTCGGCTACAGGCTGCCGTCCCAGCTCCCGCGCCTGCCGGGGCGCATCCGGACCGAACCCCAGGTGGAGGTCGAGGCGGTCCTCAAGCGCACCGACCTCATCGCGGCTCGGCTCGAGCTCGATGCCATGGCGAAGTCCCTCGGCCTCACGCAGGCGACGCGCTTCGTCTCCCTGCTCGAGGGGGGATACCGCGGCAATTACCAGCGTGCGGACGGGGAGACCCTGCGTCCCCAGGGATTCGAGCTGGAGGTCCAGGTGCCGATCTTCGACCTCGGCGAGACCAACGTCCGCCGGGCGCAGGAGACCTACATGCAGGCGGCGAACCTCCTCATGGAGAAGGCGGTGAACGTCCGCTCCGAGGCACGGGCCGCCTACGTGACCTACCGGGCGAGCTACGACATCGCCCGCCAGTACCAGGCGAGGATCCTCCCCCTGCGCAAGACCATCAATGAGCAGGCGCTGCTGGAATACAACGGCATGCTCATCGACGTCTTCGAATTGCTCACCACGGAGCGGGAGAGCATCGACAGCAACGTCTCCGCCATCGGCGCCCAGCGCGACTTCTTCCTGGCGGAGGTGGATTTCCAGACGGCCATCATCGGCGGCGGTGCGGGAGGCGGGGAAACCGTTCTCGCCTCCGCGGCCGCCGGTGCCAGCGACTGATCGGAGACGAACCATGCCCGTTTCAAGACGAGGATTCCTCGGAGCCTCCGGCGCCCTGGCGCTGGTGAGCGCAGGCGCGGTCTCCGGCCGCGTCCAGGCGGCCTCCATTCCCGAGGCCGCCACCATGAAGGAGGCGACCATGCAGCCGCCTCTCTTCCCGACCACGGGTCCGGACTACCAGCCCGTGGTCACCCTCAATGGTTGGACCGCGCCATGGCGCATGAACGGTGACTGGAAGGAATTCCATCTTGTCGCCGAGCCCGTGGTGCGGGAGATCGCGCCGGGGATGGTGGCCCATCTGTGGGGCTACAACGGCCAGTCACCCGGCCCCACCATCGAGGCGGTGGAAGGCGACAAGGTGCGCATCTTCGTCACCAACAGGCTGCCGGAGCACACCACCATCCACTGGCACGGGCAGATCCTGCCAAACGGCATGGACGGGGTAGGCGGCCTCACCCAGCCCCACATCAAGCCGGGGAAGACCTTCGTCTACGAGTTCCAGCTCCGAAAGAGCGGGACCTTCATGTACCACCCCCATGCGGACGAGATGGTCCAGATGGCCATGGGCATGATGGGCTTCTTCGTGGTGCATCCGAAGGACCCGTCCTTCCGCCGCGTGGATCGGGACTTCGTCTTCCTCCTCAATGCCTACGACATCGAGCCCGGGGCCTACGTGCCCAAGGTCAACACGATGCTCGACTTCAACCTGTGGACCTGGAACAGCCGCGCCTTCCCCGGCATCGACCCGCTCGTGGTGGGAAAGGGCGACAAGGTCCGCATCCGGTTCGGCAACCTCACCATGACGAACCATCCCATCCACATGCACGGCTACGACTTTAAGGTCTCGTGCACGGATGGCGGATGGGTGCCGGAGGCGGCCGCCTGGCCGGAGGTGACCATCGACTGCGCGGTCGGCCAGATGCGTGCCTTCGACTTCGTGGCCGATCACGAGGGGGACTGGGCGATCCACTGCCACAAGTCCCACCACACCATGAACGCCATGGGCCACGACGTGCGCACGTACATCGGGGCCAACCTGAAGCAGGCGGCCGGCAAGATCCGCAAGCTCGTGCCCGACTACATGCCCATGGGCGCCAAGGGCATGGCGGACATGGGCGAAATGGAGATGCCGCTGCCCGACAACACCCTGCCCATGATGACCGGCTTCGCCCAGTTCGGCCCGGTGGAGATGGGCGGCATGTTCTCGGTGGTCAAGGTGCGCGAGGGCCTTGAGCGCAACGACTACAAGGACCCGGGCTGGTTCAAGAACCCGCCGGGCACCGTCGCGTTCGAGTGGACCGGCGAGAACAAGGCCGCCGAGCGCGCGCCCGCGCCCTCCTACGACCCCGCGCGGACCATCGAGGTCGACGTCGTCAAGCCCGGCGCCGGGCGGGCGGGCGGACACCAGCACTGACTTTCCCCATCCCAGGTTCAACGAGAGGACCAACCATGAAGATATACCTCATCGCCGCCGCCTTGCTTTCGGCGGTCGTGTCCACCGCTCCCGCCTTCGCCGACGCAGGGCATGCCCATGGCGAGGAGCGCGCTTATGGCGAGCCGGGAAATCCGAAGCAGCCGTCCCGCGTGATTCAGGTCGTCATGAGCGAGGCGGACGGGAAGATGCAGTTCATCCCGAACAAGATCGAGATCAAGACCGGAGAGCAGGTCCGGTTCGTGCTTCGCAACAACGGCGATCTCGATCACGAGATCGTCCTCGCGACGCTTCAGGACAACCTCAAGCACGCCGAGGAGATGCGCAAGAACCCCGACATGGAGCACGACGATCCCAACGCCAAGCGCCTGATGCCGAAGAAGACGGGCGAGATCGTCTGGAAATTCACGAAAGCGGGAACCTTCGATTTCTCCTGCCTCATCCCGGGCCACCGAGAAGCCGGGATGTTCGGCACCATCATCGTCAAGTGATCCAACCAAGGAGACCCATCATGCGCAAGCTGTTGCTGTCCGCAGCATTCCTGCTCACGACCGCCGCGGCGTTCGCCCAGGCTGCTCCCGTGAGCGGTGAGGTGACCAAGGTCGACGAGGCGCAAGGCAAGATCACCCTGAAGCACGCCGCCATCCCGAACCTGGACATGGACGCCATGACCATGGTGTTCGCCGCCGGCGATCCGGCGATGCTCAAGGCCGTGAAGGCGGGCGACAAGGTCACGTTCGAGGCCGACCGGGTCAACGGACGGCTCACCGTCACCAAGATCCAGAAGGCGAAGTGATTCGAACACCCGCGGGGCGGGAGACCGCCCCGCGGGCAACCAAGATCGATCCAGCGGACGGGACACGGACTATGCCGCGTTCCTGATCCGCGGACGCAACGGCGGAAGGAGACCCCCTCATGGCAATCAGGCAGATCATCCTGGCAACGACGCTGGTCGCGCTTTCGACCGCGCCAGCGTTGTCCGATCCGTATTCGTCGCGGCTCTCGCAGAAGGAGAAGGCGCGTCACGAATTCCGCGATGTTCAGCGTTCGGCCATACCAGTGCGTCGGCTATGCAGTGATGTGGCCGCGCCGCACGGTGCGACCGACGTCAGTCCCGCGGGCGCTACAGGGCGGAGGCCGACCATCAATCCGTAGCGCGACTTGATCGATCCATCGGCCATGTTCCATCGGACCCACCATGCAGAGCCATAGTGCGGATCGACGACAGACGGAGGTCCGCACGAAATGCGTGCCAAAGCTCGACAAGCTTCAACGCGGCGTTCGTGCGGCGGCTGGGGTACTCGCACGGATATTCGCTTCGACGTATTCGACCGGACTGGCAGTGCGGCATTGGAATATAGACTTAGATCAACTCCTGCTGGAGAGACCACCTAAGTAATCCTCCCGGAGGAAGGGCGATCTGCCTTGCGCCCCGCGCGATGGAAAGCGAGGCTGACGATACGGACAGCGACATCATGATCGAGCCAAAGCAGCCAATTTCCCCTGCGCACGTGCCATGGTTCGTTTCCGCGCCCGGCCAGCCCGACATCCTGATGATAGTGATGGGCATATTCCTGGTGCTCTTCACGTTTATTTTGGGCCTACTGGTGCTGCGCTTGCACCATTTGCCAGAGCATATCGCTCACAAAGGACAAAAATTTCAGTACGAGATTGTCGCGGTCTTATGCCTCCTTGCGATGTTCACCCACCAAAATATTCTTTGGGTCGCCGCCTTGCTGCTGGCGATGATTGACCTTCCTGATTTCAGTAGCTTGTTTGCAAGGATAGCGCAGTCCCTTGAGCGCATCGCCCAGAGAAGGCGACCGAGGCAGCAACGGCCTTCCGAGACGGCTGACACTGAACCCCGGTGAGGCCCGCGACAATCAACTTGCTACCAAACTGCTGTCCCGTGCGGGTGATGGGCGGCTATTGTCTCGACATGGTCACTGGCCGGGTCAAGCTGCCCGGCCCATCTGCGCTAACGATGGCGTGCTTCCCTGCGGCTATGACCTGCCGGACTCGGGATGGTTGCCGGCACCTCCGACCAAGATTCGTGACATCCAAAGCTTGATCTATATCATTTAATAGATAATATATTATCCCTTAATTCCGCCGGAGGAAGACAATGGATATCATGTCATCCCTAAAGCTCGAGTCGCCTGGCGGTGTGCTGAGGGGCGTCGCGCGCCGAGCCCGAGACAAGCGGCTCGAGATGAACCTGACTCAGGTCGGATTGGCGGAACGGAGCGGGGTGAGCCTCGGCACCCTAAAGCTATTCGAGAGAAGCGGAGTCATTTCCCTTGCCAGCTTGATCAAGATCGCATTCGCGCTCGATTCCGAAACCGGCTTTGCGGGATTGTTCCCTGCCCGCGAACCAATCACCATCGAGGATGTGATCGAGAAGCCGAAACGAGCGAGGGGGCGTCGGACGTGAAGTCGACTCAATTCACTACGGTCTCCACACTGAAGGTCACACTTGAGGTGGGAGACACCCCTCGCCCCGTCGGAAGGCTTGCGTGGGGCACGGCACAACGCAGGGCATTTTTCGAGTACGATCCCGACTTCATCGTAGATCCCTTGCCAATCTCTCCATTCAACTTGCCGGTCAAGCCGGAGGTACATGCCGCGCCACGCGAACCCTTCCAAGGCCTCCATGGGGTTTTCAACGACAGTCTGCCCGATGGCTGGGGGCGCAAGCTGCTCGATAGGTCGCTCGCCAGGAGAAGCCTGGATTTCACTGCATTGACCCCGCTCGACCGTCTGGCCTTTGTAGGTTCCGGTGGCATGGGGGCGTTATGCTATGCGCCCGAGTTCGATGGAGACGAGAAAGACCGCGGTTCCCATGACCTCGACTGGTTCGCGGAGCAATCGGAACTCGTGATGGCCGATGTCAGCACATCGGAGATCGATGTGCTACGGGGCGCCCAGGGCGGATCGGGCGGAGCGAGGCCGAAGATAAACGTCGGCATCGGTCCGGATGATTCCATCCGACCGGATTACGGCGAGGAAATGCCTCCGGCCTACACCCGATGGATCGTGAAGTTTCGCGGAGCCGAGGATGGCAATGAAATCGGGACCGAGGAGTACGCCTATGCCGTGATGGCGGATGCCGCGGGAATTTCCATGCCGGAGACCCGACTCATCGAAACGCTCTCCGGTGGGCGCTACTTCGCCGCTCGGCGGTTCGACAGGACCCCCCTAGGACGTGTCCACGTCCAGACGGCGAGCGCGCTGGTCAACGCCGACCACCGCTCGCCGAGCCTGGACTACATCACGCTGCACAAGATCGTCCTGGTCCTGACGCGGGATCAACGAGAGCTCTCGGAGATGTTCAGGCGCATGACCTTCAACGTGTTCGCGAGGAATAGGGACGATCACGCCAAGAACCACGCATTCCGGATGGATGAACAAGGTTCCTGGACCCTGACACCAGCCTATGACCTCACCTTTTCACCAGGTGCGGGAGGTGAGCACAACCTGGACATCGCGGGCGAGGGTCGGAATCCGCGCGAGCGCGACATTCTTCGTGTTGCGGAGACGATGTCTATCGAAGAGTCCGTGGCTCGAAGCATCATCGACGAGGTTCGTGAGGCCATCGATCGCTGGCCCGAGTTCGCCGACGTCGCCAAGGTGCCCAGATCAAGGGCAACGGAGATCGGCCGAGCCTTAGGCGTGCAAGGCACGCCGAAACCCCGGCGTGGCCCATGATGGGTCGCACCGCCTCGACGATCTTTCACGTCTCATTCCAGCGATGTCGTCCGCAATCTCAGGGCGTTGGCGATGACGCTGACCGAGGAGAGCGCCATGGCGAGGGCTGCGATGATGGGCGAGAGCAGCAAGCCGAAGGCGGGATAGAGCACTCCGGCTGCGATCGGCACTCCGGCCGCATTGTAGATGAAGGCGAAGAATAGGTTCTGGCGGATGTTGCCCATGGTGGCGCGGCTGAGCTGACGCGCGCGCACGATCCCCTGGAGGTCACCCTTCAGGAGCGTCACGCCCGCGCTCTCGATCGCCACATCCGTGCCCGTGCCCATGGCGATGCCCACGTCGGCGGCGGCCAACGCCGGGGCATCGTTCACGCCGTCGCCCGCCATGGCGACGATCCTGCCCTCCTTCCGCAACCTCGCGACCACCTTCGCCTTGTCTTCGGGAAGGATCTCGGCCTCGACCTCCTCGATGCCAAGCCTGCGGGCGACCGCCTGCGCGGTCGTCCTGTTGTCGCCGGTCAGCATGACGACGCGGATGCCCGCGCCGCGGAGCGCCGCGACGGCGGCTGGCGTCGTCGCCTTGATGGGGTCGGCGATGGCGACGAGACCGCCGAGGCGCCCGTCGACCGAGACGAAGATCACGGTCGCGCCTTCGCCGCGCAGCGCCTCGGCCTCCCCTGTGAGGGAAGAGAGGTCGACGCCCTCCTCGGACATGATGCGGTGGCTGCCGATGACCAGCCTGCGCCCGTCGACCTTGCCCGTCACGCCCTTGCCGACGGGGCTGTCGAAGTCCTCGGCGGTGCCGAGCGCGAGATTGCGTTCCAGCGCGGCGGCGACGATGGCGGCGGCCAGGGGATGCTCGCTCGCTCGTTCCAACGTCGCAGCGAGGCGCAGCAACTCCGCCTCGTCCATCCCTTCTGCAGCCTTCAGGGCCGTGACCTTGGGCTTGCCCTCGGTGAGGGTTCCGGTCTTGTCGACCACCAGCGTGTCGATCCTCTCGAAGCGTTCCAGAGCCTCGGCATTCTTGATGAGGACGCCGAGACCGGCGCCCCGGCCGACGCCGACCATGATGGACATGGGCGTCGCGAGACCGAGGGCGCAGGGACAGGCGATGATCAGGACCGCAACGGCGGCGATCAGCCCATGGGCGAAGCGCGGCACGGGTCCCCAGATGCCCCACGCGGCGAAGGCGAGGATGGCGATGGCGATCACCACCGGCACGAACCAGCCGGACACCTCGTCGGCGAGCCTCTGGATCGGCGCGCGGGAACGCTGGGCCTCCGCCACCATGTGGACGATCTGGGCCAGCATCGTGTCCCGCCCGACGCGGCCTGCCCGCATGACGAAACCGCCGGTCTGGTTGAGCGTGCCGCCGATGAGCTTTGCCCCGGCCTCCTTGGTGACCGGCATGGATTCGCCGGTGATCATGGACTCGTCCACGGAGCTGCGGCCCTCGACCAGGTCCCCGTCCACGGGGACCTTCTCCCCGGGACGAACCCGGAGGCGGTCGCCGACGGCGACCACGTCCAGCGAGACGTCCTCGTCGGAGCCGTCGTCCCGCACGCGGCGAGCGGTCTTGGGAGCGAGGTCGAGCAGGGCGCGGATGGCGCCGCCCGTCTGCTCTCGGGCACGCAGCTCCAGGACCTGGCCGAGCAGCACCAGGACGGTGATGACGGCGGCCGCCTCGAAGTAGATGGCGACGGATCCGTCGGCGGCGCGGAACGTATCCGGGAAGGCCTGAGGCACGGCGGTCGCCACCACGCTGTAGATCCAGGCCACCCCCGTTCCCATGGCGATCAGCGTGAACATGTTGAGATGGCGCGTTACGAGGGAGCGCCCAGCCCGAACGAAGAACGGCCAGCCTGCCCACAGCACCACCGGGGTCGCCAGCACAAGCTGGATCCAGTTAGCGGCCTTGGCGCCGAGCAGCATGTGGAGGTTGGTGAGGTGCCCGCCCATCTCCAGCGCGAGGACCGGCACGGTGAGGACGAGGCCGATCCAGAACCGTCTCGTCATGTCCACGAGTTCGGCGCTCGGACCGGTCTCCTGTGTCGCCACCTCGGGCTCCAGCGCCATGCCGCAGATCGGGCAGTTGCCGGGACCGATCTGCCGGATCTGCGGATGCATGGGACAGGTGTAGATCACACCCTCGGGCTTGTTCCCGTCCGCCTTGGGAGCGGGCCCCTCGGCGACGTAGGCCGAAGGGTTCGCCTCGAACTTCGCCTGGCAGCCCGCCGAGCAGAAGTAATGGGTCGTCCCGTGGTGAGTAGCGCGGTGGGTGGCGGTCGCCGGATCCACCTCCATACCGCAGACCGGATCCTTCACGAGAGAGGCATGCGACCCGTCCGTGCCTGCGTGGGAATGCGTGCCATGGTCGTGGTGGTGGGCATGGCCCGAATGGGCGTGCGGTTCAGTCATGGGAGGGAGCTCCGGGATGGTGGGGCTTCGGGCCGGATGCGATGCCGATCCGAGGGATGAACGCCGGCACGGCGCGCGCGTAGGCGTCCCATGCGGGGCCGAATTCGGCCCTGGAGGCGTTCTCCTCCCGCCGGGCGAGGCGGACGTAGACCCACACCAGGATCGGGAACATGGCGAGGGTCACGAGGGTCGGCCACTGCATGAGGAAGCCGAACATGATGACGACGAAGGCCACGTACTGCGGATGGCGGACATGGGCGTACGCGCCTGTGGTCGCCAGCCGATGTTCCCGCTGGGCCGCATGGAGCACGTGCCAGCTCGTGGCGAGCAGCCAGAACCCGGCGAAGATCAGGACGTCGCTGAGGATGTGGAACGGGCCGAAGTGCGGGTTCACGCGCCACCCGAACATCGTCTCGAGCAGGTGTCCCGCATCGTGCGAGAGGAAGTCCACCCCGGGGAACTGCCGCCCGAGCCATCCCGACAGCAGGTAGATCGTCAGGGGGAAGCCGTACATCTCGGTGAACAGCGCGACGACGAAGGCGGAGAAGGCGCCGAGCGACCGCCAGTCCAAGGAGGTGCGCAGCCGGACGAAGCTTGCGGCGAACAGGATGAATACCGCGGAGTTGATGATCACCAGGCCCCAGAGGCCATAGGCGGGAGATCCGTTCATCGCGGGCCTCCCTCTGGACGGCTCGGAGGGGCTCCTGCGCCGTGGTCGTGCCGGCCGCCGTGACCGTGATGCATGAACAGGTGCATCAGGGGACATGCGAGGAGCAGCAGGAACGGCAGGTAGCCCAGGACATGGGCGCGGTGCTCGGAAAACAGCAGGAACGCCGCGATGAGGAGGAAGCCGATGGCGACGAGGCCTCCCCTGGATCGCCAGAAGCCGCCCGACGGGCGATCGGCTGGCCGACCCCGGTCGTCGTTGGCGGCGGCGAGATGATCTGCGTCATGGTGCATGGACATGGTCGGATTCTCCAAGATGGGTCGGGCCGGCGCCCGCGGCGGGAAGCCGCTCCGCGGGCGCCGCCGGGTTCACATCAGGCCCATCGGCATGGGCATGAGGAGCTGGTCGGCGGTGCGCTTCTGGGCGTCGTCGAGGGAGGAGTAGAGCGGGTCGAGCGCCGTCCTCACCTTGCGCAGGGCTTCGAGGCGCGCGGCGAGCATGCGTTCGTGCGCCTCGATCCGTTTCGGGAGGGTCGCGGCCGTGGCGCCTTGCCCGGACATCATCTGCTCCTGCATGGCGGACATCATTCCTGTCATGCCCCGGGCATTGGAACGGAGCGCCTCGGCGAACGCATACCACAGCGGCTGCTGCGCGGCGGTGATGCCGAGCTCGGCCCGGAGGAAGGCGATCCGCCCCTCGATGCGGGCCGGTGCCATCATCTGGCCCATCATGCCCGTGCCACCCATCATGCCCATCATCCCGCTTCCCATTCCGCCTTGCTGCGGATCCTGGGCGGGGGGCGCAGCCGAAGGCAGCGGCATCGGGGCGGCGGATTGGGGCGCGGGCAATGGCGCGGCTGCCGGATGGTGCGCATCTTCGGCGTGGACGGACATCGACGCGATCAGGGCCGCGCCCAGGGCACCGGCCGTCATCAGATTGCGGAACGTGGTCATGGTGTGCTTGCTCCTGTCATTGCGCGGCCGAAGCCGCTCGTTCTTCGCTGAAGGCTTCCGTCATTTCCGGCGCGGGGGAGGCGCTCGCTACGGTTCCCGCTTCAGGGGGTGCCGGAGACGGGTGGACCGTGTTCAAACTCGGGAACAGGGCCGATCGTCCGTAGGTGGTGTCGAAGATCCGCTCGAAGGCGGAATCGCGCAGCCTTCGAGCGGATGCGATGGCTTCGGCGGCATCGGCGATGAAGCCAGCCTCGCGGACCCTGAAGGGATTGTCCGGTGCCGCCGGATGACGGTGAGCGGCGATCCCGTCCGCCAGAAGATGGATGCCGCGCATCCAGGGCAGAAAGCCCTCGGACAGGAGATACCGGCTGGCGCGCATCGGGTGCAGCCATTCGAGGGCCGCGGCGGACCATGGCGTCGTGAACGCACGGACCCATGGGCTGGCGAACGTGCGGTAGAATTTCTCGTTGACTTCGGAAAGCTGGCGCACGCGCTGGAAGGCATCGTCCGCCCGCGCGAAGCGGATGTCGGAGACCTGCCGCTCCTCGAAGCGCACCTCGAAGGCATCGGCCGAGCAGTCCGGATCGCCCGTCGGATTGTCGATCCGCATCTCGTAGAGACCGGGAGGCAGGGCCTCGATCCGGGGAAGGCTTTGGAGGATCGCCCGGTGCTCGAGACGGGCGACCTTGGCGGAGACGAAGATGCCAAGGTGCCCGACGTGAGAGTTGACGAGGTAGACGATGCGCTGGCCCGCCGCCTTCAAGTCCGGCGTATCGGCGTAGACGGCGGGTATCCAGCCAAGGGCCTGATGTGGCGGCGTGATGTTGTCGCCGTAGGAGGCGAAGATCACGACGGGGTTGCGGATGCGCCGGAGGTCGGCGTGGCACCCATCGCAGATCCGAAGCCGTCCCTGCTCCAGCCGGTCGCCCACGAACAGGTTCTCGACGATGGCGAGGATCTCCTCCCGCGAGAGGAAGAAGAACCCGTTCCACCATCGCTCGAAATCCAGGAACCGCTGGCGCTCCGTGTCCACCGCGACGTAGAGGTTCGCGTGCTTCTCCCAGACGGACTCCGGCTTGAGGCCCTCGAAGTTCTGAACCAGCCAGGCGCCGTCGAACCGGCCGTCGCCGAGATCGGCGAGCAGATGCGTAAGCCAGGTGCCACCCTCGAACCCGGCCGCGATCCGCATCGGGTTCACGCCGGGCTCGCCTGCCCAATAGGACAGAGGGGTGCCGTTGAGGATCGTGGGGCCGGTCAGCCCGGCGCAGTCGGCGGCGAGGAGCGTCACCGCCCATCCGGCCTGGCAGTTGCCGTAGAGGATCGGTGCGCTGCCGGGATGGCGCTTCGCCACCTCTTCCACGAACCGCCGCAGCGCATGGAGCACGTCGGCAAGCGTCTGCCCGGGCATGGGCTCCGGCGTGAAGGCGACGAAATAGACCGGATGGCCCTGGTGCAAGGCGACGCCGACTTCCGACTCCCGCTTGAAGCCGCCGATGCCGGGGCCGTGCCCGGCACGGGGATCGAGGATCACCACAGGGGGCTTGGACGGGTCGAGGCAGTCGTCCAGGCAATCGTCCCCGGCGTGGGTCACCCGAAGGAGCAGGTAGTTGACGGGCCGCTCGAACCGCCGTGCATCTGCCAGGACCTCGTGGTCGAAGTCGAGAAGCGGCGGCTTGCCTGCCCGCTCGTGCGCCAGCATGTTGTCCGCCCGCTGCCGCAGCGTGTCCCAGAACAGGACCGATCTCTCACCCGCATCGGCGGCATAGGCGAAGAGGTCGCGGAAGACGGTACCGGGATCGGAAACCGCCGGGTTGTCCGGCCGTCCGGCATCACCGGCCGCAGTCGGCGGCATCGGGTAGGGAACGACGTCCGAACGGGGGGAGGTTTGGATGGTCATGGTGTCCTCCCGCCGTCACGACGCGTAGTCGACGAAAGCCATCATGCCCGCCGCCATGTGGTAGAGGTGATGGCAGTGAAGGGGCCAATGGCCCTCATTGTCCGCGTCGAAGGCGATCGTCACGGATGTCATCGGCGGCACCAGGACGGTGTCCCGCACCGCGCCGCCAACCGCCTTGCCGCCGATGCCGACCACCTGGAAGTGATGCCCGTGCAGGTGCATCGGATGGGCCATCATGGTGGCGTTGGCGAGCGTGACCTCGATGCGCTCGCCCCGACGGACGCGGAGCCCGTCGGCCCCGTCGATGCTCCAGCGATACCCTTCCATCGTCCCGGCGAGGGTGAGGGCAACGCGCCGGTCGGCCGCCGGGCTCGGAAGCGGCGCAAGCGGTCGCAGACGTCCCTCGAGGGCGAGATCGAGGACGGGTCCGTTGGTCCCGCCCTTGATGGGGACCTTGGCGATCACGGCGCCCGGAGCGGCGAGGATGAGGCCCGTGCGTTCGAGGGCGCCTTCCCGCAAGGCCAGGATCGGGTGGGCGCTTCCCGCCGGAACCTGGAGGCGGATGTCGAGCCGCTGGCCCATGGCGATCGGGAAGGCATTGCCTGTCACCGGCTGCACCTCCTGCCCGTCCACCGCGACGAGGTCGCCCGTCAGCGCCCCGGTCTGGATGGTGAAGGCGGTGGCGGTGGCGCCATTGATGATGCGCAGCCGCACCCGCCCGCCGCGTTCGATACGGACCACCTCGGGGTCGTCCAGGGTTCGGTCATTGGCGAGATAGGCGTCGTACTCGATGTCGTTGAGGTCCATGGCGGCGGCCGCCAGGCCTCCGCCAGGCATCATTCCGGCCATGCCGGAGCCCATCCCCGCATGGGTTATGCCTCCGCCCATGCCGGGCATGGACATCGCGCCATGGGCGGAGGACGTGCTCCGCTGCAGGCGCGTCAGGATCTCCTCGGCTGGCGTGAAGGAGAAGTCGTGGAGAAGGATCACGACCTCCTGCTCGTCCCGGCTTCGGTCGGCCTCTGTGCGGACGATCAGCGGCGCCGCCAGGAGGTTCTGTTCCTGGAGCGTGTGAGCATGCATCCACTGCGTGCCGCCGCGCCCGGTGAGCAGGGCGTAGCGGCGCGCGGCGCCTGCGGCCAGGAGAGAGGCCGGATTGTCCGGCACCCCGTCCTGATCCCAGGGAGGGGTGAGGCCATGCCAGTGGATGAGGGTCGGGCTGCCAATCTCGTTGGAGAGCGACAGGTCCAGGGTCCGTTCCGCATCGACCGTGAGGCCGCTGTTCGCTCCGGCCGTGAGGCCGAAGACGCGGGCGGCCTTTCCGTTGACCTCGATGGTGCGGGTGACGGCACGGAGCGCAAGGGTATCGGCGCCCGGAACGGGTATGGTTTGGGTCTGGCCGGCGCCGAGGGCCGGGAACGCCCGGCTCGCGCCAAGCGCGGCAGCCCCGACCGCGAGACGGCCGAGAAAATCACGACGTTTCATTCTGATATGCTCGTTTCCTGTCGGCGTGCGGCCGACATCAATCCAAGGGACGCCCGAGGGCAGTCCCGACAGCTATGGAAGAGGCAGCTTCAGATCGGGAAACGAGGGGGGTGGAGACCGGGCGGGACGGCGAGGCCGGGGAAAACGCGGTCAGACGGCAGGGGATGATGGCCAAGAGACTTCAAGTGCTGGATCGCCGTATCCGTGCTTCCGATGGCAATGCCCCAGATGCTGGAGGCCAACTCGCAGCATGCACCATGGTCGGTCATCTGCGCCGTACCGTCGTGCTCGTCATGGTGATCGGCGACCGCAGCGCCGTGGCCGTCCGCGATCGTGGCGTGCTGGGCATCCTCGGCGTGATCGTGGCATTGTACCGGCATCGCCTGGGCCAGCGGGGCGAGCAGCATCGCCGCCGCGACCAGCACGGCCGACAGCAACCTTACGTGCCCGATCGCTTGCCTGAAGCGGATCATGTGCCTAGCTCACCCAAAGTGAATACTACATCATTCTGGTGCAGCTCGAAACGCACCACCTTGATCGGGATCAACGGGCTCGTTCGGGAGTGCAGATTACCGCTCTTTCCCGGCCGGACGCGGTGACGCGGAATTCCAGGGACCACGTCCTCCGCGGAGATCGGATTTGGTCCACGCAAGGATGTGATGGAGCGCCTCACTTCCATTTGCCTGCCGCCTGTGAGACCTTCCGGCCATGTCCGGGTCCCTTCTCCGTCGTCTGCTTGCGATCCTGGTGATCGTGGGGCTCACTGCCGGGCCGTTCGCCGCATCCGCGGCGGTCGGTCCGATGGAGCCGTCGCCTGCGGCGATGTCGATGTCGATGACCGACGAGGCCATGGCGGGCGACATGCCGTGCTGCCCGGACGAGAAGCCGGTGCTGCCCGACTGCCAGAAGCTCTGCCCACTGATGATGTCCTGCCTCGCCAAGTGCTTCCAGCCGGGGCCGTCGGCATCGGCCACGGATAGGTTGGCGCTTCGCCTGACGGACATCATCGGACTGCGGGATGAGGCTCTTCCATCGGGCCTGGCCGCCGAACCCCCGCCAAGGCCTCCGCGAACCTGACACCATCGTCGGCTCCCGCCGGGAGCCGGAGAGCGCGCGTGGCTTAAGCCGCGCGGCACGAATGCGCAGCTATGCGGCACCCAGCTGCCGCTCCTGCGCGTCCTCACGATGATTCAGGAAACCGGAAAATGACTTCCTTCCGCATGAAGCGGCCCCTCTTTTCGGGGCTCGCGGCCCTTGCCGTATCCGTCACCACGTCCTCGGCGTGGGCGGACCCCCAGGACTACCAGTTCCAGCTCGTCCAGACCGAGGTGAAGGTCGGCGATGGCGCGATCGTCGCCGTCCGGCTCATCGACAAGAAGTCGGGCAAGGCGGTGCCTGATGCCGTCATCTTCGCCAAGCGCATCGACATGGCGCCCGACGGCATGGAGATGATGGCCTCGCCCATCGAGCAGGTGTCCTCCACCGAGCCGGGCGTCTACCGCTTCAAGACCAAGCTTTCCATGGAAGGCGGCTGGCGGCTGTCGCTCGGCGCAAAAGTCCAGGGCGAGACCGGGACGGTCGAGGACAAGCTGGTCCTGAAGGCCGTGCCGTGACACGGACCGCCCTTGCGGGCCTCACCCTCGTCGCCATCGTGGCGGCGGGGGCCGGAGGCTATTGGGTCGGGCAGCACGGCGTCGTGCTCCCCGGTTCCTCCATCCCCCCGCCCGCTTCGATGAATGCAGCGGGGCAAACGCTCACAGTCGCTTCGGGTCCCATCATCTATTACCGGGACCCCGACGGCCGCCCGGCCTATTCGCTCGATCCCCGCAAGACCGACGACGGGCGGGACTTCCTGCCCGTCCGGGCGAGCGAGGACGTGAGCTTCGAGGACCGTCCACCCGTCCCGGCGCTATCGGCGGCCGACGCCACGCCGAAGAAGATCCTCTACTACCGCAATCCCATGGGCCTGCCGGATACCTCGCTCGTGCCCAAGAAGGATTCCATGGGGATGGACTACATCCCGGTCCATGAGGGCGAGGACGAAGACGGATCGATCGTAAAGATCGCGCTGGGCAAGTTGCAGCGGACGGGCGTGCGGTCGGAGACGGCATCCGAGCGCGCGATCCTGCGCCGGGTGCGCGTGCCCGGAACCGTGCAGCCGGACGAGCGCAGCGTCTCGGTCGTGGCGGTTCCAGCGGATTCCTTCGTCGGCATCGTGGAGAAGGTCACCACGGGCGACAAGGTCCGCAAGGGCCAGCCCCTGCTGGAGCTGCGCTCCGCCGATATCGCCACCGCCGCCGTCCAGCTCCTGATCACCCCTGGCTATGAAGGTTCCCACCGCCGCCTTGCGAACCTCGGCGTCCCGGAGGAGGTGATCGCGGAGATCGAGCGGACGCGAAAGGTGCCGCCGGCGTTCCGCTGGCCCGCGCCGCGCGATGGGGTGGTGCTGGAGCGCAACGCTACCGAAGGAATGAGGATGTCGGCGGGAGAGGTCCTGTTCCGCATCGCCGACCTCTCCACGGTCTGGGTGCTGGCCGACGTGCCCGAATACGACCTCGCCAGCATCGCACCCGGCCAATCCGCAACCGTCCGCATCCGCAGCCTGCCGGGCCGGACGTTCGAGGGGCGCGTGGCCCTCATCTATCCCCAGGTGGCGAAGGAAACGCGGACCACCAAGGTTCGGATCGAGATCCCCAATCCGGACGGCGTGCTGCGCCCGGACATGTATGCCGACGTCGAGATCGCGGCGGGCAGCGGCAGCCTAGTGGTGGCTGTCCCCGACAGCGCGGTGATCGACACCGGCACGCGCCAGGTGGTGATCTTGGACAAAGGCGATGGCCGTTTCGAGCCGCGCGACGTGACGACCGGGCTTCAGGGCGACGGCTACACCGAGATCCGCACCGGGATCGCGTCAGGTGACCGGGTGGTCGTCTCCGCGAATTTCCTGATCGATGCCGAAAGCAACCTGAAGGCCGCGCTCCGCGGCATGGCAAAGGCGGAGGAAACGCCATGATCGCCCGGCTCATCGCCTGGTCCGCGCGCAATCTCGTCCTGATCCTCGTCGGCACCGTCTTCGCCGTTGCGGCTGGCATCTACGCGGTCAGGACCCTGCCGCTCGACGCCATCCCGGACCTCTCCGATGTCCAGGTGATAGTCTACACCGACTATCCCGGCCAAGCGCCGCAGGTGGTGGAGGACCAGGTCACCTATCCCCTCACCACGGCCATGCTCACCGTGCCCAAATCGAAGGTGGTGCGCGGCTTCTCCTTCTTCGGCGCCTCCTTCGTATATGTCATCTTCGAGGACGGCACCGATCCCTATTGGGCGCGCAGCCGTGTGCTCGAATATCTCAACACGGCAGCCCAGCGCCTACCCTCCGGCATCACCCCGAGCCTCGGCCCGGACGCAACGGGCGTGGGCTGGGTCTATCAGTATGCAGTGATTGCCAAGGACATGACCCTGGCAGAGCTCCGCTCGCTCCAGGACTGGGTGATCCGGTTCGCCGCCTCCAAGGCCGAGGGCGTCGCGGAAGTGGCGAGCGTCGGCGGCTTCGTCAAGCAATACAACATCGTCGTTGATCCGCTGCGGCTACGCGCGCAGGGCATCTCGCTGGCGATGCTGCGTGATGCCGTGCGCGCCAGCAATCGTGACGTGGGCGGGCGCACGCTGGAGCTCTCCGAGTTCGAGTTCATGGTGCGCGGCCGCGGTTACATCCGCTCGACGACCGATATTGAGGACATCGTCCTGAAGTCGGACGGGGGCGTTCCGCTGCGCCTCAGAGACGTGGCGCGGGTGGAAATCGGTCCCGACGAGCGGCGCGGCATCGCCGAGCTCAACGGCGAGGGCGAGGTGGCGAGCGGCATCGTCCTGCAGCGCTTCGGCGCCAACGCCCTCACGGTGATCGACAACGTAAAGCAGCGTCTCAGGGAGATTGCGGGCAGCCTGCCGAAGGGGGCCGAGATTGTGCCCGTCTACGACCGCTCGAACCTCATCGGCGCGGCGATCGACACCCTGACGCGCACGCTAGTGGAGGAGAGCATCATCGTCGCGCTGGTCTGCATCGTCTTCCTCCTGCACCTGCGCAGCGCGCTCGTCGCCATCCTCATGCTGCCGGTCGGCATCCTCATGGCCTTCGCCGCCATGAAGCTGGTGGGCATCGGATCGAACATCATGAGCCTCGGCGGCATCGCCATCGCCGTGGGCGCCATGATCGATGCGGCCATCGTCATGATCGAGAACGCCCACAAGCACCTGGAGCGCGCGCCGCCGGGCAAATCCCGCATCGACATCCTGGTGGAGGCCGCGAGCGAGGTCGGTCCGGCGCTGTTCTTCAGCCTGCTGGTCATCACCGTCTCCTTCCTGCCCATCTTCACCCTGGAATCGCAGGAGGGGCGGCTGTTCGGCCCGCTCGCCTTCACCAAGACCTTCGCCATGGCGGCGGCGGCCCTGCTGTCGATTACGCTGGTGCCAGCCCTGATGGTGATCTTCGTCCGTGGCCGGATCATCCCCGAGCACCGCAATCCCGTGAACCGCTTCCTGATCTGGATCTATCGCCCCGTCATCCGCGGCGTGCTCCGGGCGAAGACGCTCACCATCCTCCTTGCCCTCGCGGCCCTGGCCGTCACCGTCTGGCCCGCGCGCCAGCTCGGCTCCGAGTTCATGCCGAGTCTCGACGAGGGTACGCTGCTCTACATGCCCACCACCCTGCCGGGGATCTCCGTCACCAAGGCCGGGGAACTTCTCCAGATGCAGGACCGCATCATCAAGACGTTCCCGGAGGTGGACACCGTCTACGGCAAGGCGGGGCGCGCCCTGACCGCCACCGACCCGGCGCCGACCGAGATGTTCGAGACCATCATCAACCTGAAGCCGAAGGACCAGTGGCGCCCCGGCGTCACCCTCGACAGCCTGAAGGCGGAGATGGACAAGGCACTCCAGTTCCCGGGGGTCTCGAACGCCTGGACCATGCCGATCCGCGCCCGCATCGATATGCTCTCCACCGGCATCCGCACGCCCGTCGGCGTGAAGGTGTTCGGCACCGACCTCGCCGAGATGGAGAAGATCGCACGCCAAATCGAGGCCGTGCTGAGGACCGTGCCGGGCACCTCCAGTGCCTATGCCGAGCGGGTGATCGGCGGCTATTACCTCGACATCGTCCCGGACCGCTCGGCGCTCGGCCGCTACGGCCTCGCCGTCGGCGACGTGCAGGACGTGATCGCCACCGCTCTGGGCGGAGAGACCGTCACCACGACGGTCGAGGGGCGGGAGCGCTACGGGGTCAACATCCGCTACCCGCGCGACCTGCGCTCGAGCCCGCGTGCCATCGCCACCGAGGTCCAGGTTGCGCTTCCCGGCGGCGGATCCGTCCCGCTCGGCGAGGTGGCGAGGGTGGAGCTCACGCGCGGCGCCACCTCGATCCGCACCGAGAACGGCCAACTCGCCGTCTACATCTACGTGGACATCGCGGGCCGCGACCTCGGCGGCTACGTGGCCGACGCGCAGAAGGCGGTGGCCGCGTCCGTGGCTCTACCGCCGGGCACATCCCTCGGCTGGAGCGGACAGTTCGAATATCTGCAGCGGGCCGAGGCCCGGATGCAGATCGTCGTCCCCGTCACGCTGCTCATCATCTTCCTGCTGCTGTATCTCAACTTCCGGCGCCTGACCGAGACGCTGATCGTCATGCTCTCGCTGCCCTTCTCCCTCGTGGGCGGCGTATGGCTGATGTGGTGGCTCGGCTTCAACATGTCGGTCGCGGTGGCGGTGGGTTTCATCGCCCTCGCCGGGGTCGCCGCGGAAACCGGCGTCGTCATGCTGATCTATCTCGACCAGGCCTTGGGAGAGGTTCGGGAGAAGCGCACGCGGGAGGGACGCCCCTTCACCCGCGCCGACCTTCACGAGGCCATCATGCTCGGCGCCGTGGAGCGGGTGCGTCCGAAGATGATGACCGTCATCGCCATCATGGCGGGGCTCGTGCCCATCCTGTGGAGCACCGGCACCGGCTCGGAGGTGATGCAGCGCATCGCCGTGCCGATGATCGGCGGCATGGTGTCCTCCACGCTGCTCACCCTGGTGGTGATCCCGGCCATCTACGCCCTCGTGAAGGGCTGGCAGTTGCCCAGGGAGGTGGAGGCCGCTGCGCGGGTGCGCGATCCCGCGCTCGGCGCTGCGGAATGAAGGGCGGAGAACATGATGTCCGACATGATGAATGGAGGGATGATGTGGGGCATGGGCCTGTTCGGCATCGTCGGCCTCATCGTCCTGGGTCTGGTGATTGCCGCCCTCGTGAAATACCTCTTGTTCCGGTGAGGCGGATCATGCGTTCACTATTCACCGTATCGATCGTCTGCATCCTGGTCTCACCCGCTCTCGCGGCAGAAGGTGATGTCGCCCGTGGCCGCCAAGCCTACCGGGCCTGTGCCGCGTGCCACTCGCTCGCGCCCGACCGCAACATGACCGGGCCGAGCCTTGCCGGGCTATGGGGACGCAAGGCTGGAAGCCTGGCAGGCTTCGAACGCTACTCGCCGGCGCTGAAGACTGCCGACGTCGTCTGGAATGAAGCCTCTCTCGATCCGTGGTTGGCCGATCCGGCACATATGATTCCGGGAAATCGGATGACCTTTCCGGGCATCAAGGAGGCCGACGTGCGCGCCGACCTCATCGCCTTCCTCAAGGATGCGACTGCTCCGGGTCGCACGGCAGCCGAGCCGCCCGCCGCTTCCATGGGTGGGATGATGGGGGGCGGCCTCGTCCCCAATCTGCGCCGGCTTGAACCTGCTCAGCGGGTGCAGGCAATCACCTATTGCCGCAACACCTACCGTGTCACGACAGCCGATGGCCGGACACATGAATTCTGGGAACGCAATCTCCGCTTCAAGACGGATTCGGGTGGCGAATGACCGGAAAGGAATGCGCCGGCCATCCTCGACGCCGGCATGATGGGCGATCGTGCATCGGTGATCTTCGCCGTGCCGGAAGAGATCAGCGCGTGGATCAAGCCAGGCTGCTGAGGTCTTCGTCGAGGCAGCCTAACCGGGAGAACATCATGAAACCAAATCTACTTTGCACACGTCGGGAGTTGATAATTGGTGCCACGCAAGTCGCCACCATGTTCACCGTGTCGCGAGCCACTTGGGCGGCTGAGATGCTGCCCAGGATGGTCGTGACCCGTGACCCGACCTGCAGTTGCTGTGGCGGTTGGGTGACGCATCTGAGGCGTTCCGGCTTTACGGTCGAGGTGGTGGATCTTGCGGATCTCGCTCCTCTCAAGGTCCGGCTCGGCGTGCCGAACGCCTTGGCTGCTTGCCACACGGGACAGATCGGCGGGTACGTGATCGAGGGCCATGTGCCGGCGGGCGCAATCAAGAAGCTCCTCGCCGAGCACCCACAGGCGACAGGTCTGGCCGTTCCCGGGATGCCGCTTGGATCGCCCGGCATGGAGGCTCCCGGCAAGGCGCCGGAGACCTACGAGGTGGTTCTGTTCGGGCAAGCAGGGAATCGCACGTTCGCGCACTATCGCGGTGCTCAGGAATTATGACTGGGCGAGGGTCCCTCGCCGCGGGCCACGTCCACCGGCAAACGAAGGCCCTATAATGACCACTCCCATGGGAGCTGGCCGCCAGGTGACGCCTGATCGGAGACAAGCGTCGCGCATGACGGCGAGCGAGGCCGAGCTGAAGGGCCTGATGACCGCTGGTCTCGACGGAGATTCGACCGCGCATCGAATGCTTCTCGATCGGCTCAGCGGGTATTTGCGCGGCTATTACAAAACAAGGTTGGCGCGTATCGCTCGGGATGCATCCGAGGCGGAGGATTTGGTACAGGAGGTGCTCCTGGCCGTGCACACACGGCGGCATACTTATCATCCTGACGAGCTATTCACACCCTGGGTCTATGCAATCGCGCGCTATAAGCTCGTCGACCATTTGCGCCGAACACGCGCATCCCTCAAGGAAGTGCCCATCGACGACGTGGGGGAGCTCATGGCGCATGACGATCACGTCGAAGTGGAAAGCGCATATGATCTTTACAGGCTTCTGAGGCAGCTCCCGGATCGCATGCGGTGCGCAATCCAGTGCGTGAAGCTGGACGGCTTGAGTGTGACCGAGGCTGCGGCGCAGTGCGGCACTTCGGAATCGGCAGTAAAGGTCAACATACAACGGGGGTTGAGGGCCCTGGCCGCCGTGATCGCGCGGGAGAAGAGAACATGAAGACGGATGATTTGATCTCCATGCTGGGTGCGAATGTCGAGCGGGTAGACCGTCGGCAATTCGTGCGGACGCTCAGCTCAGCCGTCGTCGTCGGAGCTATAGTGGCGCTTGGCGCCATGCTGTTCACTTTTGGCATTCGTGCGGACTTGGACGAAGCGGGGGCCCTGACATCCCTGTTCTTGAAGCTCGCTTTCACCATGGGAATCCTCGTTCCGGCATCCATCTACCTGATCAGGCTATCCCGTCCCGGCGGGGAACGAAAGACATCGATCGCTTTGATGGTGTTGCCGTTCATCGCGATCATGCTGCTCGCCGCCATCAGTCTCTCATCGGCGCCGAGTTCGCATTGGAACAAGATGATCACCGGAGACCAATGGCTCGAATGTCTCTTATCCATTCCCACCATCGCCATCGTACCGTTTGCTGTGATCATCTGGGCGGTGCGTAGGACGGCGCCGACGGATCTTGTGCGCACAGGCGCCCTGGTGGGCCTGATCGCCGGCGCCGTGAGCGCGACTGGCTACGCGCTTCATTGCATGGACGACTCGCTGCCGTTCGTCGCCCTCTGGTACGGCGGGACCATCGCCTTGTGTAGCTTCGCCGGTGCCAAGCTCGGGCCATGGCTCCTGCGTTGGTGAGCTGCTCCTGGGCACGGTGGTGCGCCAAGGCCGCACGACGGCGCGGGCTATGTTTCTGCTTACTCGATCAGGGTACGTCCAGGCTCGCGAAGCCATTCTCCGTCGCTGGTTCTGCCATCTCACATTCCTGTGAAACTGTGTCCGATCTGTCGGTCCCTCCGAACTCATAGTCAGAGCACGCGAAGAGCTCTTTGACCGATAAGGACTAGGACCATGATCATGAAACGCCTTCTCGCAGCCACGTTGCTGCTGCCGTTGCTGGCGGTCTCCGGCATTGCAAATGCTGCCGCCACTTCGAACAAGCAGTCGTCCTCCACCGAAGCTCGGACGATCGAGGAAACGACCCCATTTGCCCAGGCGGCTCCATGCGGAAGTGGCGAGCAATCTGCCGCCTGGACCTACCAAGGCGGACCGAAGATGCCTGGGGGACTTGCACCTGTCAGG
The DNA here is from genome assembly GCF_043195135.2 of Roseixanthobacter liquoris. Taxonomy (NCBI): domain Bacteria; kingdom Pseudomonadati; phylum Pseudomonadota; class Alphaproteobacteria; order Hyphomicrobiales; family Xanthobacteraceae; genus Roseixanthobacter; species Roseixanthobacter liquoris. The sequence continues at coordinate 167,116 of NZ_JBAFWP020000002.1, forward strand.
CGGAACGACAGTGCTTGGGGGAACTGCACCTACCAAGGCGGACCGAAGTCCCAGCCGTGGACATGCAAGTCACACGTCTGCAAGTGACACATCAGAGAGCCTGCGGCCACCTGTTAAGGGCTACCCACTCTCTATTTCGGGAACCCGTGACCTTCCCCGATCGCGCGATGGTCGGGCGCGCTCGCGCTGTTAGCCGTCGGTCTTGGAAACAGCCCACAAACACCTGGCGCCGGCCTGTGGCAGCGAGGCGTTCGAAGTTCGGCGTCTCCACGGCGCGAGGCCCTCAACGATCCCCCGTCGCCAATCATTCGGCGTCGCAACAATGGGAAATTATCCATGACACCCGCGACCGGCTCTGCGCCGAATTCGGCCATATGCGCCGCAACCAATGCGATCCGCTCCATTCCCGGCAGTCGCCGGGGGCTGCTCATGTTTGGCTTGACCGCGCTCGGTCTGGGCCTCGTCTTCAAGTGGAACTGGCTGGTGGGCGCCGGGATCGCGCCGCTTCTTCTCACTGTGCTGCCTTGTGTTGCCATGTGCGCGCTCGGCCTTTGCATGAGCAAGATGTCGGGTGGATCAGCCGGCTCACGGCTATCCCCGGGTGATAATGCACCGGAGCCCGCGCCGACCACGGCCCCGCTCCAGCTGGTCGCTCCTTTAGACGGTCCGCCAAACACGCCGGCCCTCTCGGTCTCGGCCGTCGACGTCACCCCCGCGGTGGACAAGCCCTGATGTCACGGCCCTCGCTGAAAGGAAAACCTGTCATGCCTAAGTCCGTACAGATCTTCGCCCTTGCTTTCGCACTCGTCGGCGGGCTCGCCCTTGCCTCTCCCCTGTACGCTGAGTACGCCCCATCCGGCCCGACAAAAGGCTCCGACATGATGGGAGGCGGCGACATGAAGGGAATGATGAATATGATGACGCGGATGAACCAGATGATGGAGACCTGCAACAAGATGATGATGCAGAGCTCGATGGGCAGTGATCATGGTTCTTATCCGAACGAGTAACAACGGAAGAATGCACCAATTGAACCGGAGAAGAAGGGGTAATTGACCGAAGCACGCGGCGACGGGAGAGGCCGGTGCGGCGACGACCTAAGGCGGACGTATCGCAGCACGTACGGTGTCGACGCCACCGAGCCCCTTCGCCCTCGCTGTGCGCCTTTCCATGATCGACAGCGGCGGCGGCTTTAATTGCAGCTACAAGAGTGGGGCGACGATCGTCCCTGGTGGCGACGCGGAGACCAAGATACTCGTTCAGAAACCACCGTGATCAAAGTGCGTCTGCGTTCGCTGTGCATAGAAGGTGTACAGGTGCGCATCGACGCTAAGTTGTTCAGCCGCATAGTTGATGATTGCAGCAGGCCGTTGCTCTTCTTGTCCGTCCCGTGTGTCGCATAACACCGTTCGCCCTCGTGGGCGGCATCTGGTTGATGTGGTGGCTGGGTTTCAACATGTCGGTCGCGGTGGCGGTGGGCTTTGTCGCGCTCGCCGGGGTCGCGGCGGAGACCGGTGTCGTCATGCTGATCTATCTCGACTAGGCCTTGGGCGAGCTTCGCGAGAAGCGCGCGCGGGAAGGATACCCATTTGCCAGCGCCGATCTCCATGAGGCCATCATGCTCGGCGCCGTGGAGCGGGTGCGTCCGAAGATGATGACGGTTGTCGCCATCACGGCGGGCCTGTTGTCCATCCTGTGGAGCACCGGCACCGGCTCTGAATTGATGCAGCGCATCGCCGTACCGATGATCGGCGGCATGGTGTCCTCCACGCTGCTCACCCTGGTGGTGATTCCGGCCATCTACGCCCCGGTGAAGGGTTGGGGTGTGCCCGGGGAAGTGGCAACCGACGCGCGAGTATCCGATCCTGCGCTCGGCACGGCGGAATGACGGGAGGGCGAACATCATGCACGACATGATGGGAGGGATGGGCTGGCTCATGGGCCTCTTCGGCTTCATCGGAGCCGTCGTGCTCCTGCTGGTAGTGGCGGCGCTCGTGAAATACGTCTTCTTTCGATGAGATGAGGACCGCGCTCCTCGCAAGCCTCATCGCCCCGCGGGATCATGGAGCGTGCCTACATCATCTCGTTAGCCCATGATCCGTGATCGATTCGATCGGAAGCGACGAGGGCCGTGATGTTTACCGACGGGGCGATCCTGCTCGCGATCCTCTTCGCCGTGATTGCGGTCCTCTATGCGGCCGTGGGGCAGGCGGGGGCGTCCGGCTATCTGGCAGTCATGGCGCTCTTCGGGGTCGCGCCCGCGGTCATGAAGCCAACCGCCCTTGCCCTCAATCTCCTGGTCGCCGCGATCGGGACCATCCAGGCGCGCCGGATGGGGCTGTTCTCGTGGCGCACGTTCTATCCGTTCGCCGTCCTGGGATTCCCATTCTCACTCATCGGCGGCGCCGTGCATCTTCCGGCGAACATCTACTATCCGGCGGTCGGGATGATCCTCCTGCTGTCGGCGGTTCAAATGCTGCGCATGGCGAGGGCAGCATCTAAGCATCCGTCGACCCCGCCCGCCGAGCCTCCATTCCTGCCCGCCTTGGTGACGGGCGCCCTGATCGGTTTCGTATCAGGCACGACAGGGACCGGAGGCGGCATCTTCCTCGCCCCGGTGATCCTTGCAATGAATTGGGTCGATTTGCGCCGGATGACGTCGGTTACCGCCGCTTACAATCTCCTGAATTCCGCTGCGGCACTTGCAGGATCGTACGCGGGGTTGCAAACGCTGCCTTCAGCTTTGCCGCTGTGGCTCCTGGCCGTCGGCTGCGGCGGGTTGATCGGAACAATCATCGGCAGCCGCTACCTGCCGGATGTCGCCCTGCGCCGCATCCTGGCTGTGGTCCTGTTGGTATCCGGAGCGAAACTGATCCTGACCTGAGCTCGATGCTTCTGCGCTCGCCCGGCCCCCTCCCTCGGCAACAACATTCCTGGATGCAAGGCCAAGGCCGACGATCGAGTCCAACCATGCGGAAAGGTTTATGTGGCTTGTGTTTCTGACCGCATGAGATGCCGTCACAAACCGTTCAAACGCCATCGCTAAATTATATGTCGATATTTCCCGTAATATGGAGGCAATGATGGGGCGCCGCCACTTCATGATCGGCCTCCTCGCCGGCATAGCCTGCTTCAGCGCCGTCATCAGGGTAGGGTTGGAGCTTCGCGAGATGATGATCGCGGCGTCCGGGCGGCTGAATGCCGTGCCCGTCAATGCATTGGCGCAAGCGATACCCAGCATCCATCGGACCAACCAAGCGGTTCTGTGGCACTACGTCCTCATGATCGGATTCACGATCGTTGGATTGCTCGTGTCCGGAGCCGCCCTGATCGCCTGGTGGGGATCGAGGATCGCGGTAAGGCATCCCGAGGAAGACGATCCGAGGGAACGACCCGGGATCGCCCCATTCCCGCGTCGGAATTCTTTGCCGATGGAGATCAACGGGAAGCGCTACCTCATACGCTGACGATGCGGGCTACCGGACCCGATGTCCTTCGGCATCGATTTCGACCTCCCCGTCCTCCTTCGTGAAGGGCCCCTTCTGCGGCAACGGAAGGATGTCGAGGACCAACTCTGAAGGGCGGCACAGCCGAACGCCCGGGTTCGTGAAGACAAAGGGACGATTGATGAGGATCGGGTGCGCCATCATGGCGTCGAGCAACTGGTCGTCGCTGACGGCCGGATCGTCGAGCCTCAGCTCCGCATAAGGCGTTCCCTTCTGGCGGGTCGCCTCGCACACAGTCAGCCCTGCGGCCTTGATGGCTGCCGCCACCTCCTCGGCATGGTGTCCTTAACCGTGCTTCCCCTGGTGGTGATCCCGGCGAACTATGCCCTCGTGAAGGGCTGGCGGCTATCTCACCAGGCTGAAACCGACGAGCGGGTGAGCGACCCCTTACTCGGCGCAGCAGACGGAGGGCGAACATCATGCACGACATGATGGGAGGGAGGGGCTGGCCCATGGGCCTCTTCGGCCTTGTCGGGGCCGTCGTGCTCCTGCTGGTGGTGGCGGCTCTGGTGAAATACGTCTTCCTCCGATGAGATAAAGACACACACGCCGCCGCGACAATCGGCAAAATGCTTGGAAAGGGACCGGCGGGTTGCCGAAGTTGAGATCGCACAGGGAGTGCGCGATGCCAATGAGCGAGATCAACCAGCCCCAGTGGCCATGTCGTAAAGGAGCTTGAAATTGAGGGCGAGGATGAGGGACGCCACGATCCAGGCCAAGATTGCGACCTTCCGGGAGATGACGAAGTCACCCATCTTTCGCCGGTCGGAGACGAACTGAATTAACGGAAGCACCGCGAAGGGGAGCTGCATGGACAGCACCACTTGGCTGAAGACCAGAAGCTGGGCTGTGCCTCTGTCGCCATAGATCGCCGTGACGATGATCACGGGAATGATGGCGATGCCGCGCGTGAGGAGGCGGCGGGCCCAATGGGGTATCCGCAGACGCAGAAACCCCTCCATGACGATTTGCCCGGCGAGCGTCGCCGTGACGGTCGAGTTCAGGCCGGAGGCCAGCAGCGCCACGGCGAACAGGACCGACGCGATTCCCAGACCGAGAAGCGGCGACAGAAGCTCGAATGCCTGTCCGATCTCCGCGACGTCTTGGTGCCCGGTGCCGTGGAACGCCACCGCCGAGACGATCAGGATCGCACCGTTGACGAACAGCGCCAGCATCAAGGCGATGGTGGAGTCCACCGTCGCCCACTTGATGGCGTCCCGCCGGCCGTGCTCGGTGCGCTGATAGGCCCGTGTCTGCACGATCGAGGAATGAAGGTAGAGATTGTGCGGCATGACCGTCGCCCCGATGATGCCGATGGCGACATACAGCATCTCGGGATTGGTCACGATTTCCGGCGAGGGTATGAAAAGTCCTTCCAGGATTGCATGGACCGGCGGGGCCGCGGCCGCAATCTGGATGGCGAAGCATCCGAAGATGATGACCAGCAGGGCGATGACGAACGCCTCCAGGAAGCGGAAGCCCTTGTTCATCAGGAACAGCAGCAGGAACGCATCCAGCGCCGCGATGAGCGCGCCGCCGATCAGCGGGATGCCGAATAGGAGCTGAAGGGCGATGGCCGTGCCGATCACCTCGGCGAGGTCGCATGCGATGATCGCCAGTTCGCAGGCGAACCACAGCACGTAGTTCACCGGCCGCGGGTAATAGGCGCGGCATGCCTGGGCGAGGTCGCGGTCCGTGACGATTCCGAGCCGGGCCGCGAGCGCCTGGAGCAGGATCGCCATCAGGTTCGAGAGCATGATGACGAACAGCAGCGTGTAGCCAAACTGGGCGCCGCCGGCGAGATCGGTCGCCCAGTTGCCAGGATCCATATAGCCGACTGAGACCATGTAACCCGGTCCCAGGAAGGCGAGGAGGCGTCGCCCCCATGATGCGGCGTGGGGAACCGCAATCGACGCATGGACCTCCGGCAGGCTGGGGCGGTCCTCGTCGGCAAGGCGCGCGAATTCCATTGCGGGTCGTGACGCGGTGGCGGCCTGAGAGTCGGACATGCGCGGTCCCCGGCGAGGAGGATAAAGTTCAGGCTGATAATCTGAGCTTAAACTTATAAATATTCAATATGCTATATTTGATGGCGTCAACTCAAATGATTCCTCGGATGGAGGGCCAACGGGACCGCGAACTGGATGTAACCTTGCGTCACTTAAAAAAATTAAGCCTGTGCTATCATTCCCTGCTGCGGTTCGAAACGAACGATCACCGACAAGGAGGCATCATTGCCGCGCACCAGCCGCTCCATCCCCCGAGAGGCGCCGTTACCTGATGCCGATGTCCATTCCGAAGGCTTCCGTCAGACACGCAAGGCGCGGAGAGGGGCCCTCGTCGAGGATTATGTCGAGTTGATTGCCGACTTGATCGACGACGGCAACGAGGCACGTCAGGTCGATATCGCTGCCCGGCTTGGCGTGGCACAGCCCACGGTCGCCAAGATGCTTGCACGCCTGGCGGCGGACGGGCTCGTTTCTCGCAAGCCCTATCGTGGCGTGTTCCTGACGGAAGCGGGACGCAAGGTGGCGGATGAAAGCCGGGCACGGCACAGGGTCGTCGAGGACTTCCTGCGATCGCTGGGCGTGAGCGAAGAGGTGGCGCGGATTGATGCGGAGGGCATCGAGCATCATGTGAGCGCCGAAACCCTCGAAGCCTTCCGGAAGGCGATGACCCGCGGGCGCTGACGTCTCCAGGCACGCCTTGATCGCAGTCAAGCGCGTACCGGGCGACGGCTCCCGCTATGAAGGCTTGTAGCCCAGAAGCCGCAAGGCATTCAGCGTCACCAGCACGGTCGCGCCCGTATCGGCCAGGATGGCGGGCCACAGGCCGGTGATCCCGATCACGGTTGTCACCAGGAATACTGCCTTCAGCCCCAGGGCGATGGTGATGTTCTGACGGATGTTGCCCATGGTGCGGTTCGAGAGGTCCACCATCGTGGCAACGTCGGAAACCCGCCCGTGCAGGATGGCAGCGTCGGCGGTCTCGAGCGCGACGTCGGTGCCTCCGCCCATGGCGATGCCCACGTCCGCCGCGGCGAGGGCCGGAGCATCGTTGATGCTGTCGCCCACCTTGGCCACGACGAGGCCCTGGGACCTCAATTCGCCGACGATGCGCTGCTTGTCCTCGGGCAGCAACTCCGCCCTGACCTCAATGCCGAGTTGGCGTCCGATGGCTTCCGCCGTGCGGCGATTATCGCCGGTGAGCATCACGGTGCGCAGGCCCGCATCCGCGAGCATGCGAAGACCGCGGAGGGCATCGGGACGCGGCTCGTCACGCATGGCGATCGCGCCGGCGATCTCCCCGTCCACGACCAGAACCGACACCGTCTTGCCTTCGTCGTTCAAGGCGGTGATCCGCGACGTCGCCTCCGATGGGAGCGGGACATGCTCGCCGGCAGCCTTCGGGGAACCGAGGAAGACCTGGAATCCTTCGACGGTTGCGGTCACGCCCTTGCCGCCGAGCGCCTTGCCATCGCCTGCGAAGGGCACCACGATGCCATCCGCTTCCGCCTTGTCAAGGATCGCCTTGGCGAGCGGGTGGCTGGAGCCGGTCTCCAGGGCGGCAGCCAGCCTGAGGACGTCCTGCTCGCTACGGCCGAAGCTGATGACATCGGTGACCTTGGGCTTGCCCTCGGTGAGTGTGCCGGTCTTGTCGAAGCAGGCGGCGGTGATCTTCCCCAGCCCCTCCAGGACGGCACCGCCCTTCATGAGAAGGCCCCGGCGCGCTCCGGCAGAAAGCCCGGCCGCGATGGCGGCGGGGGTTGAGATCACGAGAGCGCACGGACAACCGATCAGGAGGATGGCGAGTCCTTTGTAGATCCACTCGTCCCATCCCCCACCGAACAGAAGCGGCGGGACGATCGCGACGAGAGCCGCGACCACGACCACGCCGGGTGTGTAGTAGCGGGAGAAGCGATCGATGAACCGCTCGGTCGGCGCCTTCGATTCCTCAGCCTCCTCCACGAGCTTCACGACGCGGGCGATGGTGTTGTCCTCGGCGGCGGCGGTCACACGAATCCGGAGGGCGGCATCGCCGTTCACGGTGCCCGCGAAGACATTGGCGTCCACGCCTTTCCGCACGGGGGTGCTCTCGCCGGTGACCGGCGCTTCGTCGATCGCGCTTTCTCCGGAGACGATCATGCCGTCCGCGGGGATGCGGTCGCCCGGTCGCACGAGGATGACGTCGTTCACGGCCAGGTCTTCGGCCGGAACCTCCCGGGTGCCGCCATCCCGCTCCAGCAGCGCCGTCTTGGGAACGAGGGCCGTGAGGGACTGAATGCTCGCCCGCGCCCGCCCTGCGGCGACTCCCTCCAGCAATTCCCCGACCAGGAACAGGAAGACGACGGCGGCCGCCTCCTCGGCGGCACCGATGACGACGGCGCCGATGGCGGCGATGGTCATCAGCATCTCGATGGTGAAGGGCATGCCCATGCGCGCGGCCATCACCGCGCGGCGGGCGATGGGCACCAATCCCACGAGCATGGCAACGATGAAGGCCGGAGCTTCGATGGACGGGACGAATGTGCCGACGGCGAAGGCGGCCGCGAGCGCGAGTCCGCTGAGGATGGTCAGCCGCGCCTTGCCTGATTTCCACCACGGCCCTTCCGTCGGTCCATGGTCGTGACTATGCAAGTCGCCGCTTTGCGTATCGCTCCCGTGATGGTGGTCATGGTGCTCATCGCCTTCGTGGTGATGGTGGTGATGATCACCACCATCACCCGGCTCGCGCGCCATCGGCCCACCATCGGCGCGTTCCTGGTCGCCGCGATGAGGTCTCTCCTCGATCGGGGCGACTTGGTAACCCAAACTGGTGACGCGCTCTCGTAGGGCAACGAGATCGCTATCGGGCGCATGGCGAACCGACATGGTTCCGGCTGTGACCGAGATCGTCACTTCCTGCACGCCGGGAATCCGGCTGGCCGCGGCGTCGATTTTCGCTGCGCACGAGGCGCAATCCATTCCGCTCACCCGGAAGCGAGTTTGAATGAGTTGAGCGTTCATGGGGTGCCCTTTCGCATCGTTCCGGGGGACCCTACATCCTCTAGCGACTAGAGGAGCAAGCGGAATGTCCAAGGACGTTTCCATCGGCGCTGCGGCGAAGGCCAGCGGCGTGAAGGTGCCCACGATCCGGTTCTACGAGCAGATCGGGCTTCTGCCATCTCCGCCTCGAACCGACGGCAACCGGAGGCTCTACGGCGTGTCCGATCTCCGCCGCCTTGCCTTCATTCGGCACGCACGGGAGCTCGGGTTTGAGATTGGCGCAATTCGGACCCTTTTGGTCCTCCAGGATTATCCCGATCAGTCCTGTGAAACCGCGGACAAGATCGCGCGTGCCCGTCTTGCCGAGGTCGAAGCGCGGATCGTGAGCCTGGTCGCACTTCAGAGAGAGCTTCAACGCATGATCGAGGGATGCGCCCACGGCAAGGTGGGAGAGTGCCGCGTCATCGAGATACTGGCCGACCACGGCGAATGCCGCCATCACCATCAATGATACTATAGATCATTGAAAAATATCGGAGTTGGAGCGGGCGAAATCGTCACGTTGCTCTTCGGGCCAAAATGACGTGCTCGGGGTCGATCGCCTTGACACCGCCCTGAGCTTGGGGTCTTTCTCACGTCATGCGTGGCACCCTCGCACATGTATTCCGCACGAATCTCCGCCCGGCTATCCGCCGGGTGGTGGTGTCGCTCGTGATGCTGTGCCTAGTGTTGGGTCCGCTTGTGGGTGCCCTTTCCGCGCATCATGTCGACGATGGCGACGTCGTGATTGCCCTCTCCGACGGAGCTTCGCAAGACAGCGTTATCGTCAAGAAGGTGTCGGATCACCCTGCGAACTTGCCTTCGGTCGATCATGATTGCCATGGCTGTTCCACGGCGATGATCGACGTCCCGGCTAATGCTCCGCGCGTGCACCTGCCGCTCCCCGTTCAGGAGCCGCCGGTGCATCTCGTTGACGGCCGCGTTCCCGGTACCGACTTCCGTCCTCCAAAAGGCTGATTCCTCCGCTCGTCGCGCGCTGACGCTCCGCGTCGGCCAATGCAGACCCATGCCCGGAATGGATCATGTTTTTTCGTGCCCTCGCGCTCGCGCTTGGGGCAGCGATCGCGCTGCTTCACGCGTCGCCGACATTCGCCGCCTCGCCGCGGCCTTTGACCCTTGCCCAGGCACTTTCCAGCGCCCTTGCCGCAAACCCCAGGCTGACGGTCGCCGAGCGCGATATCGGGATGGCGGGCGGCCGTAGCGTCCAGGCTGCCCTTCTTCCCAACCCGAACCTCTCTCTGGAGGTGGACAACGCCTTCGGTTCCGGCTCTTACCAAGGTCTCGACCTTGCAGAGCAGACGCTCCAGGTCAGTCAGCTGGTGGAGCTCGGGGGCAAGCGCGAGGCGCGGATCGCCGCCGCCGGCGCCGGGGTGGGGGTGGCGCGCTGGGAGCGGGAGGCCATCCGCCTCCAGGTGCTGGCTGAGACCACTGCGGCCTTCGTCACCGTCCTCAGCACCCAGAGCCGTCTGGAGATCCTCAAGGCGCAGACGGGAGCCATCGAGCGATGGATGCCGCTACTTCAGAATCGTGTTGAGGCGGGAGCGTCCTCAACCGCGGAGATCTCTCGCGCCAAGGTGGCGGCGGATATTGCGAAGGTCGAGCTTGAGCGCGCCAAGATGGCGCTGGTGACGGCCCGGCGTGAGCTCGCGCTCCTCATGGGCCTCAAGGAGGCGAAGTTCGGAGCGGTGACGGGCAACCTTGTCCGTATCAGCGCGCCCCCGTCGCTCGATCGCATCCTTAAATCGGCGCAGGAGAACCCGCAGCTCACCCGCTTCACGGCCCTGAGGGCACAGCGTAGCGCCGAGCTCAGCGGTGCCCGCGCGAAGGCGGTTCCGGACGTCACCGTCGGGGTTGGCTATCGCCACTATAACGAGACCGCAGACAGCGGGATGATGTTTACCTTGTCGGTGCCGCTCCCGGTGTTCGATCAGAACCAGGGCGGCATCATCGAGGCCAGTGAATCGTTGCGCCGGGCCGAGGCCGAGGAAGCGGTTGTCCGCAGCGCGCTCATCTCACAAGTGGGGCGCGCCTACGACTCGTTGAAGTCGTCTTACGACGAAGTCGCCATCCTTCGCGGCAGCACGATCCCGGATGCGAAAAGCGCCTTCGAAGGAATCGAGAGTGGCTACTCCGAGGGACGCTACACGCTCCTTGAGCTCCTCGATGCCCAGTCATCGCTGACCGAGACTTCGCTTCGCGAGCTGGACGCCCTTGTTTCCTACCACACGGCCCTCGCCGCCCTTGAGGGGGTGACGGGCCGGCCGGTGACCTTCACCAAAGGAAAATCCAAATGATCCGCTCGGCGCGACGCGACGTGGCGCTGCTCCTGCTCGGCCTCGTGGCCGGAGCTGGAACGCTATACGCCCTCCAGGACAAGCCATCATCCGGCACCGCGAGCCAAGCGGTCGGGAGCGGGCATGGAGAGGAGGAGGGACATTCCGAAGGAGCGATAGAACTCAATGATGCCAAGCTCGCGGCAGCGGGCATCGGCCTTGAAACGGCGGGACCCGAGAAGCTCCGCCAGCGGCTCCGCCTGAACGGTCTCGTCCAGCCTAATCAAGAGGCGATCGTTCAGGTGGCCCCACGCTTTCCGGGCATCGTGCGCGAGATTCGCAAACGGCTTGGGGACAAGGTCAACAAGGGCGATGTCCTTGCCGTCATCGAGAGCAACCAGAGCCTGACCACCTATGACCTGAAGTCGCCCATCTCGGGTACGGTGGTCGACCGCGGCGTGGCTCTCGGGGAATATGTTTCCGAACAGAAGCCTGCATTCGTAGTCGCCGATCTCTCCACCCTTTGGGTGGACCTCTCCGTCTACCGGAAGGACTTCGCGAAAGTTCGCCTTGGCGATCCCGTCCAGATCGATCCCGAGGACGGCGGGGCGCCCATCCAGGGGCAGGTCATCTATGTCTCCCCCATCGGGGCGGCCGATACCCAGAGCGCACTGGCGCGCGTCGCCATTCCTAATGACGGGATGCGGCTTCGGCCCGGCCTCTTCGCCGTGGGCACCATCGTGCTGGCCGAGAAGCCCGTGGACCTCGCAGTCCGCTTGAACGCCCTCCAGACCATCGACAACCGGACGGTCGTTTTCGTCCGGAATGGCGATGCCTTCGAGCCGCGCGACGTGGAACTGGGCGAGCGGGACGGGGAATGGGTCGAGGTGCAGTTCGGCTTGATGCTCGGGGATGCCTACGCGGCCAAGAACAGCTTCGTGATCAAGGCCGAGCTCGCCAAGGGGAGCGCCAGCCATGAGCACTGAGAAGCTGAAGCTCATCACCGCATTCATCCATCCCCTGCTTGAAGCCCGCGTCGTGCGTGCCCTCCATGAGCTTCCGGAATTCCCGGGCTTCTCCCTGATGGAGGTCCGTGGGCAGGGCCGTGGAAAGGGCGCTGGGGGAACCTATCTCGCGAGCGAGTCTGATCTCGTCTACCAGCGGCATCTCCAGATACAGATCGTGTGTTCCGCGGACGCCGTGGAGTTGATCTCCCGTGTCCTAGCGGAAGCTGCATGGACCGGCCGAAAGGGCGACGGCGTCATCATCGTAACGCCGGTCGAGGGCTTCAGCCGCATCCGCGAGGCCGGCGCACGCGTGGCTCGGGAGGCGTCGCGATGATCGACGCCATCCTCTCCTTCTCCATCCGCCAGCGCTGGCTGGTGGTGCTCGTCTGCCTCGGCGTCGCGGCGTTCGGAGCCTGGAACTTCACGCGCCTGCCCATCGATGCGGTGCCGGACATCACCAATGTCCAGGTGCAGATCAACACGTCCGCGCCGGGCTTCTCGCCGCTGGAGACCGAGCAGCGCATTACTTTCCCGATCGAGACCGTCATGGGGGGCCTGCCGGGGTTGCAATATACCCGCTCCATGTCGCGTTATGGCCTGAGCCAGGTGACGGTCGTGTTCCGCGACGGGACTGACATCTACTTCGCCCGCCAACTCGTGAACGAGCGCATCCAGCAGGCGAAGGACCAGCTCCCTCCGGGCACCGAGACCGCCATGGGGCCGATCTCCACCGGCCTCGGCGAAATCTACATGTACACGGTGGAGGCGAAGGAAGGTGCGAAGAAGCCTTCCGGCGAGCCCTACAGCCCCACCGACCTGCGCACCATCCAAGACTGGATCATCAAGCCCCAGCTCCGCACCGTGCCCGGCGTGGTCGAGGTGAACACCATCGGCGGCTATGAGCGCGAGTTCCATGTGCTGCCGGACCCGGCGCGGCTCATGGCCTACCGCATCTCGTTCCGGGACGTGATGACCGTGCTCGCGGCCAACAACGCGAACGTGGGCGCGGGCTATATCGAGCGGAACGGCGAGCAATACCTCGTCCGCACGCCCGGCCAGGTGGCCAATGCGGACGAGATCCGGGAGATCGTCATCGGCAGCCATTCCGGCACGCCCATCCGCATTGGCGACATCGCCGATGTGCGCGAGGGCAAGGAGCTGCGCACGGGCGCGGCGACGCTGAACGGGGAGGAGGTGGTGCTCGGCACCACCATGCTGCTGATCGGCGAGAACAGTCGCACGGTGGCCCAGCGCGTGGAGAAGCGCCTGGAGGACATCTCCCGCTCGCTCCCCGAAGGCGTTATCGCCCGCGCTGTCTACGACCGCTCGCACCTCGTGGAAGCCACCATCGCGACGGTGGAGAAGAACCTCGTCGAGGGTGCGCTCTTCGTCATCGCGGTGCTGTTCGCCCTCCTGGGGAACATCCGGGCGGCACTCGTCACCGCCTGCGTGATCCCGCTCGCCATGCTCTTCACCATCACCGGCATGGTGGAGAACAAGGTCAGCGCCAACCTGATGAGCCTCGGGGCCATCGATTTCGGCATCATCATCGACGGCGCCGTCATCATCGTCGAGAACTGCCTGCGCCTCCTGGCGGTGGAACAGCATCGCAGGGGGCGCCTCCTGACGCGGGCGGAGCGGTTCGAGACCATCCTTGCGGGTTCGAAAGAGGTGATCCGGCCGAGCCTGTTCGGCACCATGATCATCGCGGTGGTCTATCTGCCGGTGCTCACGCTCACGGGCGTGGAAGGCAAGATGTTCACGCCCATGGCGGTGACGGTGCTGATGGCGCTCCTGGGCGCGGCGCTGTTCTCCATGACCTTCGTGCCTGCGGCCATCGCCCTCGTGGTGACCGGCAAGGTGTCGGAGCACGAGAACTTCATCATGCGCGGCGCGCGGCGCCTCTACACGCCGCTGCTGGATGCCAGCATCAATTATCGCGGCGTGGTGGCGGTGGGCGCTGCTGCCTTGGTGATCGCGAGCGGCCTTGCCGCCTCCCGCATGGGCGGGGAGTTCATCCCGAGCCTGGACGAAGGCGACGCGGCCATCCAGGCGCTGCGCGTGCCCGGCACCAGCCTGACGCAGTCCTTGGAAATGCAGGAGGCCCTCGAAAAACGCCTGCTGAAGGTGCCCGAGGTGAAGGAGATCTTCGCTCGCGTCGGCACGGCAGAGATCGCCACCGACGCGATGCCACCGTCCATCTCCGACGGCTACATCATGCTGAAGCCGCGCGCGGAATGGCCGGACCCCTCCAAGTCCAAGGCCGAGCTGATGGAGGACATCGAGAAGGCGGCCGAGGAAGTGGCCGGAAGCAATTATGAGCTCTCCCAGCCCATCCAGCTCCGCTTCAACGAGCTGATCTCCGGCATCCGCAGCGACGTGGGCGTGAAGATCTTCGGGGACGACCTCGACACCCTGCTCCAGGTGGCGGGGCAGGTGCAGGCGGTGCTCCAGAAGGTGCCCGGTGCGGCGGACGTGAAGACCGAGCAGGTCTCGGGCCTGCCCATGCTCACCGTGGAGCTGAATCGGGCGGCGATGGGGCGCTACGGCGTCAGCGTCGCCGACGTGCAGGAACTGATCGAGATCGCTGTGGGCGGCAAGGAGGCGGGCGTGCTGTTCGAAGGCGACCGGCGCTTCGACATCGTCGTGCGCCTGCCGGAGGCGTTGCGCACCGACATTGAGGCGCTGCGCGCCCTGCCGATCCCGCTGCCGCCGGCGAACGACGAGGGCAGGCCTGTCCGTGCGACCTGGGGAACGGCTACGGCCTCCCAGATCCGCTATGTGCCGCTCTCCTCCATCGCCAACCTCACGGTGTCCCCCGGCCCCAACCAGATCAGCCGCGAGAACGGCAAGCGGCGCATCGTGGTGAGCGCCAACGTGCGAGACCGGGACCTCGGCTCGTTCGTCACTGACGCCCAGAAGCAGGTCGGCGAGAAGGTGAAGCTTCCGGAGGGCTACTGGGTTGGCTGGGGCGGCCAGTTCGAGCAACTGGTCTCCGCCAGCCAGCGCCTCGCCATCGTGGTGCCCATCGCGCTGCTGCTCATCTTCCTACTGCTGTTCATGAGCTTCGGCTCCATGGGCGATGCTCTGCTGGTGTTCAGCGGTGTGCCGCTGGCGTTGACCGGGGGCATCGCTGCACTTCTGCTGCGGGACATCCCGCTCTCCATCAGCGCGGGGATTGGCTTCATCGCCCTGTCGGGCGTCGCAGTGCTGAACGGGCTCGTCATCATCGCCTTCATCCAGCGCTTGAGGGCCGAGGGGAAGGCGATCCTGCAGGCGGTGCGGGAAGGGGCGCTGACGCGCTTGCGGCCGGTGCTGATGACCGCGCTCGTCGCCTCCCTGGGCTTCGTGCCCATGGCGTTGGCGACGGGGCCGGGCGCGGAGGTGCAGCGACCGCTCGCCACCGTGGTCATCGGCGGCATCATCTCCTCCACCATCCTCACCCTATTGGTCCTGCCCGCGCTCTACGTCCTGTTCAGGCGTGAGACGGAGCAGACAGACACCCCACCCGACCCGGCCGCCGAGGTCGCTTCCACTCCAAGCCCATGAAGGAGATGTCCATGCTGAAATTGATTGCCATCGCCGGCGCATTATTGCTGTCGGGGCCGGCCTTGGCCCAGCACGCTCATGGAAACCAGAAGGGGCCAAACGGCGGCCCGATGGAGGACGTCGCCGGCGTCCATGCGGAGCTTCTTGTTTCCGGCCCATCTCTGACGGTGAAGATCTTCGACGAAGCCGGAAAGCCCGTCGATACGACCGGCTTCACGGGGTCGGCGATGATCGTCGCCGGTAATGACCGCAAAACCTTGCAGCTCACGCCTTCGAAGGAGGCGCTTTCGGGACAGGCGGCTGCGCCAATTCCTTCCGGCGCCGCCATCACCTTGGTCGTCAAGACGGTCGCCGGAAAGTCCGGGCAGGCGAAATTCACAACCCCCTGATCCAAGGAGAGACTGACATGGGATTATGCCTTCCCTTCTTACGGCGTGTCGGCGCGGCGACGCTCACAGTCGTGCTGCTGGTTTCGGCCGTCCCCGCCGACGCGCTCGAGGGAAATCCTCGGGGGCCCAAGGAGAAGGAGCGACATGTCTTCCGGGACGTGCAGCTCGGGCTCAGCCACCCTTCGACCCACGGAAAGAGTACCCAAACCTCTAAACCTCCACCTTCGGCCTTTCCGTGGTTCCTTCCCTTCCCATCCTTTGCGCCAACTTCGGGCGGTCAAGGTGGTGCTGTTGCGAAGTAGCTTTTTTACAATTCCGCGTCCGCAGGCGCGGCTAAGCACAAAAAGCCGTTCAGCATCGATGGATTGCATCGACGTCCTCGCATGTCGGATGGCCCACTACCTCGGAACAGGAGAAACGATAATGAAATTCATCGTCGTCTTTTTGGTAGCGCTGGGATGCGCTGAGTCCGCGCTGGCTCAGACAGCGGATACGGAACATTCAAACCCAAAGGAGCATGCGAACTTTTGCTCCAGTAAACTCAAGATCTGTATCGAAAAGAACAAATGGTATCGTCAACACGAATTAGTGCATTGTAAAATCACATATAATCAATGTATCCAAGAATCAAAATCATAATGTTATAATAATTTGCCCCCCAATTATCATTTGGAGGCAATTTTTCCTAATGCCTACAAAGTGTAGACTTGATTGACGCCATAAGTATTGGGTTAATAACCCAAGCTAGAATCAGATATTATAAATAAGAACATAGAAGAATAGTAATGAATATCATAATACTTCAGGCGATATCGATCATTCTCCGCGTCTTAGTTGTGCCTGCGATGATCGGAGCCGGCCTAGTGGCGGGATCGCCTGATGTATTTGCTCAAACATCGGTTTTGCAGGTGGCCGATAGCTCCACAGATGGCGCTGGGAGAGATTCGAGCGATGCCATCGTGTTTGGCGACGAATGCCACACGTGCTCTCATGTGGTGGTTCCAATACCGACGACCAACTCAACCGGTTTTGCGGCGGTGATTGATTGGGAAATCAGCGACCAGCAGTGGGTTGCGACGAACCCTTCCGCAGAGATCCCACCTCCTCGAATGCTTGGAAATGAAGCTTTAAAGAACACTTCAATTCCAATCATCGAGGTAAATTATGCTTCGCTATGCACTTATCGCATCCACAGTGCTTCTCGCCGTCTCGAGCGTACAGGCTGAGCCTTACTCGTCTACGTTGACCGCGGAGGAGCAGGAGCGGCACGAGTTCTACGATGTGCAGCAGGGAGATTTCCCGAGCGGGCGCACGTCCGCTGCCACAAGTACGCCGGGAACTTCCATCAGGGGCGTTCCCGTCATCGTGCGGCCGGCCAACCCGTATATCGGCGTGCTGCCGAACTCGCTGAATGACAGGCCGGTCCTCATGACCACACCCTAACGAGCCAACCCGGAGGACGGCGGGCCATGCCCGCCGTCCTCTCCCAGCTTCAGGTGCCAAATGAAATGCGACATTCGAAGCAATCCATGGAGGTCGCTGCGGCCGCGAAGGTTCTCGACGTGCTGGAGAACCATGCTTACAGGTTCATCTTTCTTTTGCAAGTGTGCATGCTGATCGCCACCGGACAGGCGGCGGTCGGCTTTTATCTGGCGGCCTTCGCGCTGGCGGGCTGGAGCTCGGGCGTCGTACTTGGGATTGCGATCGCAGCAAGAATGGCGGTCTCGCACTTCGGTGGAGCGCTGGCTCCCGCAGTCTTACGGCGTCTAGCCCCTCGACTTAGCTTTCTCCTATGTAGCGTGGGTTGGTGCTCCCGGTCACCTTGACCTTGATCGTGGACGCCGCCTGGCAGATCGTCGTTGCCTTGTTTCTTCTGGAGGTCGCCTCGACCGGATTCAGCGCGACTTTCAGAGGGACTGCGCTTTCCATCCTTCGATCCGACCCAGATCGCAAGCGCTCCGTCAACTTGGTAAGCCTTGCCTCGAACCTCGAGTCTGCCCTCACCCCCCTTATCGCCGCACTACTCCTGGGAATCGCGGGCACCGAGGCACTCATGATCGGTAGCTACGCTACGATCCTCGCGTCGATAATCCTCGCCATATTCGCGGATTTGCCTCGCTCGATGTCACCTATCCCATCAAAAGGTCAGATCGTCGGGTTGCGCGCTGGGCTTGATTTACTTCGCGATCGATCGTTTCGCGGGATCATTGCGATGAACATCGTGTTCGTTGCCGCCGCTTCCATGATTCTGGTCAACACGCCGGTGCTTGCGATGGCAGTGTTCGGCCGAAGCGAGGTGGCCGTCGCGATCGCTTTGGCGGTATTCGGCTTTGGGAGCATTGCGGGGATCGTCTTGGCGCTGCAAATATCGGCACGTATTCCCGCATCGGCCACCGCTCTTTTCGGAGCGGCGTTGGTCTCGTCCGGCCTCTTTATTGGAAGCCTCGCGGATGCATTCGGTGCCTTCTGATTCTGTGGTTTGTGCTCGGCGTCGGATGCTCGCTCGCCCAGCTCCCGATCGGACAATTCATCGAGCGGTCGAGCAGAGCCGAGGATCGCGTGTTGCTCCGGAGGTGCCGCGTCGCCATGCTCGGCCTGTGTTGGATCGTCATGGCTCCCATGGCGGGACTAATCGGGTCCGGAGCGAACCTTTCATTTGCGTTTGTGGTCCTTGGCCTGCTCGCGATCATGGCGGCGTTCGCAGCGGCAGGAAACGTAAGCATGCCAATTAAGGAACGATGAGGCGTCACATGTCGCTTGGAATTTAAATATAAGAATGCATTCGTTTCCGCGCGGTTGGGCATTTAATTGTAAGAATCCTGGCACCGAGATCCTCACCTCAAGTGCATCCCGCAAGAGAATTAGCGGCCTTTGGAGGTGAGTCATTGTTATCTCAAATTTAGTGACAAAATCCAAGGCGGGTTCTAAAATTAACTGCCCATTTTCAAATTAGATGCTTACTAAGTGTTTGGGATAAATGGAAAGGGTTCTCACAATTTGATGGAAAGTGACACCATGCCTATCTGGCAAATACGCTAAATCAGTTCTCAATCCATTCATTGGTTGCGATTTCAAGGATACGGGCGTGGAAGGAGCCTCGTATGAGAAAGCTGATATTCGAATCAAGTATATATGTCCCTGAAGGCGACGCGGTGCTCGATCAAATTTGCGATAGATTAATAGATCTGTGCACGGGTATAAGTCGTAGCGAGACGGATCTGTACCTTATATTCGAAGTGGGCCGCTCGATTATTCGTGTCGGACACGGTGCGCTTCTAATGCGCGTTGAAGCGGATGACTTGGTGGGATGTCATTCGATGAAAGTGGCGCTCGAAGGCACGGTCGTGGAAATCTTCGGCCTTAACCAGCCATCCATTCTATGGATCGCCACCAATTCAGAGCCATTCGCGGCGTTGGCAGTTCATCCCATACGACCGAGGATCTAGCTCGCTGTGATTGTCGACGAACCAATCTAATCAGCCCTACGACCCCTTTCCTTTCCGCGTAGCGAGTCTGATTGCCAGAAACGCGCATGCCGCTCGCGAGCGGGCGGCAGCAAGGGAGGCTGCGCCGCGGCCGGCAACTCATGCGTACAAGCGCTCGGAAAGTCACTGGCAGCCGGCCGCGCCCTTGCCGCCTTCGCTCTTCGCGGCAGCCGGGACCGGCCCCCGCATGCGTGGGGAGGGAAACCTGAGCAGGAAAGGTCCCGGACGCCTCAGAGGCTCCTCCGGGGGAAGAGCATGGATAGAGGGAAAATCGAGGATCTCAAGGCGTGTGTGGCTTGCACGACGGTGTTGGAGAATGCCGGTTTCGCCGTCGATATGAGGGAGAGCACCCGGCGCGCCATGAAGTACCGCCGGGGGGCCGACATCATCATCATAATCCATGCCGGCAAGGGATGGTTCGATCCTCTGTCGGATGCCAAGGGCGATGTGTATGGGCTTGTCGAGCGCCTCCATGGCGCCGGCTTTGCAGAATGCCTCGATCGCGTCGCAGCGCTGGTCGGTTTTGTCCCGGCTGAGCCGGCTTGGTCGGGTCCAGAGCGCGCCCGGGATACGGACTTCAGTGTTGCGGAACGCTGGTTCCGTCGTCGGAGACCATGGCGAGACTCGCGCACCTCGCGCTTCCTCAGGGAGGAACGCTGCCTCTCCGACGCGGTCATCCGCGCAGCGATCGAGCTGGACCGACTTCGAGAAGGCCCTCGCGGCAGCATGTGGGCAGCTCACACAGATGACGCGGGCTTCGTCACCGGCTGGGAGGAGCGGGGGCCGGAATGGCGAGGCTTCGCGACAGGGGGCGCAAAGGTCTTGTTCCGACTTGGGCCTCCCGATGTCCGACGCATCTGCGTGACGGAGGCAGCGATCGACGCCATGAGCCTCGCCGAGATTGAGGACATACGACCCGACAGCCTGTTCGTCAGCACTGGCGGAGGCTGGGCACCATCGACGGAGGCTGCGATCCGGGCGCTCGCCTCACGGGAGGCTGCGCTTCTCGTCGCTGCCACCGACAACAACACACAGGGCGAAACCTACGCGATGCGGCTGCAGGCGATTGGCCGAGATGCCTCGTGCCGATTCATGCGGTTGCGCCCAACATTGGGAGACTGGAATGAGGATCTCCGAGCCATGGAGAAGAAGGCGGAGGAAGGGAATAGAGAAGAGCCCGGCTGCCGCATGCCCGCCTGGCGCGTCAAGGGTGAAGCTCCGCCCGCGTTCCGCGGGCCCTTGACCCGCCGAGGCGGGGAGGCGGCTCCCGCGAAGGGGTCATGAAGGGCCGAGGGTGACGGCGAGATCGCAAGGATCAGCCGCGCTCCGGCCCAACAAGGCTGAAGGAGCCCAGCATGATCCCCACCATTCAGATCCACAAAGTCTATCAGGGTGTAGCCGATCGTCGGCAGATGTTCCGCATGTTCGACCGGCATGCGCAGCGACCGAACCGCGGCGAGGGCGGCTCCAGCGGTCTTTATGCCGGCGAGTGGTTCGAGGTCAGCCGGATCGAGCATGACCACATGCTGGAAATCCTGCCACCGCTCTGGATGCGCGACGGCATGTTCGCCATGCGTGAGTTCTTCACCGGCTCGGTCACGAGCGTGTTCTACTCTCTGATCATTGATGACCGGCTCCGCTATTTCCACGGCTATTGCGATCTCTCCGAGAGGGCATCCCCCGAGCGGATGCGCGATGCCATCGTCGAGCGCGAGGTGCGCTTCTTGAAGGCAATGACGCGCGAGGAGCGCATCGAGCACATCTGGAGCGCGACGAACGACGATTATCGCGGCTATGCCGACGATCGCTGGCCCGCGCTTCACCGCGGAAAGCGCACCGTGCTGTTCTATGGCGGACGGGCCGGTACCAGCCAGGTCCTGCTCGAGGGCCTGAGCGACGGGCAGATCTCCACCAAGCTGCCGGTACATCTGCGCTACCTCCCAGACGCGCTCGCAGCCTGAGGGGAGGGCAGCATGGCAGATTATTACTCCCCCACCGTCGTCACGCCATTCATCCCTACGGCAGACATCATGCCCCTCGAACGGCTGATCCTCGGCATGGCCTTCGACGAGGAGACCGACGAAAACGGCCGCGTCTTTTTCCACTCCTCCTGTGGCCCGAGCGAAGTGGTCGCCATTGAGGTGAAACAGCTTCGCCAGGCGCATGAGGCATCGAAGGACCTCGAATGCGGCCTCGCCGCCTACGTCGCGCTCCGTCTCGCCGAGACCAAAGACTGCGAGCCGCACGACTACATTGAACTCGATCTCTCCGCGGCGGCTCTGGGATGGGATGGGATGCTTCAGAGCATCGTCCGCCGGTCGCCAACGCTGGACGAGATCATCGTCACAGTCGCCTTCACCTGTTCGCGGATGCAGCCGGATGGCTTCGGTGGAAGCATCACGCGGATCACGGCGAAGGCCCTCCAATACGGATCCACGACCGACATCCTCGCGGAGTTCAGGGCCGACG